>JBBQWL010000014.1:0-126199 GCA_038210625.1 Chitinophagales bacterium | reverse complement strand
CTCTTGTCTCGGGGGTGGAGATAACAGGATAAATATAGCATAGAGCCGTGCCTGCAGCAATGCAGACTCGACCAGGGTCGACCACTCAACTTTGTGCTACAACTAACTGCTCCGTGGAGGTTCGATCCCTCCCCCTACAGCTTTTAAAAAAGCCTTAACACTATTAAAACCGTGTTAAGGCTTTTTTGTTTAAAAGATTATTCGTCGCACTCCTAACTTATTTATATTACCATTTACCTGCGCAACGCTGTGTGTCAGCTAAATTACAAAGTTGTTCAAAATTTTATTGCCCGTCTAAAAGCTTCAATACAGCCTCATCTCCCTGAACTGCATTTGCAGGCAAAGGATGCATTTCATCAAAGACTTCCAATAGCTGCTGGTCAAGGATCACCGCAGGTGTTTCATCAATCTCTCCCCCTGCAGTCTTTACGAAATCAATATTAAGGTTAAGATACTTTGCCATGAACGCATACATGGCTTTTCGTTTAGAAGGTCCATAATCATGTGCCTCATTGGGCAAATGAACCAATTCAACATTATTCCGTTTTCCATACTGTTCATACACTTTTTGCATGTATGGAAATTCTACTTTCGGGGTATTCTTTGTCCAATCTGCTCCGTCAGAAATCAGCAACATTGGCCGGGGTGCCGCCAGCGCAGCTATTTCTGCATTGCAGGTTTGAAAATTCCCCTGGCTGTGAACGGGCATACCGCTCTCGCACATACAACCACCGAAAAAATGGGCAGAAACCATCACACAGGGAACAACGACTTTGATGCGTTGGTCAAGGGCTGTCAACATAAAAGTTTGGGTTCCCCCACCTGATTCTCCTGTCATGGCTATGCGGTTTGAATCTATGCCAGGTATAGAAAGTAAAAAATCAAGTGCTCTTGTACTATTGAGGGTTTGCAGTTTTAAAGCTTTGGAAATGGTATGCGTACATTGTTTTGAATCGCCTTGCCCCACCATATCCCATACAAAAACGATGGCACCCATTCTTGCCAATGTTGCACATCGCTTTTGGGTTTGCTCACGAAAACGCCCTTCCGGATGATCGCCGTGACCATGCGGACAAAGAATGCCTGCGTAAGAAGTTTGTGGTCGTGTTGGCCGGTATAAATTGCCGGTAACGTAAAAACCAGGCAAACTTTCCAGGACTACTTTCTCAACTGAATAACCATTCATTTCTTTTTTACCATATACTATAGGTGCAGAAAAAGGCTTTGGTGGAAGTTGCCGTATTTCCATTCCTTCACGCAGATGTTGAAGAATTTCATTTGAGCGGCTTTGCCATTGCACCAACGAAGTTGGCGTATGATTTTGCAGAAAAACACGTCCCTGATCTTCTGTAAAGTAATTGGCTGGTAACTGGGCGGCAGCGCCGGAACCTGCAATAATACAGGCAACGAAAAAAAGAAGCTTTTTTTTCATAAAATAATAAACGCTCGTAATAAAAATTGTCAATACAAAATAGGTTATTCCACACTTGCTTTAACAAAAATATTCATTGAGCCATTTGCAAAGGCGCTGTGCGCAGGTTTACAATGAAAGTTGAACGCCGTTTTAATGTACGGACGTAGCAACAGCATATCAACGATAATAATGCAATGCAACCTCCCATACCTGAAGGCTTTTTAAAGAACTTATTTTGATTGCTGCTTTTGCGTTGGAACAGGGGCACTTATTACACCAAGATAGCGGCCCATCCAATAGGGTAAAAGCCATGTGTCGCCCGCACTAATCAAACTTTTTCCATCTCCGTCAGAATCCAATGTAAAGATTTGTCCGTTATGCCGATAAACAGGCAATTCATTTAGGGGCAATAATTCCTTTGTAGTTTGGCCCCTGAAATTTTGTGGTATAAAACTGATATCCATCCGATGCGAATTGTGCATGCCATAGTTTCGCAGATCAACAGGGTAGGTTTTTAGGAAATTGATAGATTGACTAAGATTAAAATCTCTGGCACCCGTCATTGCATAAGAGAAATTCCACAGGGCATTTTGTTCTGGTCTTTCAATATTCCAATGATCCCTTATTGCTGCACGATACTTTTCTTTCAATGTTGAACTAAAGGCATATGGATATAAGCCCCAATAGGCCAGGAAATACATTTCATCATCTGAGTGGTTCCATCCTTCTGACAATACTTTGCTTAATGGATCATTTTCATTGGATCCAATCTCTGCCATAGGCTGCATCAGGTTATCCAGGTAGCCAAATTTTTCCATCAATTCATAGGCCTTTGTTTTGTATTTTTCCTTTCCGGTGAATTTATAGGCTGTTTGCAAAAACGCAATAATGTTAGAGGAGGTTATTTTACGGTCTCCGACATTTTTGGCGAAAGCATTGACGTATTCCGGATTCCATTTTCCCCAAAGCGTTGGTTTTCCATCCACATCAATGATATATAAATTGTTTTCTAAAATATACCCCATCAAATTATCCAGGCATTTTAGCGCACGCATTTTCCAGGCTTTGTCATCTGCAAGTTCCAGAATTGCTGTAAGCGCAAAAATTTGTCCCACGGCCTGGTCGCTGCTTGCCGTTGAGCGCCAGGTCCAATTGTGATGATCGGCCGCAGAAAGCCACAAGCTTGCCGGACTTCCAGATACCAATTCCTTTTGCTGCCATCCCGAATCTTGTACATTTTCAACTTTATAATCCCGTTCAAAACTTCTGGCAAAAAGACCAGGAATCCCAGTGACTGTATGCAACCTTTCAAGTGCTTCAAAAGATTCAAAGGCATTTTGTTTTGCTTCCGCTGAACCTGTCACTTTATAGCGGAAAAGCTGGCCTGCAAGATACATTCCGGTCCAAAGATTATCGCTTGGCTGATGACCTGTTTGTCCTGAAGAATAACTGTCTTTAATTTTTACCGAACTGCAATTAAACCCGTAGCGAATATTTTTTTCCCTCACCTGCTTTTCGAAGAATAATGCTTTGTCTTCAAGCGTCCATTTTTTAAAATAAATTTTTCCGAGTCCTGTTGTGGTGAGCACCAGCACAGAGTTATCGGGTCCTTCTTCAATTTGAATAACCTTGTTGCCAGGCAGCCAGCGCTCTCCCGAGAAATAGCTGTATTTTCCATCTGCATTTAACCGAAAAGCACCCCAGGCCGAACCAAACCAAAGTTGCCCGTTTATTTCCTGCATACAGGTTATGTCAGGACACGGCAGTTTATCCATCACGTTTTTATCAGGAAGAATAAAATAGCCCTTTTTAGTGCTGATTGCTATCTTTTTTTCTTTACCGAATTCAAGGGCAGAAGTGATTGCTGATCCCTTGTACAGTTCCCTGATTGGCAAACCGGGCGTACATTCAGCCACCATTTCCGGGGACACTAACAGGAAGGTATTGGTTGACTCGCGGTACCTGATTTGAATGGTATTTTTAAAAGACCCTGACCAAATCTTCCTGCCGCTACTATCCAGGTACACCAGGTTTTGCCCATCAGACACCATAAAATGAAAATCCTTTCCGCCAGCGACAATGCTGGCGTTTGGCAGGCCATGCTCAATTTGAAGCTTGCCCGCCCATGCATTACTGAATATTTGTTTGTCGTCGAGGTAGATCGTTTGTTGGTGATAGGTTATAATAGCACTGATTTTTTTGGACATTATGGCTGGATATGAAATATCCTGTAGAAATCCCCCGGGGTAAAAAAACGACCCATTGTCCGGTACTAAAAGTCCTTTACCAGAAAGAATTCTAACCTGGTTGTCGCGATTGACAGAGACGCCGCCAGCTTTGTGCAAGCCGTTGCTATCCGGAAAATAATAGCGTACACTAAAAGATTCCCAATAAGGAATATCCTCGTATACAGACTGGCCTTTTGCATTTTTTATTGAAACTGGTTTGTCTTGTGTGTTCCCGTTAATACTCAACAGGCAAAACATTGTTAACAGGAGGTGATGACTAAACCGGGTATTTTTCATTTGTTGGTTTTTGTAGAAAATGGTCCAATTGAGGTAACTGCTACAATTGATAACATAAAGTCAATTGACTTTGATCGTTGTAAATGTAATACAAATAATAGAAGGTTATAAGTAACCTGGCAGTATGAAATGGAGGGATTTACCAAGTTTTGATTTGTCAATTTTACCCGGGGAATGGATAGCATTTATCTCAATTGCCAATCAGTTGACAGTGGCTTTTCAATTTCAAAACACAAATAATCGTTCGGCTGGTTTAAAATAAAAAATCCCCCAATTAGATTGAGGGATTTGAAATATAATTTAGTTTGATTAAGCTACTTCAGCCTTCATCATTTTTGATACTTTCTTTCTTTCATCTTCATCCAAAATCACTTTCCGCATACGGATGTTTTTTGGTGTAACTTCTATGCACTCATCCTGCTGAATATATTCCATGCATTCTTCCAAAGTAAACTGTCTTTTTGGAATTACCCGAACTGAATCATCCGTACCACTTGCACGCATGTTGGTCAGCTGCTTCTTTTCTACCACGTTTACCACCAGGTCGCCCGGTTTGGTGCTTTCGCCGATTACCTGGCCCACATAAATTTCGTCGGTGGTATCAATAAAGAAAGAGCCTCTATCCTGTAATTTATCAATAGAATAACCAGTTGGGAAACCAGCATTTTTTGCCAGCATTACTCCATTGTTTCTTCCCGGAATCGGGCCTTTCCATGGTTTATATTCGTTAAAACGATGCGCCATTACCGCTTCGCCAGCAGTGTTGGTCAACATTTGAGAACGCAAACCCAATAAGCCTCTTGACGGAATATCAAATTCCAAATGCTGCATTTCACCTTTGCTTTCCATCACCAGCATTTCGCCTTTGCGTTGTGTAACAAGGTCAATTACCTTACCGCTGAATTCAGCGGGTACATCCACCACTAACACTTCATACGGTTCGTGTTTTTTACCGTCCACTTCTTTCGTCAATACCTGGGGTTGGCCAACAGTTAATTCATATCCTTCACGGCGCATGGTTTCAATCAATACACTTAAATGCAAAATACCACGACCGTATACCATAAAGCTATCTGCACTGTCGGTTGGCTGTACACGCAGAGCTAGATTCTTTTCCAATTCTTTTTCCAACCTGTCTCTTAAGTGACGGCTGGTAACAAATTTACCATCACGGCCAAAGAAAGGTGAGTTATTGATGCTGAACTGCATGTTCATTGTTGGTTCATCAATACTTGTAATAGGCAAGGCTTCAGGATTTTCAAAATCAGCGATGGTTTCGCCAATATTAAATCCTTCAATACCAACTACAGCACAAATATCACCCGCACTTACTTCAGTCACTTTCTTTTTACCAAGGCCTTCAAATATGTACAATTCTTTTACCCTGCTCTTTACCACACTGCCGTCTGTTTTCATCAGGCTAATAGGTTGGTTTTCTTTGATAGTTCCTCTTGCAATTCTTCCCACCGCAATCCTGCCTAAAAAAGAAGAATAATCCAGTGAAGTGATTTGCAACTGCAGATTACCTTCGGTAACATGCGGTGGTGGAACTTTTTCTAAAATCGTATCTAAAAGTGGAAATATATTGTCTGTAGGTTCTAACGTAGTATTCATCCAACCCTGCTTGCTACTGCCATAAACGGTGGCAAAATCAAGTTGTTCTTCTGTTGCATCCAGGTTAAAAAATAATTCAAAAACCGCGTCATGTACTTCGTCAGGACGACAATTTGGCTTATCTACTTTATTAATTACTACAATCGGGCGTAAACCCAGTTGCAACGCTTTCTGCAATACAAAACGTGTTTGTGGCATTGGTCCTTCAAAAGCATCTACCAGTAACACCACACCATCCGCCATCTTCAACACCCTTTCTACTTCACCACCAAAATCGGCGTGACCTGGAGTATCTATCACGTTAATTTTAACGCCTTTGTACATTACAGATACATTTTTACTAAAGATAGTAATACCGCGTTCCTTTTCGAGGTCATTGCTATCCATTATTAATTCGCCTGTTTCCTGATTATCACGAAAAATATTCGTGGTGTGCAGAATTTTGTCAACCAGGGTAGTTTTGCCATGATCTACGTGCGCAATGATGGCGATGTTTCTTATATTCATTTTTACTTTGCTTTTAGCTATTTTATCAGCGACCGTTCAATTTATAAGGTCAGTCCGGTTACTAAAAAAATGTCAGCTGTTTTTTGAATGTGCGAAAGTAAGCAAATTCAGCCGTACCACAAGGTTAAATGTAAACTTGTGATCGTAAAAAGCCGTTAAATTGAGCAATCCAAATGCTGATTAGGGGCCATTATACAATGAAAATCACTTATTTTAAGTCAGCCCGGCCTGTGTATAATTTATTTTGTGGTTGAATCACTGTTAAACAATGCATCGATATAATCAGATTAATTTGCTAATTGAAGCCTAAATATATCCCATCCGCAAAAATGCGCACTGGAACGTAACAGGCTTTTGCTGCCAGCCCTTTAGGACTATTACTCTTACATTGTTCCCAATCAGTAAAAAAAGGTTTATCTAAAATGTTTATTGCCACAATAACAGGATACTACCAGGAATTTTAAATGGCAGGAGAATTGATGGATTAATAAAAACTTATACCAGGAATGAAAGAAATTGATAAAAAAATGTTTTTACCCAACATCGGCATTTGCATCGCAATGGATTTGATTGGCATGGCCAGCTTTATTTTTCCAGGCATGGGTGAGTTTACTGATATTATTTGGGCACCCATTTCAGGCTACATTTTTTTTAAATTATTTGGTGGCCGGCTGGGCTTAATCGGTGGCGTGCTGGATTTTTTAGAAGAGATTATTCCCTTTACAGATATTATTCCGTCTTTTACCATTGCCTGGTTTATCCGGAGAGATGCCGTCAGTAAAATGACGATTAAAAATGAAAAGTCTTTACAAAAAGAACGAACTGCAAAGAGCACCGTGAAAATTTAAAACTCCCGGATTTTTCCCGGAACTTTCTTACTACATTTATTGTTCAGCAAATCATTATGCCTTTTAATCTGCAATCACCATACGCTCCCTCCGGCGATCAGCCGGATGCCATTCGTAAACTAACGGAAGGCATCAACGAGGGCGAGCAATACCAAACCTTACTGGGAGTAACCGGTAGCGGTAAAACTTATACCATTGCCAACGTTATTCAAAATGTACAACGGCCGGTGCTGGTACTCACACACAATAAAACGTTGGTGGCACAGCTGTACGGCGAGTTTAAACAATTTTTTCCTGACAATGCAGTCGGGTATTTTGTAAGCTATTATGATTACTACCAGCCTGAAGCTTACATGCCGGTAAGCAACACGTATATTGAAAAAGACCTCAGCATAAATGAAGAACTGGACAAACTTCGGTTACAAGCCACAGCACAATTATTAAGCGGGCGCAGGGATATTATTGTGGTGGCAAGTGTGAGCTGCATTTACGGTATGGGTAACCCAACTGAATTTGAAAACGGTATTGTCCGCATTCAAAAAGGTCAGGTTATTTCACGGCAGGGCTTTTTGCATTCGCTGGTAAACAGTTTGTACTCCCGGTCGCAAGGCGATTTTACACGTGGTACTTTTAGGGTAAAAGGCGATACGGTGGATATCAATTTGCCATACGTAGATTTTGGTTACCGCATTAGCTTTTTTGGAGATGAAATTGAAAGCATTGAAACCCTGGAACTATCTACCAGCAAGCGCATTGGCCTGGTTGATAATGCCGCTATCTTTCCCGCCAACCTGTACCTTGCCCCAAAGGATATTATGCAGCAGGTAATTTATGAAATACAGGATGAAACCGCAGCGCAGGTGGAGTATTTCAAAAACAGTGGTAAGTTTATAGAAGCGCAGCGGTTGAGTGAACGGGTGAATTACGATTTAGAAATGATCCGGGAATTAGGTTATTGCAATGGTATAGAAAACTATTCCCGGTTTTTTGACCGGCGCAAACCCGGTACAAGGCCATTCTGTTTGCTGGATTATTTTCCCAAAGATTTTATTTGTATTGTTGATGAAAGTCATCAAACTATTCCACAGGTGAGTGGCATGTATGGAGGCGACAGAAGCCGTAAACTTATTTTGGTTGATTATGGCTTTCGCCTGCCGTCTGCCCTGGATAACCGGCCGCTCAATTTTCATGAGTTTGAAAACATGGTGAATCAAACCATTTTTGTATCGGCAACTCCGGGGGATTTTGAATTGGAAAAAACCGGCGGTATAGTGGTAGAGCAGGTTGTAAGACCTACGGGCCTGTTAGATCCGCCAATTGAAATTCGCCCATCCATCAACCAGATTGATGATTTGCTGGATGAAATTGATAAAAGAATTACCAAAGGCGATCGTGTTTTGGTCACTACTTTAACTAAAAGAATGGCGGAAGAGATGGACAAATATCTCCACCGGATTAATATTAAAAGTAAGTACATACACAGCGAAGTCCATACCCTGGAAAGAATAGAAATTTTAAGAGAACTTCGGTTGGGTATTATTGATGTGCTGGTTGGCGTAAACCTTTTAAGGGAAGGACTTGACTTACCGGAAGTTTCGCTGGTAGCAATTTTGGATGCAGACAAAGAAGGCTTTTTACGCAATGAAAGAAGCCTTACCCAAACCGCCGGAAGGGCAGCCCGTAATGTGGACGGACTGGTTATTTTTTATGCTGATAAGATGACGGAAAGCATGCAAAAAACCATTGATGAAACCAGTCGCAGAAGAGAGAAACAAATTGCTTATAATATTGAGCATAACATTACGCCCACTACCATTATTAAAAGTAAGGAACAAATTTTTGCACAGGGCTCTGTGCTGGATGTAAAGGGCTATGATCCGTCTAATCCCTATTCAATCGGAGATTCAGGTGATTTGGTTACCGTGGCAGCGGAAGACCAGGAAGTGTATAAAACCATACCGCAAATGGAAAAGGGCATTGCTAAAATTAAAAAAGAAATGGAAAAAGCCGCCAGGGATCTTGATTTTATGGAAGCTGCGAGGTTAAGGGATGAAATGTTCCGGTTGCAAAAAGAACTGGAGGGAATGAAGAAATAGCATCTGTTCAGTTATCTAAAAAAAGCAATCTGGTAACATCAAAAAGTAACTCCGCAAATTGTTAGCACAGCAATGATAAAATACAGCAGAATTAAACAAAGGTTTGATGTACAGCAGATGCAACTGGAAGTGAACAGGCTTGAAGCAAATTTTTGGAAACCGCATTATAATGAAAAACACTACGAAGGTAATTGGACAATTTTACCGCTCCGGTCTTTGAATGGTAGTACAGAGAATAACATAGCTATCCACAGTGGTTCTTTACAAACAAACATGCAGTACAAGGATACTACTCTTCTAGACGATTGTCCGTATTTAGCATCTATACTTAATCATTTTAAGTGTGAAAAAATGTCCGTTCGTCTGATGAATTTAAACGCAGGTGCCAGTATTAAAGAACACAGCGATTATGATATGAGTTTGGAGGAAGGAGAAGCAAGATTTCACATCCCTGTTCTCACTAATAACAGCGTGGCATTTTTTATTGAAGAAGAACAGATTCCCATGCAGGAAGGCGAATGCTGGTACCTGAATTTATCGCTCAGGCACCGCGTGAATAATTCCGGGGTTACCAATCGCATCCATCTTGTTGTTGATTGCAAAGTAAATGATTGGGTAAAGGGCTTTATACATGATTATGCAGATTTGAAACAAGACTGTACTGAGGAATCAACCAAACAATTTTATAGTACTGAAGATAGAGTTAAAATAATACAGCAGCTCAGGCTAATGGCAACGCCCGTATCAATTGATCTGGCAAATAAAATGGAAACCGACAGTAACTAAAAATGGAGAATATACTTTTTGAGAAAGCCATTCGCTTTCTAAATGAAATAGGCATAGAAACATTGTATGAAGATTTAAAAGAGGAAGCCTGCTTTCTTCCAGGGTTTATAATTGCAGATGGAAAAATAATCATCGATAAAACCAAAGTGAAATTTCCCGGCGATCTGTTACACGAAGCTGCCCATATTGCAGTTGTTTCCTCAGCGGAGCGGAGTTTATTGCACGGCGAAAATATTGGTCAAAGAAAAGACGCAGCTTCAGAGGAAATGGCATCGATAGCCTGGAGTTACGCGGCCTGTATTCATTTAGATATCGATCCGCATTTTGTTTTTCATGAACAAGGATATAAAGGAGGCGCTGAATCAATAGTAGACAATTTTGCAAAGGGAAATTATTTTGGCGTACCCGTTTTGCAATGGCTGGGAATGACAACGACCTCAAAAAATCCGATTGATGGCCATACATATCCTTTCATGATAAAATGGTTGCGGGACTAACAATGGAATAATTCAAAATCATTTAAAATGTTGCTGAACTTCTATAACAATCTTACATCATGTTAATGATCCTGATGACGGGGTTATCGGGTGCAGGAAAATCTACACTGGCTGAAGAACTATTGTCAAAGCTGCTGGCCATCAACGTTCCCGCCGAAGTGATCGACGGAGATGCTTATCGCAAAACAATTAATGCCGATCTTTCTTTTTCTGCCGACGATAGAAAGGAAAATATACGACGCCTTTGCAAGGTAGCCTGCGACAAAAACAGGGAAGGTGTCATTGCCATCGTTGCTGCTATCAATCCATTTGAAGATCTGCGGGTTGAGCTTGTCAAACAATACGGCGCTAAAATTATCTGGGTAAAATGCAGCCTTTCAGTTCTTACAAAAAGAGATACCAAAGGACTTTATAGAAAAGCACTTTTACCAGATGATCACCCGGATAAATTGTGGAATCTTACGGGCGTAAATGATCCCTATGAAATACCTGTACAAGCTGACCTGGTAATAGACACAAGCGAAAGCTCCATTGAAGCATGTACTCAACAGTCGTTTAATTACGTTTCGAATTTCATTTGAACTTAGCCAGGCGGATTTCATCTAATTGAGCATATAACTCAAGCACAGGTGTTAAGTAAGGAAACGCCTTTTCTTCGCCTTTTTCTTCTTTGAATAATTGATGCGGGTGCTTTGCGTGAAAAAAGGTGCGTTCGGTTAGTTGCGGCCGCATTTTTACATCTATCTCTAGTCCTAGCAAAGCATACATTTTTGAAAAAATGTTGTCCATTCCTTCATTATAGTTAACTAGCAAAACCTGCTCATCAGTTTGTGCTATTTCAATCATTTTATTAAAATAGCTTTCCAAAACTTTAGTGATGTAATGGTCCAGGTCATGTGAATTTATCTCCTGGTTTGAAAAACCAAAAATAGCAGGTTCAATAACGCCGGGTACAGCATGCATGCCGCGTTGCCTTCGCTGGGACAACACTACCTCCCATGGATTTCGGTACAACAAAATAAAAGGCACAGACGGATATAGCAACCTCAGCGATTTGTAAAAATGAATATGCCAGCTATCTGTTTTTATAAAAAGATGTTTTTCATTACCGGTTCGTTTACGACCGTATAAATGAACTGCAGCCTTCAAAAACTCAGCAGCCATATTATTGTTGTAAGACCCATTTTTAAAGGGAAGCCGGAGCAAATCATCAAAAAATGGCACTTCGGAAAGTGCAATATTGCTTTCATCCAAACTAAGTAACTGAGATAAAAGTGTAGAACCACAACGGGAGACATGAAAGATAATTGCATTAGGACACAGGGCATCTGCGGCATTGGCCCATTCTGACATTAACGACAAACTGCTAACCGTCTTAAAAGATTTGCAGTTATTTTCCATCCTTCTGCAAACGGAAATGGTGTCATCAAAAAATGGCTCAGTAAAACTTTTATCCCCGGTATAAAGCCAGCTGCAAGCCGGTTCTGTTGCATGATTTAATAGTTTCCAGGGAAGCCAGTCTTTTATTTCGTCAATTGCGGAGACACTCATGGGCAAATATAATCTTCCAATTTTTGTTGACTGAAATCAACGGCAAATAATACCCAGCTCCCGTTCAGTCCTAATTATTTCTTTTTGTTTCAGCTGTTCATTCGGGCGGCAAACAAGTCTTGTTAATTTATCTGCGTGATCATCGGTTAACCCTTCCAGGGAAGATATGCAGTTGTCGTGTATATAAAACTCCTTCAGGTTTACCAGTTTTTCAACGGGTTTGATAGAAGTAATTTGATTGTGCTGCACATACAATTGTTCCAGGTTAATAAGTCCTTCAACGCCTGTTAAACTCGCGATAGTATTATTAAACAGGAACAAGGATTTTAGTTTATGAAGCCCCGCCAATGGAGCTACCGTTACAATCTTATGGTGTGTTACTATTAGCAGCGAAAGATTTATTAAATTTTTTACCCCATTAAGATTGGTTAGCTCAGTCTGGCTATTTGGGAATGGCGCTTTAGGACCGGCTAACCGAAGTGTTTGCATATTGAACAACCCGTCCAATTCATTTGCATCCGGTTCATTAGAATGCAGTAATACGGAACGTTTGAAAGTATCTTTCCACTGGGGTTCCAGCTGTTTCCACCATTCGGCTGGTGTCAATAAATCTTTCAAGTTTAAAAAGTTTATTGTACTGGAAATTGAGTTAATTCAACTATTTCACGTGGGTTGAAAGTCACCGGTTAAAAGAGCATATCATAGCAGATGCGCTCTCTTAACCGACACTCACGGTATATTTAGCCATTAGTTACGACTTGGGAAAACTCCGGTTATGGCTATGATATAGTTCAAGGCCAGGAAAGGCTGCATAATACTAAATGGTTGAGATCCCCCGGTTATTCCTATAGCGGTTGCCTTCATGGCTACGCCTGTTCCGGCAGCTGCTTTGTATTCTTTATCTAAAGCACCGGTATTGGCCGGCAAAGCACCTGCGGGTGCCGCTGTATCACCAGCGTCTGAAACCGCATTTAATATATGGTTATGCGCAGGCATATTGTTGATCAAAAGCGTAGTGTTCTCGGTTCCAGCCATTTCTCCAAGTACATAATTTGACAAGCCGGGGCCTGTACCGGGATGAATCGGAACCCGGCCCCTTAAATCTGGCAACGCAAAAGTGGTTTGGCCGTTGCCGCCATAGGTAGTTCCTAAAAGTGAAAACAATGCTGTATTTTGACTAATTGATAGTATTTGCCCTTCACAAAAAAGCCAGCCTCTTGGGGCAAAGTTACCAGCAAAAAGTACAATAGAAGCAAGAAGAGGATCCATAAAATAAAAGTTTAAACGTTATAAATAATTTTTTTGTGAAAGACTAACGATTGCTCCTTAAAATAGCTCAGGTGCTGAGTATTGGAATGCCTGTTAATAAGTGTTTTGTTTTGTATAAAGGTGCTGATATTACCAGCTAAAGGCTTTGATGCATTGTGATGAGTCAGTAAAAGCTGATCAGCTGCATGTTCTTTCGAGAGTCTGTAAACCGCATCTATTTCAAAACGATTTAACCGGGTAATTTTTTTTTGAGTTTCACTGTTTTCGAATAAGGTGATTATAACATCTTTTGGAGTTGTACGGTCATCGCCCCAATAAATCCAGGTTGGCTGTGCTAACAGATTTTCTTTTGCAAAAAAGATTGCTTGTCCGTTTTGATAATGGTGACCACTGGTATTATTAACAAAAGGCTGTTTTTCCAGCTCGATCTTGCCGTTAAAAATTCGCCCTCCTGTTTTTTTCCAGAATCGCTCCCAGTTTTTGTCAGGGGCCTCTTCTTTTTTGTTTGCTGTAATAAATGTGTTGACAGTTGATCCCATTGCTGTGCCTGCGGATAGGATGGCAATACAACTCAAAAAGTTCCTGCGGTTATGTTGGTTCTTTGTCATGCTTTAAAATTTTATCAGCTTCTCTGTAAATGTTGTTGTTCCCCTGGCTAGCTGCAGCAAATAAATACCGGAAGGAAAACGGCTGATATCAATATATTGAACACCGGTAACACCTTTTTTAATCATCAATTTCTTGCCCCCGGCGTCGATTAGTGAAATAATTACGGGTTGCGTTACAGGTTCAATATTTAGCTGGTAACGGCTATTTCCGTTATTGCGAATAATAGAATAAAAATTGGCTTTTAAATACTTCACTGAAGCTACGGCTGAATAACTGAATGTTTCATCCTGGTCCACCTGGCGTAGCCTGTAGAAGCCGACACCGGGAAGCGGGTTCAAATCAATGAATTTATAATTTCTTTCAATGGAAGAATTAAAGTTGCCACCAACAAATCCAAGCACTGTCCAGTTTACGCCATCCTGGCTTCTTTGAATTTCAAACCCTTTGTTGTTATTCTCACTTGCGGTTTTCCATTTTAAAGTTACCTGGTTGTTATTTACCGCCGCCGTAAAGCTGCTGATTGAAATTGGTAAAACGCCTGATCCCGTAACGGCCAATGCTGTTCCCCCTGTGCATGTTTGCCCGCTTACCGCAGACCATAAACAAGATGCATTTCCGGTGCCGGGAGGAGCAATCGTGTTGCATGAATTCTGGAAATAAGGCTGACCATCAAAGGCAACTACCCATACATTATCTGGTGCTCCTATCCAATAAATATCTATTTGTACACCGACGTTACCATCAACTGTTCCAGTTGCTTCATAAGCCACTTTGCCATCTACATCAGTAATCTGGTTTAATAAAATTGGATTATTTATACACTCGCCAGCCACAGTAATACTTTGAGAACGGGCGATGGTAAAGCATGTTGTAAAGAAAAGCAGGAGGTATAATTTATGCATGGGGTTGTTTTAGACAGAATAAAATTATCAAAATAAAGGGTAAAAACAAACTTTTAAGTCATTCGTTTTATGATATTCTTTAGATAAGTAACCAACTGATTATCCACTTTGTATAGTATTTTGATCTTTGCCCAACAGGGTTAACTGAACACGTGATTTACTTCGAAATAAACAGCAAAAGTCTTTTATGCTTTTTGATTCTTAATTCCGTCAGCCGCGTATTGGAATGTTTAAATTTTCATTTTCGTTGGCTTATTATATAATTGCACCGTGCACTTTTTAAGTGCCAACCGATAAAGGTGCCTGCTGCCGGGGATTTCAGCCAGCACCCTCCTGTAACAATGTAGAGAAATAAATAATATTCAAAACTATAAATAACAGCTTTTCCGTTTTAAATAATTTACTATCTTTCACATCTATCACTCAATAAAATAAATCTATTTTATGATTACAGTAGCACTCTACAATTTAAAGGGCGGTGTTGGTAAAACGGCTTCCTGTGTAAATCTTGCTTACCTGGCTGCAAAAGATGGTTTCAAAACTTTGTTGTGGGATATTGATCCGCAGGGATCCACCACTTTTTATTACAAAGTAAAACCAAAAGATGCGCAAGGTATAAAAAGCCTTATCGCCAAAGATGCCAATCTTGGAAGTGCTATACTATCTACCGAATACGAAAACCTGGAAATTATTGGCAGCGACAATGCCGTGAAAAGTTTTGATATTATGGTAGAAGAAATGAAGGGGCAAAAAAGCAGGTTAAAAAGCATTTTAAAGCAACT
Organism: Chitinophagales bacterium; assembly: GCA_038210625.1. Taxonomy (GTDB): domain Bacteria; phylum Bacteroidota; class Bacteroidia; order Chitinophagales; family Chitinophagaceae; genus Ferruginibacter. The sequence continues at coordinate 110,799 of JBBQWL010000014.1, read as the reverse complement.
GGAAAAAGAATATGATTTCGTTTTTATTGACTGCCCGCCCGGATTCAGCGCATTAAGTGAAAATATTTTTCATGCTGCTGATGTAGTGTTGATGCCCATAATACCTACCACACTTTCCATCAGAACATACAATATGGTGAAAGATTATTTTAAAGAAAAAGACCTGGACAGTACCAAGCTAATGTGCTTTTTTACAATGGCCGATTTACGTAAAAATATGCACAATGAAATAATGGAACACTTATATAAAGACAAGAAGTTTTTTCAAAATTATATCCCTTATTTATCCGATGTAGAAAAAATGGGCATACACCGTCAGCCCATTGAAGAATTTGCACCCAGTAGTTATGCCGCAAAATCTTATCGCGATTTGTGGACGGAGATTAAGGAAGGAGTTGTAGAATAAATGATTGGTGATATTTTAAATCCAAGTAGGTATTTACCAACAACCTGTAAAACAGCAAAATGAAAAGAGACCTTACCAGCTGGTACAGCCCCGCTTTACAAAGAGAAATGCCTATTGCACAATATGGCGATTATGGCTTTGCCCTCTTATTAATCCCCACCGCGGCAGCCGACTACCTGGAATATGAACGTTTTCAATTAATAAATTCGCTTTCACCGCTTATCGATAGCGGAAAAGTAAAAGTATTTTCCGTTAATAGCATGAATACGGAAAGCTGGATGCACCAGGAAATGCAGGGCGAACACAAAGCCATCAATCATAACAGGTTTAACGAATATATTTTTAACGAAGTAATTCCCTTTGTAAAAAATGCCACTTCGCAGGAAACACCGGTGATTGTATCAGGGGCATCTTTTGGTGCGTTACACAGTATGAATTTATTTTTAAAACGGCCTGATTTGATTGATGGAGTAATTGCTATGAGTGGCGTATATGACCTGAGAGAATACACCAAAGGATTTTACGATGAACAGGTTTATTTTAACTCACCGGCGATGTATATGCCAAATCTTACCGACCACCGCATACTGGAGCAAATTCGCAGCAGCCACCACATTCATATTTTAACCGGTTGCGGCGAATACGAAGATCCGGAAGCGGCAAGGAACTTTGCTGGTATTTTATATAACAAAGGGATTAACTACGAGCTAAGCGTTTGGGGAAATGAATGGAAACACGACTGGCCAACCTGGCGAGCAATGTTGCCTTTATTTATTGATACCAGGTTTTAGCAGTTTTCTGATAACTGGCTATCTTCCTGATTAATAATTACATAACGTAGGTTTCAGAATTGTGTATATGTGAAATTGGCTTTCTATCGCCTAAAATTTGATTTGCAATACAATAATAGCAAGCTTTTTCAGTTACTAAAGGGTACCAACAACCCTAATATGAAAAATTTTATAGTCCTGACTTTTGCTCTTTTTTTCTCTGTAATACTTTACATCATAGACTGGTCAAAATCTGACAAATTACTTGAATATTAAAAGTTGCTGATTCATTATTGTCTCCTGGGATTTGCAATGCAAATCAGCTTAGTCAAAAACAAACAAATTAGTTTTTCTAAAGGAGTAAAAGTTTCAACGAGTTTTTTAACTGTTTGATTGGCGTGCACAATTGTTTTACTTTTACGGCATGTCAAAAAAATTATTTTTATTAGATGCCTATGCCCTTGTTTTCAGGGCGTATTACGCACTCATTCGCAGCCCACGCATTACCAGTAAAGGCAGAAATACCAATGCCCAATTTGGATTTACCAATACATTAATCGACCTCATCAATAATCAAAAGCCTACGCACATGGCGGTGTGTTTTGATACCCATGCCCCTACAGAAAGACATACAGATTTTGCAGACTACAAAGCGAACAGGCAGGAAACGCCGGAAGACATTCGTTCATCTATTCCTGATATAATAAGAATTATTGAAGCTTTTAATATTCCGGTGATTGCCATTGATGGTTACGAGGCCGATGATGTTATTGGAGCTTTGGCAAAACAAGCTGAAAAAGTGGGCTACGAGGTATTTATGGTTACGCCTGATAAAGATTATGGTCAGCTGGTAAGTGAAAATATTAAAATTTATAAGCCGCCTTACCAGGGAGGAACCATTGAAATAATGGGGCCACAGGAGGTGTGCAAAAAATGGGATATTGCAAATGTGGCGCAGGTAATTGATATTTTAGGGTTGATGGGTGATGCAGTAGATAATATACCAGGTATAGCTGGCATCGGCGAAAAGACAGCTGCAAAATTGTTGAAAGAATATCAGTCACTGGAAAATATACTGGCCAATGCAGACAACATAAAAGGGGCTCTTGGCGAAAAAATACGGGCGGGAAAAGACGCAGCCATAATGAGTAAAAAACTGGCTACGATTATTGTGGATGTTCCTACAGAATTTCATGAAGAAAATTTCAGGATAAAGGAAATGAACCGGGAAAGCTTAAAGGAAGTATTTACGGAGCTTGAATTTAGAGGGTTTATAAAAAGAGTTTTAGGCGAAGAGATCCAGTTGCCACCCGGTGTGCAGATACAGGAAACGGGTGGTCGAAAACAAGCGACCAGCGGACAAATGGATCTTTTTGGAGAAACAACACATGCACCTGCAGCTGCGCAACCCGAATTGTTACCAGAAGAAGCAGGCAGTATTTTATCGGTTGATAAAAATATACACAACACGCCGCATGAATATTTTTTAGTGAACACGACCGACGGTATAGATGCTCTGATTGGTAAACTGATTCACCAGCAGGAAATTTGTTTTGATACAGAAACCACCTCTATTAATGCCAACGACGCTGAACTTGTCGGCCTTAGTTTTTCTTACCGGCCAGGTGAAGCCTTTTATATCCCCTGTCCGGTTTCCAGGGAAGAGTGTCTGCAGCTGTTAGCGCCTTTTTTGGTTTTATTTAATGATGCTACAAAAACCTGGGTTGGTCAGAATATTAAGTACGATTTATTGGTAATGAAATGGTATGGCATTGAATTGAAAGGAAATATTTTTGACACCATGTTGGCGCATTATGTAACCGAGCCTGATGGCAAAAGCAGCATGGACGCATTGAGCACAAAATACCTGGGATACGAGCCTGTACACATTGAAGAATTGATAGGTAAAAAAGGAAAAGGACAGGGCAATATGCGGGACGTAGAGCCTGAAAAAATAAAAGAGTATGCTGCCGAGGATGCGGACATTACCCTGCAGTTAAAAAAGGTTTTCCTGGATGAGTTAAAAAATAAGGAAGTAGAAAAAGTTTTTTACGAAGTAGAAAATCCGCTCATCAAAGTATTGACAGATATGGAATTTGAAGGCATCCGCATTGATGAAAATTTCTTGAAAGATTACAGTAAAACACTGGAAGCTGAAGCGAAAATAAGTGAAGAAAGTGTCTACGAACAAGCGGGTTTACGTTTTAACCTTGCATCACCAAAGCAGTTGGGTGAAGTGTTGTTTGATAAAATGAAACTGGACCCCAAAGCAAAAAAAACAAAGACCGGCCAGTATGCAACAGGCGAAGATGTATTGGCGAAACTGGCCAGTCAGCATAAAATATGTGACGATATTTTAACTTTCAGGGAACTTACCAAATTAAAAAATACCTATATCGACGCGTTACCTGAACTGATCAATAAAAAAACCGGCCGCGTGCATACTTCCTATGCGCAGGCGGTAGCCGTAACGGGAAGATTGAGTAGTACCAATCCCAACCTGCAAAATATTCCCGTAAGAACGGATAGAGGAAAGGAAATTAGAAAAGCATTTATTCCCAGGGATGAAAATCACGTACTTATTTCCGCAGATTATTCCCAGATTGAGCTGCGCATTGTTGCCGCTATTAGCGGTGATGTAAATATGTGTGATGCTTTTAAAACCGGTAAGGATATCCATACCGCTACTGCAGCTAAAGTATTTAACGTAGAAGAAAAAGAGGTAACGAAGGAAATGCGGTACAAAGCTAAAAGCGTAAACTTCGGTATTATTTACGGACAGGGTGCTTTTGGCCTGGCAGAAAATTTAAGCATCTCCCGTACAGAAGCAAAAGAAATCATTGACAATTATAAAAAGCAGTTTCCCAATATTCAAAAGTATATGGATGATACCATCAACTTTGCAAAAGAGAATGGGTATGTTGAAACGTTGATGGGGCGTAAAAGGTGGCTGAAGGATATCAACAGTGTGAACTTTACCGTACGTGGCTTTGCAGAACGCAATGCCATTAACTCGCCCATCCAGGGTACTGCGGCAGATATGATAAAATTGGCGATGATCAAAATTCACCAGCAGTTTATTAGCCGGGGTTTTAAATCAAAGATGTTGCTACAGGTACATGATGAATTGGTTTTTGATGCACATAAAGATGAAATCGACTTGATAAAACCAGTGATTTTAGAATGCATGCAATCAGCTTTACAACTTCCAAACGAAGTGCCAACCGACGCCGAGATTGGCGCGGGCGATAACTGGCTGGAAGCGCATTAAAGGTGGGTCACCCCATAAGGGTGGCTCACCTTTAAGGAGTGTTTTATAAAGATGATTATTTTAAGAAGCAACAACTCCGCTCTCTCCAGCCCTCAAAAAGTAAACATGGTAATATTAATTCAATGTAAAGACCAGGTGGGCCTGGTGGGTGCAGTGGCCAATATATTTGCGTCAATGGGCCTCAATATTGTTGCGATGCGGGAACATGTTGATACTATTGACAACCGCTTTTTTCTTCGTGTAGTCGTGGCTGGTAGTATTGATATCTTGAAGACGGAGCGCCAGCTGGAAGCCGTGCTGCCCCCTGGCGCCGCGGTCAAAATAAGCCCCCAGGCAGAAAAAAAAATAATAGTACTGGTGACCAAAGATTACCATTGCCTGAGCGATATCCTTATAAGAAATCATTTTAAAACATTGTGTGCTGCTGTGCAATGCGTAGTTGGCAATCATCCAACGCTGGAAGAAATTTGTAACCGCTTTGATATCCCTTTTTACCTGGTATCTGCCGAAAATACTGACAAGGCAGTTTTCGAATCTTCCCTGCTTTCAATTATTAGAAAATATGATCCTGATTATCTCGTACTGGCGAAGTTCATGCGTATTCTTTCAGTTGATTTTGTCGGGCGGTTTGCCTTTCAACTCATCAATATTCACCATTCTTTTTTACCCGCTTTTGTTGGCTCCAGTCCTTACAAGCAGGCGTATCAAAGAGGTGTTAAACTGATAGGTGCCACAGCACACTTTGTAACCAATCAGCTGGACGAAGGACCTATCATTGCCCAACAAATTATTCCTGTAACGCATTCTTTTACAGCCGCTGATATGGCCCGTTCGGGCAAAGAAATTGAAACTGCCGTATTGGCAAGGGCTTTACAGTTGGTATTTGAAGACCGGGTTTTGATTCATCAAAACAAAACAATCGTTTTTGAATAATCCCCATTCCCAGAAACAATTATTGAAAGATAAACAAGCAGATTTACCATGAATAAACCTACTTTAATTTATTGTTACGACGCCTACTGCGGCTGGTGTTATGGCTTTAGCCCGGTAATAAAAAAAATTGCAGCGCAGTACAAAAATGAATTCTATGTTGAAGTATTGAGCGGGGGCATGATGACAGGCGAGCACGTAATGCCAATTGAAAGAATAGGTCCCTATATTCAGAAGGCGTATAAAAATGTGGAAGAATTAACCGGCATACAGTTCGGCGAAGATTTTTTATGGCACGTCAATAATCCGGATAAAAGTGATTGGGTTATGAACTCTGAAAAACCAGCCATCGCATTGTGTGTTTTTAAAGAATATTACCCGGATGATGCGATTCTTTTTGCCAGCGATTTGCAGTATGCGCTAAACTACGAAGGCAGGGATTTGGATGACGATGAAGCCTACCGTCAACTGCTGCAAAAATATTCAATACCTGAAGAAGCATTCTTTGAAAAATTAAAAAGTGAAGCATTTAAAGAGAAGGCTCATTATGAATTTGCTTTGTGCAGGCACTTACAGGTTACCAGCTTTCCCCAGGTATTAATTCAGCAAAATGACAGCAAATTTTATTTAATTGCGAAAGGCTTCAGTGATTATGAAACTGTGAATGAAAGAATTCAAAATGTGCTAAAAGAATTATCTCTATCCGCTAACAATGGGTAATTTAAAGTATATGCCAGGCTGTCTCACTTTATAGAAACGATATAATGCTAAAACCCTGCTTCTTAACGAAACAGGGTCTTAATCACTCAATCAAAAAACCAAAATAACCATCTTTATTATTAACCTTCTTATTATCGCTGCCGGTTGGGCCTCTGTGGGCGCAAGGCAGGCTCAATATCATCTTTCCATTTTTTAAATTGATCGTCAGTAAAAATTTGCTTTAACTGTTCATCTCTGTCAATATTCAGTTTTAACATTTTACTTCTCATTGCTTCGCGGTCCGGGGTACCCCCACCACTCATCATAGCTTCCCGCTCTCTTTGCATAGTAGTATAGTACGAAGTAAACACACTATCTGTTTTAGATTGTTTGTCTTTATCTAGTTTAAACTCAGCTAACTTTTCATCTACTGCTTTTACTCTTTCTTCAACTGTAAACCGTGGACCACGCTGATCCTGGGCTGTTACAAAACCTATTGTCAAAAAGAAGGCCAGTATAGATAATACAATTTGTTTTTTCATATAGTGTAATTTTATTTTCTGCTCAATTAGACGACCTTTTTTAAATAAACAGTCGCTTTAAATAATTATTTTTTTCGGTCTTCTGGTCTTTTATTTAGCATCGTAAAAAACAACGAATCAAATTTGGGTAGTTGTGCGGGGGTGCAAATGTTTCTCACATTTTTAAAATGGGTAAACATTTCTACTTCCATTTCTTTTTGTTTTGCAGCAGCTACCGTCGAGAGACCATTGATAGATGAATCACTGAAATTATCAGCGGTCAATTGTTTAACCTGGCGCTCTTTATCCTTTCTTGCTGATTCAAACATCGCTCTTACCGTTCTTTTGTGTTGTTCAGTAAGTGAATCATATTGCGTTAGTTGCTGCTGGCTAAAGCCAATTTCTTTTTGCAAAAAAGCCGTCATCATGGCTTTTCTTTCTGCCCGCATGCCCTTCCTTTCGGTAGGTCGGCTATTCATAAAAAATAGCAGCATTGCCACATTTGTCACCAGCAAAAAACCAATGAGCAGCAGCAACAATTTGTTATTAGGTTTTGTAGTCATTAATTTATTGGTTTTCAATATTATCAATGGTTGCAAGGTTATTGTATTCATCTTCTTCATCTGCAGAGATGGTTAATGAACGTTCAGTCACTGTATTGGACGGGGTGTAGTTTTTATAAAACAGTACGGAAATATTAATGGTAATTAATAAACATAATCCTGCCACCAATACAGACGGGCGGCTTATAAAAGCGGCTATACTTTCCCAGGTATTTGTTACCGGGCTGCCAAGCCTTGCATGTATTCGTGTTAGCAGGTAAGGCGCAGGTGCGGCCCTTTTTATATCATCTAAGCTGTTTAACGCAGCTTCAATTTCTGCCTCTACTTTTTTATTATTTTTCATGATCATATTTTTTATTGGACTCCTGCAGGTAATAATTTTTTAACCCTTTTTTTAGGTTCAATTTTGCCCGGGCCAGCAGAGATTCCACTGCATAAAAACTGGTGTTCATAATAACTGCAATTTCCTCGTTACTCAATCCTTCCATTTTGTTCAGCGTAAAAGCTATCCGCTGGTTATCGGGTATTTGTTTCAGGGCTTTAAACAAAACTGCTGCTTTTTCTTTATTCTCCAGTAACACGCCTGGATGATTAAATTCTTCCGGGCTGTACTGTTCCTCTCCATGCTCCCCAAACAACTGCTGAACAAATGCAAAACGCTTTTTACGTTTCTTTTTTTTCTCACTATCCAGTGCTTTTGCAATTGCAATACGGTATAACCAGGTTGAAAATTTTGATTCGCCCTTAAAAGTTCCTATTGACTGGTACACCTGTACGAAAACCTCCTGTGTTATATCTTCTGCATCCAGTTCATTTTGTACAATGCTTATAACCGTGTTGTATACCATGTCCTGATACAGCCTCACAATGTCAGCAAATGACTGCTGCTGGCCCTCTTGTAATTTTTTTATTAATTCCGCTTCAGATTGGTTCAACTCTAACAGTTTTTTAAATCCAATCTAAAAATAGTTAAAAGGATGGATTTCTTCCACCTGGCCGATTCATACCTTCCCTTCCCCTGAAATCGCCATTTGGACTTTTGGCAGCCACGCCAAAATTCCGGAGACTGTAAGTAAACGTGAGCATAAAATACTGCTGCAATACCTGGCTTTGTGCATCTTCAATGTAGGCGCCGGTTACAGTGCGCACAATGCTCTGATTTTGTTTTAGTAAATCAAATACTGACAATTTTAATTCACCTGCCTGTTTCTTTAGGAATTTTTTTCCGATAGCTGCATTCCATAACCAGAAATGCTGATTCAATCCTGCACTTAAACCGCTGTAAGATTGCCCGGTAATATCGTTTCTTACAAACCATCCCTTCTTATCCAATAAGTTCAATTGGAAGCCTGCCGTTTGATTCACATAATTATTGGTTGACGCAATGGTGGATGTAGTTTGAGCATTGTTAAAACTGGCATTGTAAGACAGGTTAAAATCAACGTATTCACTAATATTGCTGGCCAGCACTATCCCGGTATTATAGGCATAATTGTTTGTGATAGCCTGCGTGTAATTAATTAACCCCGGCAACCGGGAATAGGTAAAACCTGCATTTAAATTGAGGTTTGTTTTAATGGGGTTAATGGGCATACTATAAGTTAAAAAAGTGCGCAGGCTTTTATAGCCATCCAGGTTAACAGGCTTGGTAAGTTGCGATCCTTTTTTTAATTGTATCCCTTGTTGTATAACCGTATCCTGCCGGGCTATGTATATGGCATTAGAAATGTAATTACTGGCTGTTTGCAGGAAAACATTCGCAAAAAAGCTATGGCTTGTTTTAGAATTGGTATAGGTGTACCGTCCAGACAGGAGGTTGGTGTAAGATTCTTTCAAAGCCGGATTGCCCGCACTAACCCGTAATGGATTGGAGAGGTTTACGACATCATGTAACTGATTTACTGAAGGGAAATTGGTTGAAGCCCTGTAAAATACCCGGATATTGCTGCTGGCCGAGAACTTTTTGCGCCACATAGCACTGGGCAAAATATCAGTGAAGGTTTGGTTAACGGATGACACTATCGGAAAAATTCGTTGGCTTTCCAGCTTGGCATTTTGAAAGTTTACGCCAAAAGACAATTGCTCATCCCTGTTTTTTGATCTGCGATAATTCAAACCCGCATTGTTGGTTGTAATAGTGTTATCAAATTTGTTTGACAGTGTGGAATCAAACATGGAATACTTCTGTCCGTCAAAAGAAAAGGTCTGCTGATCGGCCTTATTTTTTTGTACAGACGGGGTATAATCAACACGCAAAATACCATTTTTACCGACTGGCTCAGTGTAAGCAATATTTCCACCAATAGAATGGCCGTTGGTGTTGTTGTCATATAACTGTTGTTGCAGCGAATCAACAACTGCAGCATCATTAAAGAAACGGTATTGGGCATTGGTTACGCTGTTACCGTCATTTTTTGTATAATTTGTGTTGAAGCCTAAAGAAAAGGTCCGGCCCTTTTTGGCAAAGGAGTGCCGGAACATAACATTATTGCGGATATTAAAACCTTCCCGCTGTGCGGTATTTCGGTTGATGGATGTATTCAAAGAATCACCCGTGCCATAAAAATTTTGCAAAGAAGTAAGGCCGCTTGAATTATAATTTTGATAATTCAAACTCGGTATAATAAAAATTGAATTGGAGGAATCTATTTTATATTCCACCCGCATATTGATACGGTGGTTATTGTTGTTGGCAATAGAATTAGATTGCTGTGTGCTGAAAAGATTTTTAGGTAAGGAAAATGTTTCGGTGTTCACCACAGACTCATTAACATTATTGCTGTTATTAAAAAAATAGCTACCGGTAATAGTTACCTTTTTATCAATCACATTGCTGTAGTTTATACCAACCGCATTTGTTTTACTGATGCCGGGTGATTGACCAACGGAAAAATTATCCGTATTGCCGCCGCCACGTCCACCACGTCCGCCGCCACCGCTGCTGGTAACGCCCAGCAAATCCTGCGAACCAAAATTTTGCTGATTAATATTATTGAAATTACCAACCAGTGAAATACGCCGGTTACCATTAAAAAAACTGATGTTACCACCCGCAGCATAATGATCATCTGTTCCATAACCTCCATAAATTCGGCCAAACTGCCCGTTTTTAATGCCCGATTTGGTAACTACATTAATTGCTTTTACACTGTTACCATCATCAAAGCCGGTCAATTGTGCCTGGTCACTCAACCTGTCAAAAACCTGTATTTTATCCACCACTTCAGAAGGCAGATTTTTTAATGCGGCGGAAGCGTCATCACCAAAAAAATCTTTTCCATCTATCGTAACTTTTTTTACCTGTTCACCGTGGGCTGTTACTGTACCATCTTTATCCACTGTAATACCCGGCATCTTTTTTATAAGATCCTCAGTAGTTGCATCCGGGTTTACCTTATATTGGCTGGCACTGTATTGTGTAGTGTCACCTTTCTGGGCTACAGGCGAAGCTTTCGAAATAATTGTTACATCTGCAAGGTCTTTTCCCTGTCTTGTAAAAAGCAACACGCCCATATCTTTTAAACCGTCACCAACAATTACGGGTCTTATTAACTGCTGAAACCCCACTGAACTCACTGCAATCAAAAAACTGTCTTTTGGCAAATCGTTCAATTCAAAATTTCCGGAGGCCTCTGTAACTGTACTTTTTACTTCGTTTTTTGCGGAATCTTTTTCTAAAAAAATAACGACCGATGCGCCTCTTACGGGAGCTTTAGTTGTAGCTTCCTGTAAAGTGCCTTTTACGCTACCGTTTTGGGCATAAACACTTGCTGAGCTAAAAATTAAAAAAAGAAAAGCTCTTATAAATTTTGTCATGTATTGCAGTTTATATTATTTCATAAGACGACAATCGTAAAAGAAACAGGCGATCTTTTTAACTTTTATTTGTATTGATGAGATAAAAGGTTAAATGAAGCTGTAAGCACTTCATTTAAAACTTTATGCATTTTTTAAAATTTAACAATTCGTCAATCAGTACAGAAGTTTATCTTTGATGCTCAAAAAATTACAGTTTATGGATTATAACAGACTCGTTTCAGTAACCGGCTTAGGCGGTTTGTACGAATTATTGTCTTCAAAAGCAGATGGTGGCGTAGTAAAGTCATTGGAAGATAAAAGCACCAAATTTGTAAGTACCCGTTTGCATAATTTTTCGCACCTGGAAAGTATTGAAGTTTTTACTGTTAAGGATAATGTGAACCTTGTAGACGTATTTACCGCCATGCAAAACAGCACAGAAAAATTACCGGATGCAAAGGCCGACAATAAAGCGATTAAAGCCTATTTTGAAAAAGTATATACTGACATGGATTTTGAAAGGGTGTATAACAGCGATATGAAAAAAATGATCCGTTGGTTTGATCTTTTAAAAACCAATAATGTAGAAATAAAATTATCAGAAACTACAGAGGCGGATACTACGGCCCACGAAGTGGCTACTCCAAAGGCAAAAGCTCCTGAAACAAAACAGGTAAATGTAAAAGCAGCTCCGCCAAAAAAAATAAACTCTCCAAGAAAGATGGCATAACCGCCGAAACTTATTGATTGTTCCTAAAAAAGGGACAGCATGTTCTGCTACCGTAGTTGCTTAAACTACGGTAGTGTTGTTAAATAAATCAACGCAATTTTTATGTACACAGCAGCAATTGAAAAAACACCACGTCACTTTGTGCCTGCCAATTTTGTTTTAACAGACTGGCAAAATCTGGAGCCCTTTTTTAAAGAATTACTGGATAGAAATATTGATACGCCGGAAGCCCTGGAACAATGGATGAAAGACCAGAGCGAACTGGAAGCCGTAGTGAGTGAAGATGCGTGCTGGCGCCAGATAAAAATGACTTGCGATACAGAAAATAAAGAATTGGAGGAAGCATTCAATTTTTATTGCTTGCAAATTCAGCCGAACATTGAGCCATATACCGATGCCTTAAATAAAAAACTAACCAGCCATCCGCTGGCCGCCAGCCTGGATAAAGAAAAATATTTTACCTACCTCCGCAACATTCGTAAAGGCATGGAATTATTCAGGGAAGAAAACATTCCGTTGCAGGCAGAATTATCTGTATTAAAACAACAGTACGGTGTTATTTCAGGTAAGATGACAGTGACCATGAACGGCCAGACTTACACGTTACAGCAGGCTTCTAAATTTTTGCAAAGTCACGATAGAAGTGTTAGGGAAGAAGTATACAGAAAAATACAAGACAGAAGATTGCAAGACAAAGATGCATTGAATGACCTGTACAAACAGTTGATTGAAAAACGGGCGCAGGAAGCCATCAATGCCGGATTCAGTAACTACCGCGATTATCGTTTTAAAGAACTTGGCAGGTTTGATTATACTAAGGAAGATTGCTTTGCTTTTCACGAAGCAGTAAAATTGCATGTGTTGCCTTTGGTGAACATTATTTATGAAAAGAAAAAGAAGAAACTAGGACTGGATACCTTGCGTCCATGGGATACAGATGCGGAACCAGCAGGCACCGAGCCCTTAAAGCCTTTTAAAGCCAGTGAAGAATTGATCAATAAAACTGTTGACTGCTTTACAAAGCTTCGCCCGTTTTTTGGTGAATGTCTTCAAAAAATGCAGGAGCTAAAACACCTTGACCTGGAAAGCAGGATTGGTAAGGCTCCCGGAGGTTACAATTGCCCGCTGGCGGAAAGTGGGGCGCCTTTTATTTTTATGAATGCATCCGGACAGATGAACGATGTAACAACCATGGTGCACGAAGGAGGCCATGCGGTTCATTCGTTTTTAGCACACCCGCTTGCGTTATCCGGTTTTAAAGAATACCCGATGGAAATTGCAGAAGTTGCAAGCATGGCAATGGAGCTGTTTAGCATGGAACATTGGGAAGTGTTTTTCAGCAATAAAGAAGAACTGTTACGGGCTAAAGAACACCAGTTGGAAAGAGTGATCACTATTTTTCCATGGATTGCTATCATTGATAAATTTCAGCACTGGGTGTACGAAAACCCGGCACATACGCCCGAACAAAGAACCACCCGCTGGAATGAAATTTTGAATGAATTTAAGGACAGTGTGATTGATTACAGTGGTTTGGAAGAGTACCGTAGCAATGCATGGCAGCGGCAGTTGCATTTGTTTGAAGTACCTTTTTATTATATTGAATATGGCATTGCACAATTAGGCGCCATCGGGATGTGGATGCAGTTTAAAAATAATCCTGGAAAGGCGCTGGATAATTATTGCACCGCCTTAAGCATGGGTGCCACAAAAACATTACCGGAATTATATAAGGCAGCGGGATTAAACTTTGATTTTTCGCCAGCGCAAATTAAGGTGCTGATGGAATTTGTAAAAGAAGAAATGGACCGGCTGAATTAAAGCCTGTAAAAATTATTGCTGGCAATCGCTGCAAATACCATTTACAACCATGGCGGCATGGCTGGGCTTAAAACCGTTGGGAAGTTTTACTAAAGGAACAGTTTCTTCCAAACAAATTGTTTTACTGCAGGCATCGCAAACAAAATGCACGTGATCATCATGGTGGTGCCCAGCCTCGCAATTGTCTTTACACAAAGCGTATAAAATCGAGTTGTCGGTAGTTGGTATAATGTGTATGATTCCTTTATCAACAAAGGTTTGCAACGTACGGTAAACGGTAACGCGGTCAAAACTTGCGCCTGTATTTTTTTCAATATCGGCATGTGCCAGGGCCCCATCGCTGTTTAAAAACAGTTCCAATATTTTCTTCCGGCCGTCAGTAATACTGAGTTGATTCTTTTTAAAAATATTGAGTAAGGTTTCCATTGTAATTTTTTTTAAGAAAAAAATATTGAATTCATATTGTTTTCAGTAAAAATCCAGACTAATAGCTTTTCAATTCCCGGTTCTGATGTTTTTCTTTTAGTAATCCTGCAATATCTTTCAATAATTTCTGCATCTCCGCTTCCTTCAATCCATCATAAATTCCTCTTACCCTGGTTTGTTTATCCATCAGCGCAAATAATTGCGTATGTATAAATTGGTCAGCTATGTTTTGCGCTGTATCTGGTTTGTTGTTATCAATCAGGTAGCTGTGGCGGGCCATGTTATATAAGGCTGTCTTGTCTCCCGTAACAAAATTCCACATTGGGTTGGCCGGCGTTTGTTTAGCACCGGTTAAGGTGTCGTACACTATTTTAAAAGTACCATCTGTATTTTTTTCCAGCCTACCATTTAGCATTTTTTGTTCATACTTCTTTAACAGCGGTACAGAATCTGTTTCCGGCATACAGGTATGAGAAACAATAATAAAGTTGCTGTCCGTTTTAAAAGCATCGTACACCCGGCGCATGTTAGCGTTCATCTTGGGGCAAATTCCTTTACAGGTGGTAAAGAAAAATTCAGCCAGGTATACTTTTCCATCAACGTCTTTTTCAGAAATGGCTTTACCGTTTTGATTAGTAAAAGAAAAAGCATGAACATTATTATTTATCACCGGCAGGTTGGATTGCGAAATATCAGTTTGGCTGAATACGTAGATAAAGTACATCGCAAACAACAACACAAAAAACCCTACATACCACCACTTTTTTTTCATAACATTCATTTTTTACAAAGCTACATCCAAACACATTGCTAAAAATCCCTGCTGCAAAATCATTTGCACATTTCAAAACTTGCAACGTTATTGCAAATATACTATCTTTGCCGTTCTTTAAAAATGAATATAAAAATCAATTGGGATGCGTTGGGTATAGCTACATCTGTGGCCTGTGCCATACACTGTGCTTTACTGCCGGTATTAATCAGTTCACTTCCAATATTAGGTGTCAACATCATTCATAATTTAGTTTTCGAATGGAGTATGATTGGCCTTGCCTTTGTTGTGGGCAGTTATTCTTTGTTTCATGGTTATATTAAACACCATAGGTCAGCCGTTCCGGTACTGATATTTTCCGTTGGTTTTGTTTTCCTGGTATTAAAACAACTTGCCCCACGATTTGAGCTACTATTTTTATCAATTGCCGTAATCTTCATTATTTCTGCACATTTTTATAATTACCGCCTTTGTCACCAAAGCAAATGCAGCTCGCCACATCACCAGCATTAATTTACAGTTTTAGCTCTTGTTCCTTACCCTTTAAAGTTTGATACTTTGTAATGTGTGATTGATCGTCTATTTTTAAAGGATAAAATTTTACTTATGCGAAAAATATGGCTTCTTACTGCTGCGTTGCTATTTGTTTTGAATACCGCTTTTGCTCAGGCAGCTGATGAAAAAGCTGTCCGTAATGTACTGGCCCAACAGACAAAAGACTGGAACAATGGCGACACAAAAAATTTTATGAACAGCTACTGGAAAAGCGACTCCCTTATGTTTGTTGGTAAAAGTGGCGTTACTTATGGCTGGCAACAAACGCTCGATAATTACAATAAGCATTACCCTGATACTGCGTCCATGGGCAAGCTTGACTTTAATTTACTTAGCGTAAAACGGCTGGCCGCTGACTATTTTTTTGTAGTAGGAAAATGGCACCTGGCAAGAAGTATTGGGGATATAGGTGGTTCATTTACGCTGCTGTTCCGCAAATTTAACAACGAGTGGCTTATTGTGGCTGATCATAGTAGTTGAAATAATGAAAACCCAGCTGGCCGGCAGCAGCTTATTAGCCAAGTGAAATAAGCATAATTTGCAATACTCAAACTTGTTTAATCCCCCCCACTGCAACATTCAATCTTCGCCAATCTCTTTCCAGCCTTTCCATTTTTTTCTTAAATAATTAATCAGCCACGCAAAACTTACTACAAACCATATGTAAAAAATATAATTCCCAAGCGAAGGCGATCCCTCAAAAAAAGCATAATCAAAGTAAATTCCGGCACACATATTAACCAACATCCAAACAATCGCCATCGAAATTGTTTGAACAATGCGTATTAAAAATAACTTAACGTCCGGTTCTTCCATAAAACAACAATTGAACAATTTTGCGAGAAGGACAGCCATATTGTATGGCTGTTGGCTGATTTCGGTTTTAAAGTTAGCGCTTGCAGACTATTTTACCAGCAGGTTTTTAAAGGCTGCGCTATCTCCGTTAAAAACATTAAAATCAACATACGCATCAATGCCGTTTACCTGGCCTGTTTCATTGTGTTGCCAAAACAACCAGTCCCGCTCAATATTCGGTTTATCTTTTACCAGGTAATGTGCCACCCACAAAGGGTATTGATCAAATTTTTTGCCCAGGTAATTTTTATAAAAAAAGGCATTGGTATAAATAATGGGCTTTACGTGGTAATGTGCTTCCACCATAGTAAGCCAGTCTGATACTCCCTGTTGTAGCTTTTCAACGGTGGTGAAGCTAATATATTCCACATCCAATACGGGTGGCAGGTCGCCGGTTTGAAGCGTTACGGTTTCAATAAAATTTTGTGCCTGTAGTTTGCCACTTTTTGATGGAACAAAAAAATGATACGCTCCTCGTATTATATCTGCCTTTTTGGCTTCTGCCCAGTTTTTTGCAAATTGGTCATCTTCGTTTTTAACGCCTTCGGTAGCCTTTATAAATCCAAAGCCAATCCGAATGTCTTTTATCTGCATTGCTTTAACATCCTCCCAATCAATCTTGCTCTGGTGACGGCTTACATCAATGCCATGAATAGAATAATTGGCGGGAATATCAATTCCAAAACCATCGTAATGAATAAAGCGGGGTCTGTAAAAAAAATTGGTGCCAAAATATACAGCCGCAGCAACTGCCAATAGCACCAGGCTTATAATAAATATCTTTCTTGCTGTAGTTTTCTTTTTTCTTTTTGCCACCTTTTAATAATAGGTGCAAAAGTGCATAAAACTAACAACATTGCCGTTTTAAATAGCTAACAAGTTGGCTGTTATATAACACCATAAGCAATTTTTTAACAAGATGAAAGCAATTTAAACAGGCCGCCCACGTTAGTTTTGCGCTTTGCAGTCAACACTCAACTTTAGCAATGAACTTATTAAAAAAATTCTGGACATGGTAGCAATTAAATATCTTATTACCTGTGCTTTAATAGCAACCTCCGTTAATGCTGCCGTTGCTCAAAACAGGACAGACTCTTCAAAAAAAGTAATACTGGCTTCAGCTAACGTTCGCAGTGAAAAAGAATATACCATAAAGGAGGCGAATGTTGTTTTCCCGGAAATATTAAAAGGCAATGAAGAAAAATCGGCTGCATACCTAAGTTCCTTCAGCGACCAAAGGCGAAGTTATTTGCAAAACATGCGGGTGAAAAGCAAAAAAATGTTGCCGAAGGTAAACGTAGTGCTTAAAAAATATAATTTGCCTGAAGAACTGGCGGTGCTGATGTTATTGGAGTCTGCCGGTGATGCCAACGCGATATCAAAAGCCGGTGCCGTGGGTTACTGGCAATTTATGGACGCAGTAGCGAAAGAATATGGTTTAAAATGCGTGCAACGTTTGAGCCCGGAAGAAAGGAAAAAGATGCTCAGGAAAAATCCACGAAAAGCCAAAGCATTTTTTAAAGTGTTGGCAAAGCAAAAAGACGACCGTAAAAATTTTAATAAATCTACGTTTGCCGCAGCTCGCTACCTGCACGACAGAAGCCTGAACCTGGACAATAATTGGTTGCTCGTTGTTGCAAGTTATAACTGTGGTGTAGGAAATGTTTGGAGCGCAATGGAAAAAAGCGGCAAAACAAATCCAACTTTTTGGGATGTAAAGAAGTTTTTACCCGCAGAAACGCAGGCGTATGTAATGAACTTTATAACGTTAAATGTTATATTTAATAACTACGATAATTTTACCAATAATAACCTCAGCTTTATCCCGGTTAAAATTAAAGTGCCCGACAATTGTGAGTTCGTTAGCCCTCCTGAAATGGAATAACCCAACGCATCTTAATAAATAAACAAGTCATACTATTTTAAATAACCGGCCAGCTTAGGCCGGTTATTTAGTTTAATAATAGGTTGATGAACTAACTTCGTGATATGCCCCAAATCAATTGGAACGATACCATTAACCTGGCAAGCAAACTCACTTTTAAAAGAAGCTGGAACGGTATTAAAGTATTAAGCAGTTTTTATATCAGCAAGCTCTTGAATAAGCCGGTGCAATGGGGATACCCGGTATCCATTTCTTTTGAGCCTACTACAAGTTGCAACCTGCGCTGCCCTGAATGCCCCAGTGGATTGAGGGCCTTTACAAGGCCTACTGGTATGTTGCAAAAAGACTTCTTTACCCGAACCATTGATGAAATTCACCAGGAATTACTGTACCTGATATTTTACTTTCAGGGAGAACCCTACCTGAATCCGGATTTTTTGGAAATGGTAAAATATGCTTCCTCGAAAGGCATTTATACCGCCACTTCCACCAATGCACATTACCTGAATGATGCAGCCGCGAAAAGAACTGTAGAAAGTGGTTTGGACCGGCTGATTATTTCCATAGATGGTACAACGCAGGAAGTATACCAGCAGTACCGGGTAGGTGGAAACATGGACAAAGTAATTGAAGGCGCAAAAAATATTGTAAAGTGGAAGAAGGAATTGAATAGCAAAACACCTTTTGTATTTTTCCAGTTTTTGGTGGTAAAGCCCAACGAACATCAAATAAATGATATTAAAAAATTAGCAGCAGAAGTGGGTGTTGATGAAGTTCGGTTTAAAACGGCGCAGGTATACGATTATGAAAACGACCCTAACCAATTAATTCCCACCATCGACAAGTTTAGCCGGTATAGAAAAACTTTCGACGGCAGTTACACTCCCAAAAACAAACTGGCAAACCGTTGCTGGAAAATGCAACACGCCAATGTAATTACATGGGATGGGTTAGTGGTCCCCTGTTGTTTTGATAAAGATGCTATGCACCAGTTGGGCAATTTAAAAACTCAGTCCTTCAAGGCCATCTGGAAAAATGAGAACTACAAACAGTTTCGCAACGATTTGATGAAGAGCCGCAAAAATATT
The DNA here is from genome assembly GCA_038210625.1 of Chitinophagales bacterium. Lineage (GTDB taxonomy): Bacteria > Bacteroidota > Bacteroidia > Chitinophagales > Chitinophagaceae > Ferruginibacter. The sequence goes on along the minus strand of JBBQWL010000014.1, from coordinate 91,709 downwards.
GACATCTGCGCTAACTGTAGTGAAGGCGCATCGGTGTGGAAGGATTGACCAGGATCAAACTTATCATTAAGAGAACGAATCAAATTTAATTATTGGTAGTCATTGCTTTTTGCAGCAATGGTTTATAATTTGCTTATTTACAAATATGAAAGAAATAAGTTTCAACAACCGTTTACGCCAGGTGCTGATGATCGGGTTAATCCTGTTCCTGGTAATAGTATTCATCAACCAACTGTATATTTTTCTCCCCGGTATTCTGGGCGGAGTAACTCTGTATATTCTTACAAGAAAATTGTTTCAGCAATTAACGCAGCAAAAAAAATGGAACAAATCTGCAACCGCGTTCCTCTTCATTTTCTGCTCGCTCATCATTATTTCCATCCCGGTTTATTTTTCCGTAATAATGATTGAACCAAAAATCAATGCCCTCATTAATAACCAGCAGGAAGTGCTGAAGGATGTAAAAGTGTTTTTTGATAAAATTCAAAGCGCTACCGGTGTAGCCCTCTTTACCGACGCAAATACGCAGGCTATTTCACAAAAAATTTCTGCCTTTATACCGGGTTTAATTAATAGTACGGCCACTATATTAACCAACCTGATTATGCTGTTTTTTCTATTGTATTACCTACTGGTAAGTGGTGATGAAATTGAAAAATATTTAAACCATATCATTCCGCTAAAACCCGAAAACGTGGATAAACTGGCAGCAGAAACCATTTTAATGATTAAGGCCAATGCGCTGGGTATACCGATCATTTGCATTGTTCAGGGGGTTTTTGCAGCCATCGGTTATTTGATATTTGGCGTACAGGAATGGGGAATGTGGGGTTTTGTAACGGGAGTTTTTGCCTTTTTTCCACTGGTAGGTACGATGATTATTTGGGTGCCGCTGGTAATTTACCTTTATTCAACCGGGCATAATTATACAGCTACCGGTTTAACCATTTACAGCTTTGTTGTTACCGGAAACGTAGATTATATCACGCGGTTAGGGTTATTAAAAAAAATGGGCAATGTGCACCCTATGATTACAGTGCTGGGCGTTATAGTAGGACTAAAGTTATTTGGGTTTATAGGATTGATATTTGGACCTTTACTCATCAGTTATTTTATTATCCTCATTAAAATCTACATTAATGAATTTACAACCGATAAGGAAATTAAAGATTTAGGGGTATGAGTATCAATAAAGACATTAAGCAGGAAAGCTTCAAGAACCAGCACCAGAAGGCGATGGTAAATTTAATTTTTACTTATAACTGGACGACAGAACAATTAAAGCAATTATTTGAAGAGGAAGGCCTCACCATGCAGCAGTTTAATATTTTACGCATTTTAAGGGGAAGCTCTAACCCCTTATCCACCTTGCAAATAAGGGAACGCATGCTGGATAAAATGAGCGACTCAAGCCGCATTGTGGATCGCCTGATTTTAAAGGGCCTGGTAAAAAAAATTACCTGCAAAACAGATAAACGGCTGGTAGATGTTACCATCACTGCAAAGGGCTTAAAAATATTGGAAAAGCTGGACGCCCAGGAAGATAAAATGGAAAATATTTTTAAATCGCTCACCAAAAATGAAGCAGAAACATTAAACACGTTATTAGACAAGATCCGTCAATCCAATTAAATATAATGCAGCGATATTTCTTTTTTTTAATCGTTACCATTTCAATCATCTTTCAAAGCAAGGCTCAAACCAAACCAGAATTTCGGGGGGTTTGGGTTGCTACTGTTGATAATATCGACTGGCCAACGAAAGGCAATTTTAACAGCGAAGCCCAAAAAGCAGAATTTATAAAATTGCTGGATATGCACCAGCGCAACGGCATCAATGCACTTATCATGCAGATCAGGCCAGCAGCAGATGCCTTTTATCCTTCCCAATACGAGCCCTGGAGCGAATGGTTAACAGGTGTCCAGGGCCAGCCGCCAGTTCCGTATTATGATCCTTTGGAGTTTATGATAACCGAAACGCATAAACGCGGTATGGTTTTTCATGCCTGGATGAATCCTTACCGGGCGGAGTTTACTATCGGCACTTCTTCTATTTCCGCAACCCATATCACAAAATTACACCCCGAATGGTTTTTATCTTATGGAGATAAAAGATATTTTGACCCGGGCAATAAAGAAGTGCAGCAATATGTAGCTGAGGTTGTAAAAGATGTCGTGAGCCGGTATGCTATAGACGCCATTCATTTTGACGACTATTTTTATCCGTACCGCATTGCAGGTGTTACCTTTCCCGATAATGCCAGTTACCAGCAATATGGCAATGGTTTAACCAAAGAAGATTGGAGAAGAAGCAATACGGATTCCATCATCGCCCTCCTCAGCAGAGTTATAAAAGCCACCGATAAAAAATGCCAGTTTGGGATCAGCCCTTTTGGAATATGGCGCAGTGTTGACAGGGATCCGGTAAATGGCAGTAAAACCAGGGGCGGCGCAAGCAACTACGATGATCTTTATGCCGACATTTTATTATGGTTAAAAAATGGCTGGATAGATTATGTGGCCCCGCAGTTGTATTGGGAATTCGGTCACCGTACTGCGCCCTACGATTTGTTACTAGACTGGTGGAACAACCACACGTTTGGCCGGCAGTGTTACATCGGCCTGGGTATTTACAAAGCAAACGTTAATAAGGCCTGGCGGGAAACAAGCCAGCTTCCAAGACAAATAGAAGCTTTGCGTACCAAACCTAACATACAGGGTATGATTTTTTTCAGCAGCAAATCTTTTGAAAATAATCCCAATGGCTGGAGTGATAGTTTACGGCTAAAATATTTTAAGGAACCTGCTGCAATCCCGGCAATGGACTGGTTGAAATAAGGCTGCGTACTTCTGAATTCCTTGTTTTGCTGCGCAAAATTTGAACTATAAGTTAAACGGCATCTTTTAAGGAAAACGTTTTTATCTACCTTTGTTTTTAATTGTACAAATAAAATTTATGCTATGCCCGGATTTGAATTTTTTGGAGCAGAAGAACGCAAAGAAGTAAATGATGTGCTGGAAACAGGAATCCTGATGCGCTATGGCTTTGATGGCGCAAGAAAAGGCATCTGGAAAAGCAAGGAAATGGAATCGGCTGTATGCGAAACTTTTGGTTGCAGCTACGCACAACTCGTTAGCAGCGGAACGGCAGCGTTAACTACCGCCATGAGTGCCTTGGGTATTGGCTATGGCGACGAAATTATTGTACCGGCCTTTACATTTGTGGCGAGTTTTGAAGCAGTGCTTTCTGTAGGTGCCATTCCTGTTTTGGTAGATGTGGATGATACGCTTACGCTTAATCCGGAAGCGGTACGCAATGCCATTACGCCGAAGACAAAATGCATTATGCCGGTACATATGTGTGGCAGTATGGCTGATATGGATGCGCTGATAGCCATTTGTAAAGAGCACAATCTTATTTTACTGGAAGATGCCTGTCAAAGCATCGGGGCCACTTATAAAGGAAAGAAAGTTGGTACCATTGGTGATGCCGGCACTTTTAGTTTTGACTTTGTTAAAACAATTACCTGTGGTGAAGGAGGTGTAATAATGACCAACAGGGAAGATGTTTACACAGCCTGCGACGGTTACAGCGATCATGGACATGATCATAAAGGTGGTATGGACCGTGGAGCTGATCTGCATCCTTTTATAGGTTATAATTTCAGGATAAGTGAACTACATGCCGCGGTAGGGCTGGCACAAATAAAAAAGCTAGACAATTTTTTAACCATTCAGCGCAGCAATAACAAAATGCTTCGCACCATTCTATCTACCATTCCTGAAATTACATTTAGGAGAGTACCGGATGAAGCGGGTGACAGCTGTAGTTTTTTAAGCTGGTTTTTACCAACAGAAGCCATTGCCAAGGCAGTAGTAGCAGAAATGAAAGCACAGGGAATATTGGCTGGTAATTTTTACTGGTTTGTAAATAACTGGCATTACATCAACAAATGGGATCATCTTAAAAATTCTGTTACGCTCAATCACCTGCATCCCGATTTAAAAGCTGCTGTAATGCATCATGCCAATAAAGACTTTAGTGCAAGTAACGCCGTGATGGGGCGCTGTATATCTACCGCCATTAGTTTATCGTGGACCGAAGAGCAGGTTAAAACCAAAGGCGAGCAAATGAAAGCGGTAATCAATACAATTTTAAAAGAACACCAGGTAACAGCCTGATAAATGTAATTTTCTCAAAAAAAGGCGTGCGGTAATCCGTGCGCCTTTTTTAATGTCGTCTAAACTTTCCTTCCATCCTGTCGCAGTCATCTACGCTGCCTAATCTAAATTTAAACGGAATTTTAGCAGTTTTTTCCAATTTTATTTCCTGTTTGCAAAAAAAACCTAATTGTGAGGCATAATAACCCGGTGATAAAAAAGGTTTAGGAGAAGTAACGGACGTTAAAGGCTGATTCAGTGAAAGTGTTGCTGCAACTGTATTTGAAGCCATTTTAACCGCAGGCAAAGGGGTCTTTACGGGCACTAAAACCTGTGAATAAATATCCGGTGCAACAAAAATCATGCAGAAAAATAAAATTTTAGCTTTTTTATACACTTTTCAAGTTTCAATGTTTGTAAATTTACGTTTTTAAAAGACCAATAGTTCGAATTTTTGTACAATATTTCCATTGTTTACCATCTACCAGTGCTTAAACTGCAATGATGCTTCGCTTCCATTATAGTTCCGGATTGGTAGAAAACCGGCAATTAGAAAAGTATATTCATTCATCGTTTTAAAGAACCCGAATAAAACATATGGCATTAAGTCAGGGATTATATCAAAGGCAACTACAAAAATTATCGCCCCAACAAATTCAGTTAATGAAATTGTTGCAGGTGCCCACCGCTTTACTGGAAGAGCGCATAAAAGAAGAACTGGAAGAAAATCCTGCACTTGAAACAGGCGAAGAAGAAGAGGCGGAAGAATTTGAGAATGATGTAACGGAAGAATTTGAATCAACGGTGGATGAATTTGAACCCGATGGTAGCCAGGACGAATACGAAAGCATTGATATAAGTGACTATGTGCAGGATGGCGATGATGATATTGCTGATTATAAAATGCGGGATGAAAATTATCCCGAGCAGGATGATAGCAAGGTAATACCGCATAAAGTAGAAACCGGTTTTAATGAGTTAATGCTGGAACAGTTAGGTCAGCTAAGTTTGAATGAACACAAACAATCCGTAGCCGAACAAATTATAGGCAACCTGGACGATGACGGCTATCTGCGCAGGGATATCAGTGCTATTGTAGATGATTTGGCCTTCAGACAAAACGTTATTACTGATGAAGAAGAAATCAGCCAGTTTATTTTGCAGATTCAACAGTTTGACCCGCCGGGAGTTTGCGCCCGCAACCTGCAGGAGTGCCTGCTGATTCAGCTGGAAAGAAATGTACACCAGGGTAAGCACGTAGAAATGGCAATTAAAGTGTTGGATAAATACTTTGAAGAATTTACCAAGAAGCACTACGAGAAAATTCAGCGTGGTTTAAATATTACAGATGATCAGTTGAGAGAAATCATCAACCAGATCATCAAATTAAATCCCAAACCTGGGGGCAATATTGGCGAAAGCAGCAAAGGCGAGGGCTATGTAATACCCGACTTTTTTATTATAAATAATGCAGGCAAATTAGAGCTGACGCTTAACAGCAGAAATGCACCGGATCTACGCATTAGCGAAGGTTACCGGGATATGTTGAAGGATTATGACAAAGGCTCAAAAAAAGACAAGCGGCAAAAGGAGGCCGTGTTGTTCATTAAACAAAAAATTGATGCCGCCAAATGGTTTATTGATGCCATAAAGCAACGGCAACACACGCTGTTGAGTTCGATGGATGCGATCATGAATTACCAGTATGACTTTTTTATAACTGGTGATGAAACAGAACTTAGGCCCATGATTCTGAAAGACATTGCTGAAAAAACCAATCTTGATATCAGCACCATCAGCCGCGTAGCCAACAGTAAATTTGTGCAGACAGAGTTTGGCACCTACCGGTTAAAATTTTTCTTTAGTGAAAGTTTGCAGACAGATAGTGGTGAAGAAGTAAGTACAAGAGAGGTTAAAAAAATACTGAGCGATTTAATAGAAGGTGAAAGCAAAAAGCGCCCGCTGAGCGACGAACGTTTAACCGAACTGTTGCAGGAAAAAGGGTACAATATTGCAAGGAGAACGGTAGCAAAATACCGTGAGCAATTAAATGTTCCCGTAGCAAGGCTAAGAAAAGAATTATAAACTATTTCCGGAATCAGGATCATAAAAACCATCAAATGCTGAATAGTGAATTGTCTTTTCAGGGCAATATTGAACCGGCTGCAAAACATAACCAGCCACTTATTATAAGATTGCTTGCGCATATTATCTCGGTTGTTTTTCATCCCCTGTTTCTCCCAATTTATGTAGGTTGGTTTTTAGCCTTTATTCACCCTTCTTACTTTTCTGGCTTTAGTGTTCCGTATAAGGCAAGGGTATTGTTGATGGTAACCATTAATGCCGTTGCCTATCCTTTAATTACAGTGTTGTTGTTGAAAGCACTGGGGTTTATTGAGAGTGTTTTTTTCTACACGCAGCAAGACAGGATATTATTATACATAACGTCCATGATATTTTTCTTTTGGGCGCAGTATTCTTTAAGAGAGCAACCCGAAATACCAAGGATATTGGTGGCATTTATGTTTGGGGTTTTTATATCTTCCGCCGCCGCCCTTATTGCTAATATTTATTTCAAAATAAGCATGCATGCAATTGGTATGGGTGGGCTTATTGGTATTTGCTATGTCATCATGCAACAAAATACCATGTTAATGACCTGGCCCTTAAGTGCTGCTTTTTTAATAGCCGGACTGGTTTGCACCGCACGTTTAATTGTAAGCGATCATACCCCAAAAGAAATTTATGCCGGCTTGCTGGTGGGCTTTATTTGTCAGCTGGTAGGCGGCGCCATACATCTGTAAAAAGAAGAAGACCCCGTCCAATTTCGGGGTCTTTGCTCTTCTGTCGTGCCTAACAATAAAAAGGTAAACTGTAGAATTTTACGCCTTAGTATTAAGAATATTAAAAAGTTTAATTGATATAGTTACAGGTATTAAAAGTTGTACCTGTCATTTTATTCATTCAATTACACGCCATTTAATGAGCAGGTTTGTATATAAAACTGTTGCCGCTCAAAATAAATTCGACAAATAGAAATTTCCATTAATGGAACATGAATGACCGGGATGAATTTGCTGAATAATTGATACAAACGGATAAACGGCCTTTTAATAAAAAGGACTTACAAAAAAGAGGTTTCAATAGTCAGTGGTTTTTCAGGTTAACAATCTGGTGATTGCTTGGTTTCAATATATAAATCGTTTAAACAAAAACTTTATTGTCATCACAATAAAAAAACAAAAACGGTGGTATTTTGTTTTTTCTTATCTTAACATCTTTCAAAACGATTACTACGATTGCATGCCGGTTGAACTAATCATTTAATTATTTAGCCATGCACTTATCCCCGAGAGAGTCTGAAAAGTTGTTACTTTTTTTAGCCGGTGAATTGGCGCAAAAAAGAAAGGCAAGAGGACTAAAGTTAAACTATCCCGAAGCCATTGCGTTTATCAGCAGTCATTTGCAGGAAGCCGCAAGAGACGGTAAAACGGTAGCCGAATTAATGCAATACGGCTGCACCATTTTAACATCTGCCGATGTAATGGAAGGCATTCCGGAAATGATACACGAGATACAGATAGAAGCTACTTTTCCGGATGGCACCAAACTGGTAACGGTACATGATCCGATAAGAGTGGCCCCTCCAAAATCTTCAAAAGAAAGTTTCTGAACCACCAATAAATTTTGCTCTTGAATAAGAAATAAACACACTTACTTTCCCGGGAAATATATTGTTACACTTTAAACTTCTTTTTATGATACCAGGAGAATACATTTTGGCTGAAGGTGACATTGAATGCAATGCTGGCAGAACTACAGCCCCGATAACTGTTGTAAATACTGGTGACAGGCCAGTACAGGTGGGGTCGCATTTTCATTTTTTTGAAGTAAATAAACAAATGGAGTTTAACCGGGAAAAAGCATTCGGCATGCGGTTAAACATTGCTGCCGGTACTGCCGTTCGCTTTGAACCCGGAGAAGAAAAAGACGTGGAACTGGTATCATTTGGCGGTAACAAAAAACTGGTCGGTTTTAATAACCTGGCAAATGGTGAAACCACTTCCGCATCCGCAAAAGAACACGCTATGGATTTGGTACAATCTCTTCACTTTAAAAACAACAAGGCATGAGTTTACATATCAGCAGAAGAAAATATGCCAACATGTATGGTCCAACCGCCGGGGATAAAGTCCGGCTGGGGGATACCGCTTTACTGATTGAGATAGAAAAAGATTATACGGTTTATGGTGATGAAGCAAAGTTTGGCGGCGGTAAAACTATCAGGGATGGTATGGCTCAATCGGCAACAGCCACCCGACAAGAAGGAGTGCTGGATTTTGTTATTACCAGTGTAATGATCATCGACCATTGGGGCATTGTAAAAGCGGACATTGGTATTAAAGATGGAAAAATAGTTGCCGTCGGAAAAGCAGGTAACCCTGATACAATGGAAGGTATTACACCAAATATGATTATCGGTGCCAGTACAGAAGTACATGGCGGCGCCGGACTAATTGCTACCGCTGGTGGTATTGATACACATATTCATTTTATTTGCCCCCAGCAAATTGACCATGCCTTATTTAGCGGCATCACTACAATGATTGGCGGTGGTACCGGCCCTGCTGATGGCACCAACGCCACTACCGTTACGCCCGGTGCCTGGAATATTCAAAAAATGCTGGAGTCCGCGGAAGCTTTTCCAATGAACCTGGGTTTTTTTGGCAAAGGAAACTGCGCTTCGCTGGCGCCATTGGAAGAACAAATTGAAGCCGGTGCCCTGGGATTAAAAATTCATGAGGACTGGGGCAGCACTGCAGCTGTAATTGATGCATCCCTGCAAATTGCGGATAAACACGATGTGCAGGTAGCTATACACACAGACACTTTGAACGAAGGCGGATTCCTGGAAGATACCATCAACGCCATCAACGGCAGGGTAATCCATACTTTTCATACAGAGGGCGCTGGCGGAGGGCATGCTCCTGATATTATTAAAGCAGCGATGTACCCAAATGTATTGCCTTCATCAACCAACCCAACACGTCCTTATACCATCAATACAATTGATGAACATTTAGACATGTTGATGGTATGCCATCACCTGGATAAAAATGTGCCTGAAGATGTAGCCTTTGCTGATAGCCGGATCAGGCCAGAAACCATTGCGGCGGAAGACATTTTGCATGATATGGGTGTATTCAGCATGATGAGTAGTGACAGCCAGGCAATGGGCCGCGTAGCAGAAGTTATTACCAGGACCTGGCAAACGGCGCATAAAATGAAAGTACAGCGGGGGCCGTTGGCTGAAGATGAAAACAACAACAATGACAATTTCAGGGTAAAAAGATTTGTTGCCAAGTATACAATTAACCCTGCGATTACACACGGTATTGCTGATTATGTTGGCTCCATAGAAGCAGGCAAGCTGGCGGATATAGTATTGTGGAAACCTGCTTTATTTGGTGCAAAGCCAGAAATGATTATAAAGGGTGGAATGATCATTGCTGGTAAAATGGGCGATCCAAATGCTTCTATTCCAACACCGCAGCCTGTAATATACCGGCACATGTTTGGAGCATTTGGAAAAGCACTGCATACTACCTGTGCCACTTTTGTATCCAAACTATCCGTGGAAAAAAATGTTATTCAGGGTTATGGTTTACAAAAGATAGTGTTGCCGGTAAAAAACTGCCGTACTATTTCTAAAAAAGATTTGATACACAATGATGCAACGCCGCTGATAGAAGTGAACCCGGAAAATTATGAGGTCAAAGTAGATGGGGAAATAATAACCTGTGCTCCCCTGGCTGAGCTGCCTTTGGCACAACGATATTTTTTGTTTTAATGAGAAGAGGAATGTGCGAATGAAACAGTACCATTAAAGGAATTAGTTAAAAATATAATAGAATTAGCCCACTCACTGAATTATCTATTAGCTAATTAAAAAATACTATGCTGGTAAAAGAAAAAATAGGGAACCTGGAATTATTTGCCATCAATAACAGAAATATTGATTACGTGTTACTGGATTGGTATGAAACTAATAAACGTATCCTGCACAAAAAGACAATTTTAGGCAGGGAAGTAAGCATGAAATTTTTAAATGAAAATCCGCAGCTGGGTGTAGGGGATATTGTTTACGAAGATGATTTTGGGCTGATAGCGGTTGATATTAATGAATGCGATGCCATTGTAATCCGGCCAAGATCAATGCATGAAGTGGCGGCCGTTTGCTATGAAATTGGCAACAAACATTTACCCTTATTTTACCAGGAAGATGAAATTTTAGTAGCGTTTGAAGCGCCCTTGTTTCAGCTACTTGCTGGCAGCGGATACGCAGTTGAACAGGCAACAAGAAAATTAGTATCACCACTTAAAACCACCGTTGCCCCGCACGGCAGTAGCAGCAATAGTTTGTTTAACAGGATACTGAAATTAACTACCGACCCTGAATGAATACTGCGTTGTTAAGTTTACTGCAATTATCAGATCCCACTTTGCCGATCGGTGGCTACGCTCACTCAGCCGGGTTAGAAACTTACGTACAGCAAGGCATTGTGAAAAACACCGCCTCAGCAAAAGCATTTATTACAGAAATGCTTGTCCGCAATGTACAATACACCGATGCGGCGTTTGTTTCACTTGCTTTTGATGCAGCGCAACAAAATGATTTTGCCCAAATAATGGCACTCGATAGCGAGTGTAACGCGGTAAAATTACCTGCGGAAATGCGACAGGCGAGCCAGAAACTCGGCATCCGTCTTATAAAAATATTTCAACCGGTTTGTGAAAATAGTTTCACAGCGCAATACCAAAAGGCCATTCAATTACGACAGGCGGCCGGTCATTATTGTATTGCATTTGGCATGTACGCATCTGTACTTGGTATTATTAAACAAGATGCGCTAACCGGTTTTTATTACAATGCTGCTGCAGGGTTTGTTACCAACAGCGTTAAACTGATTCCCCTCGGGCAACAGGACGGGCAGGAACTGTTGTTTTCGCTTCAGCCAATGATACAGCAATTAGCAAGGAATTCAATGGAACCTGATAAAGATTTAATAGGTTTGTGCTGCACAGGCTTTGACATTGCCTGCATGCAGCATGAGCAATTGTATTCAAGATTGTATATGTCTTAAGAAAGATAAAATACTTTACTTTTGAAACCGTACAGTTCCTATATTCAAAACTAATCTTGTTACATGTTGTCTCTTATCGCTAATTACTATTACATCAGTATTGTATTGCAGGCTGTGTGTGCCATTCATTGTATACGCAAAGGCAATCAACAAAAGTGGATATGGATAATTATTTTTTTGCCCCTGGCCGGCTGCCTGATTTATCTGTTTTCCGAAGTATTTACAAAAAGGGATATTCAGCAAGTTCAATCAAATGTAGGAGCGGTTTTTAATCCTTCGGGAAAAATAAAAACGTTGCAGGAAAATCTCCGTTTTGCGGATACGTTTAATAATAGAATTGTATTGGGAGATGCTTATCTTGATGCCGGGCAGTTTAACAAAGCAATAGATTTATACGAACAAAGTTTATACGGCAACTTTACCGATAACGAGCATGCCAACATGCAATTAATAAATGCTTATTACCATATGCAACGGTACGGAGACATTATAAATATTGCAAAAAAGATTTGTCATTTAGCACAATTTAAACTTTCACGTGCACACATGTATTATGCTATTTCACTTGGCTATACAGGTAACAACGAAATGGCTGAAAGAGAGTTTAATTTGATGAAAGGACGTTTTTCAAATTACGAATGCAGGTATCATTTTGGGCAATACCTGTTGCGTACAGAACGATATGAAGACTCTTATAAAATTTTCAGGGACATGTTAAGTGAAACTACCCATCTTACCTCAAAAGAAAAAAGAGAAAACCGTAGCTGGTTTGATAAGTCAAAAGAAGCGATGAAAACTATAGAAACCGCCTGATAAAATACCAGGTTGCAGGTGAAATTTTAAAATGTTTGTGTGATAATGACGGAAAGAAATTATATAAAAATTGGCGTAGCAGGGCCGGTGGGTTCTGGCAAAACAGCATTGATTGAACGACTGAGCAGAGCCATGAGTAAAGATTACAGCCTTGCCGTAATCACAAATGATATTTATACGAAAGAAGATGCCGAGTTTTTAACACGTAATAGTTTGTTGCCTGCCGAAAGAATCATTGGCGTTGAAACCGGCGGCTGCCCTCACACAGCAATACGGGAGGATGCCAGCATGAACCTGGAGGCGGTAGAAGAAATGGCACAGCGTTTTCCCGACGTGCAAATTATTTTTATTGAAAGCGGCGGCGATAACTTATCTGCCACTTTTAGTCCGGACCTTGCGGACGTCACCATCTTTGTAATTGATGTAGCGGAGGGTGATAAAATACCCCGTAAGGGCGGTCCCGGTATTACCCGGAGTGATTTACTGGTGATCAATAAAATTGACCTGGCGCCTTATGTAAATGCCAACCTGCAGGTAATGGAGAGAGATGCCCGAAAAATGCGCAATGGCAACCCGTTCATTTTTACCAACCTCATGAGCCTGCAGGGCCTGGAGAGTGTAATTGGCTGGATAAAAAAATATGCTTTGCTTGAAACAATTGCTGAACCTGAGTTATACAGATGAAGGCTGAACTGCAAATACTGACAGCCTGCATAACCAACAGCACCTATCTCAAAACCTGCTATTGCACTACGCCCTTTAAAGTGGCCAATATCACGGAGGATAAAAATGGCAATACGTTAAGGTTAATGTTGATGAGCTCATCGCCGGGTATATTGGATGGAGATGAGTACCACCTCAACATTGAACTGGAGCAAAACAGTTCGCTGCAATTACACACGCAATCTTACCAGCGCCTGTTTACCATGACAAAACAGGCAAGCCAGCAAATGGAGGTACGGCTTGCCGCCGGCGCTTCGTTTTGTTTTATTCCACATCCTTGCGTACCACATGAAAAATCTGGCTTTATAGCACGGAATAAAATATTTTTAACGGATAATTGTAACCTGATTTTTGGAGAAATATTAACCTGTGGCCGTAAATTAAATGGTGAAGTTTTTCTGTTTGCAAAATACCATACGGTAACCGAAATTTTCATGAACGATCGGCTGGTAATAAAAGAAAATTTACTGGTACAGCCCCAAATAATCAACGTATCGGTCATTGGCCAGTTACAGGGTTTTACCCACCAGGCAAGTTTAATTTATTTAAACGAACACGCAGATATAAAAAAAATAATGGCCCGGCTAACCGACATATTAACTGCGCAAGAAGATATAAGTTTTGGCATTACGGCTGCCCCGGTAAATGGTATCATTATACGCGTGATGGGTCAAAAAGCAGAGCAATTATTTGACTGTTTAAAAATGATTGCAGGCTTTCTTCCACAAAATACCCGGCATAAAACTTTACCGTATGCAATCTGAAATGCAGGTACTTATTTTGGCAGCCATTTCTGTCGCTTGCCTGCACACCATTTCAGGGCCTGATCATTACCTGCCTTTTATTGCCCTGTCCAAATCACGGGGTTGGTCTTTTGCAAAAACCATCGGCTGGACGATTGTTTGCGGATGTGGTCATGTATGGAGCTCTGTACTGTTGGGCCTGGGAGGCGCTGCCATCGGCTGGAGTTTGTCAAAACTAAGCTGGATGGAAAACATCCGCGGCGGTATTGCAGGCTGGGTAATGCTGGTGTTCGGATTTCTATATGGCATTTGGGGTCTGTATCGGGCCTATAAAAACAAACCCCATAAACATTTTGACTTGCAGAACGATGGTGAAATTTATGTTTACGAACACCACCACGGAGAGGCCGTTGCACCACAAGACAGGCATAAAGTAACGCCCTGGGTAATGTTCATCATTTTTATTTTAGGGCCCTGCGAGCCTATGATTCCGTTACTATATTTTCCTGCAGCTAAAAACAGCTGGGGTGGTATGATTTTGCTGATATCAATTTATACAGTGGTTACATTGCTTACTATGATGACAATGGTAATATTAGGCTTTATGGGCATAGCTTTTGTAAAAACAGAAATGCTGGAGCGTTATGTGCACGCCCTTGGTGGATTAACTATTTTTATTTGCGGGGCAGGCATGTTGTTTATGGGCTGGTAAAATGAAACTGCTATCAATCTTTTTAATTGTTTCAACTACCATATATAAGAGTAAAGTTTAACATAGTCTTACTACTGTTGTTGCAATTCTAGTTATTCTGTAAAAATTATCCATGGATGTCCACTTATCTTTGCACCTCTAAATTTTTAATTAAAATTTTATAGTTGGCTATTTTTAAATCATTCTATCAGTACATATTTCAATTTCTGCGTACAAAAGTTACCAGGATGCAGTTTTTGATGGTGATTGCTACACTCACAGGTTTCGTGTCGGGAATGGTAGCAGTGCTGCTTAAAACCCTGGTACATTATATTCAGCATTGGATAGAGCATATACCTGTTACAAAATTTGCCTACCTGCTGTTTCCTACACTGGGTTTAATGTTGACCGTGTTTATTGTAAAGCGTTTTTTTGGCGGTCATATTGAAAAAGGTATCGCTATGGTATTAAAAGCCATTGCCCGGAAATCTTCCTTCATTCCTTTAAAACACAGCTACGTGCACATTATTACCAGTTCTATCACTGTAGGATTGGGTGGTTCTGTAGGATTGGAAGCCCCTATTGTTGCTACCGGATCGGCAGTGGGATCTAATATTGCCCGCATCACAGATTTCAATTACCAGGAACGTACGCTGCTGATTGCATGTGGTGCTGCTGCAGGTATTTCTGCGGTTTTTAATGCCCCAATTGCAGGGGTTATTTTTGCTATTGAAGTGCTGTTGACAGAAACGGTTGTAAGCTATTTTATTCCCCTCATTATATCATCGGTTGTAGGTGCCTTGTGTTCTAAAATAATTTTGCAGGAAGCTTCGCTGTTTAATTTTGTGTTGAAGCAAACCTTTAATTATGAAAATGTGCCTTTCTATATTTTATTGGGTTTGCTCGCCGGTTTTGTTTCATTGTATTATGCAAGAACATTTAAAAAGGTGGAAAAAAAATTGCACAAGTCTTCTTTAGACGAATATTTAAAAGCAGCCATCGGCGGAGGGATACTTATGCTGATTTATTTTATTTTTCCGCCGCTTTTTGGAGAAGGTTATAAAAGTGTAAAAATCGTTGCCAATGGAAATTTTACCCAGTTTACTGATAATACTACTTTGTTTTCGTTGCTTAAAGACAACTGGGCACTGGTTGCCTTTACGGCTTTTATCGTTTTATTAAAGCCAATAGCTGCGGCAATCACAATAGGCGGCGGCGGTAATGGTGGCAATTTTGCGCCGTCTTTATTTACGGGTTCCTACCTGGGTTTCTTTTTTTCCAAATTGATTAATACCATTCCTATGTTAAAAATACCGGAAGGTAATTTTAGCCTGGTTGGTATGGCAGGTGTTTTAAGCGGTGTTATGTATTGTCCGCTTACAGCAATCTTTTTAATTGCCGAAATTACAAATGGATATGAGTTGTTTATTCCGCTGATGATTGTTTCTTCTATTTCGTTTTTTATTGTGAAGAGTTATGAACCATATTCAATGGAGACAAAAAAACTGGCCCTGGAAGGACAGATTTTTACACATAAAAAAGAAAGAAATATTTTAACTTCTATTGTATTGGCAGACATGCTGCAAGAGCATTTCGAGAGCATCGAACCTGATAAAAAATTAAAAGACCTGATTGAGATAATTAAAAAAAGCGAAAAAAATATTTTTGCGGTAGTTGATAACAAGGAGCGGTTTATGGGCATCATTGAATTGAATGATATCAAACAAAAAATATTTCAGCCGGATAATTATAATTCCATTTCTATCAAGTCTTTAATGAAGAAGCCTGCAGCCATATTACATACCGATCAGGATATGCATACTGTAATGGAAAAGTTCGATATTACACGAAGCTGGTACCTTCCTATACTTGATAAAAATAAAAAGTTTATCGGATTTATTTCTAAAACCAAGTTGTTTAACAAATACAGGGAAATACTGGCAACACAGGGAGACCTTTATGAGTAGCAGAATGTACCCCAAGGGTACAGGTGCAATTGAGAAAGGGAAGAATTATGGATATAAACGGGGAGAAAATAGTTAAGACACAATGTTAATTACATATCCCATTGATCCTGAATTGAGGCGCTTGCGTAAGTAGAAGTAGCTGATCCCTCATTTAAAAATTCATCTTTAGCCTGCTCTCCTTTATCAAACACATTACCGACTGTTTCTTTTAAATTGTCCCAGCCATCCCGGAGTTCAGAACCTCTTTTAGCGATTAATTTTCTGGTTTTAGCACCTTTGTGCGGCGCATACAATATACCCAATACCGCACCTATTCCTACTCCTATCAGTAAATTCCTTTTTGCGCTCATGATGATTCTTTAAATAATTTTATTAGAAGGATTTAAGAAGAGAAGCCAGGATAGAAATCCAGCCTCGTTTTTTGTCCAATATCCTATGAAAACCGATATGATAAGATTAATAATTGTGCCAAAGTAAAAACAGTATAAAAACGGTCATTCTGTGGGAATCAATTTCCACAACCTATGGGTAAAATTATTTGCATCGGGATATACTGTAGAAATATTTACCATTGGGAACGCCTCAAGGCGCTCGACTGGCAGTAACAAAAATGGGGGCATTCCTGCACCCCATTTATATAAATTTTAGCTTGTACTGATTAATAATGCCATCTCACAAAAGCTTCCATTGCCGCGTATTGAGTGAGCCCCAAGTGTGCGTATATTAAGGCAGTATTAGCATTGCGCTCTTCTGCCCGCTGCCAAAATTCCCTATCGTCAGTTCCCTGGAATGGTATCGTATCTTTCTGCGATTGGTGAATAAAAATACCGTTCCGTTTTTTTACTACCTGGTCCGGACTCATTGGTATGGCCATTTCTATTTCGGTAATATCCCACTCCTGCCACGCACCTTTGTACAGCCATAACCAGCAATCTTCTACCCAGGGCTCATTGGCTGCCCTGATTCTTTTTAATGCCTCTATCACTACATCAAAACAAACTTTATGCGTACCATGAGGATCTGCAAAATCGCCTGCACAAAAAATCTGGTGGGGCTTTATCTTTCTAAGCAGGTTCATGGTAATCGCTACATCCTCTTCTCCCATCGGGCTTTTTTCAATTGTACCCGTTTCATAAAATGGCAGGTTTTGAAAATGTATTTGCGCATCTGTAAGGCCTACATATTTGCAGGTAGCTTTCGCCTCGCATCTTCTTATCAACCCTTTAATAGCCCTTATTTCAGCCGTATCTTTTTCTGTAGATTTTTTGGTTTTTAAAAAGGCGATTGCATTTTCAAGGATGGTTTTACTTTTTGTCTCATCTATATCAAACATATTTTCAAAACCGACTGCAAAATCGATAAACCTTGTTACAAATTCATCTGTAACGGCAATATTGCCGCTGGTTTGATAAGCAACATGCACTTCGTGCCCCTGGTCGTGCAAACGCATAAAAGTGCCGCCCATGCTGATAATATCATCATCCGGATGAGGGGAAAAAATAACTGATTTTTTTGGAAATGGTTCACTTCTTTCCGGGTGATGAAAGCGCTGTTCTGTTTGTTTACCTCCCGGCCAGCCGGTAATGCTATCCCGCAATAAATAAAATACTTTTAAATTGGTTTCGTACGCATCGCTTCTTTCCACCAGCAAATCACTCAACCCGTTATCGTTGTAGTCGTTATTGGTTAAGCTTAATACGGGCTTTTTTAATTCCAGCGCAAGGTTTACTACCGCCCGCTTAATCATGGTGTCGGTCCATACACATTCGCCGGTAAGCCACGGTTTTTTAAAACGGGCCAGCTCGCTTGCGCAGCTTTCATCTACTACAAAAGTGCAGTCATCGTGATTCTGCAGTAATGAAGCGGGTATTTCTTCTGTATCATCTTCTTCAACTGATTTTTGTATAACAGGCGCTTTGGCATGGCCCCAGGCCATTAAAATTATTTTTTTTGATTTTAAGATAGTACTAATACCCATAGTGATGGCCATACGGGGCACCTGGCTCATATTACCAAACTCATACGAATTGGCTACACGGGTACTGTTATCTAAAGTAATCAGTCTTGTTTTTGAATAGATGCCGCTTCCTGGTTCATTAAAACCGATGTGTCCGTTTACACCAATGCCTAATATCTGCAAATCTAATCCGCCGGCATCAGCTATCTTTTTTTCATATGCCGCACAGTGTTCTTTTACTTTATCTTTTGGTACCATGCCATCCGGCAAAAAATAATTATTGGGGTCAATATCTGTTTGTTCAAACAAATTTTTGCGCATAAAATAATGATAGCTCTGCAGTGCATCGGCTTCCATAGGATAATACTGATCCAGGTTAAAGGTGATAACGTTTTTAAAGCTCAGGCCCTCATTTTTATGCATTCGAACCAGTTCGGCATACAATGTTTTAGGAGAAGATCCGGTAGCCAATCCAATGATACATTTTTTTCCTTCGGCTTCTTTTGCCCGGATCAAATCGGCAATTACCCGGGCTACATACGCTGAGCCCGAAGAAGAATCTGGGAATATTTTTACGGCAATTTTTTCGAGTGAATCTGTAAAATCGATTTTATGTTTCATATTCTTTTTTTGCGTGGTGAGTTGTTGGTTTTCTTAGGGTGAATTTTAAAGGATCAATAAACTGGCGAAGACCTGGTATTTACCATATAACAATGATTAATCAATAGTATGGACGCAACAGTAATTAGCGATTTATTTGTTTAATTGCCGCTAAAGTAAAGTAAATTTTTTTATGTAAAAAATCACTGCGGCCTGTTAAATGTGCTGTTACTGATGACAATCGTTTGCACAAATATTTTCCTGCCTGCATAAATTTTAATAAGTTGCAAAATGGAAAACAAACTGCCAACCATCACCGAAATTGCCAGGCGATTGAATATTTCTGCTTCTACCGTTTCAAGGGCATTGCATAACCATAGCAGCATTGGCCTGCGTACAAAAATGAGGGTACAGGAGCTGGCAAAAGAATTAAATTATGAGCCCAACCAAACAGCCATCTTTTTTCAGCAACGAAAAACGTTCACTATCGGGGTGGTATTACCAGAGTTGTCAGAGGCGTTTTTTTCTGCCGCCATCAGTGGAATTGAAGATTGTGCTTATAAAAATAAATATACCGTGCTGATGGGGCAGTCGCATGACAGTGAGGAAAAGGAAAAACAAATTATAGAGACCATGAAAAGCCATCGTGTGGATGGACTGCTGGTTTCCATCGCCAGCAAAACCAATAATTATGATCATTTTGAATCTTTAAAACGATACAATATCCCCATCGTTTTTTTTGACAGGATACCAGACATTCCCGACATTCATTATATTGCCTGCAACCTGATATCCGGCACTATACAGGCTATTAATTTTTTAATAAAGAAGGGCCACCGGGTGATCGGTATGTTGAACGGACCTGAAAAATTAGCCGCCAGTAAAGAAAGAGAGGAAGGCTATATACAAGCGATGAAAAAAAACAGGTTGAAGTTTGACCCCACCCTGGTGGTAAACTGCGATTTAAGTACGGATAAAGTATACGCCGCAACCGAACATTTGTTAAAGCTGAAACGCAAACCCACAGCCATTGTGGTGTTTAATGATTATGTTGCGCTGGATGCGGTACAATACGCCCGTAAACAGAAATTACGCATCAACAAAGACATTTGTTTTGTAAGCTATGCCAATTTGCCTATCAGTCATTATACAGCCTTTCCTCCCCTGGCTTCGGTAGAACAATTTCCTTACCTGCAAGGTCAAAAAGCAACTGAAACCCTATTGGAACTGCTTAACAATAAGGACAGCGGCCAGGAAGGCACAAACACTTATTATAAAATAATTCTCGAATCTCAGTTGGTGGTGAAAGAAAATAACCTCGCAGACCAGGCATTATAAATATCTATTTTACCCTCAAACCCGCGCAATCGTTTGCACATTTCTAGTCGCAGGCTTTTGTTTAGGTTTGTTTTCTATCTTAATAATATGTGGCAAAAAGTGTTACCGGCATACGGTATCAACGTAAAAGATTGTAGTACTCAATTATTTGGCAATGGCCTTATTAACAGCACATGGCGGATAACCGCCGGCGGCAAAGTTTTTATACTTCAACGCATCAATCACCAGGTTTTTAAAAACCCGCAGGCAATAGCCGGCAACATACAATTACTGGCAGCTTATCTAAGTGTACATGCGCCGGGCTATTTATTTACAACGCCGGTAAAAACCCTACAAAATGAAGAACTGGTGCATGATGCTGAGCTGGGTTACTTTAGGATGTTTCCGTTTGTTGCCGGATCGCATACCATCGATGTGGTAAACAGTACGGCCGAAGCTTATGAAGCCGCCAAACAATTTGGAAAATTTACAAAACTGCTTGCAGGTTTTGATTGTACCCAACTGCAGGAAACATTGCCTGATTTTCACAATTTATCTTTCCGGTATCAGCAATTTGAAAATGCATTGGCCGGAGCTTCGCCGGAATTGATTGCACAGTCAAAAGAATCAATTGATTTTATTAAAGCCAACTATCATCTTACAGAAATATTTGAGGCGATTAAAAAAAGTCCTGCTTTCAAAAAAAGAGTAACACATCATGATACCAAAATCAGCAACATTTTGCTGGATGACAATGACAATGGTTTATGTGTGATTGACCTGGACACCATAATGCCCGGGTACTTCATCAGCGATGTGGGCGATATGATAAGAACCTATGTAAGCCCGGTGAGTGAAGAAGAAAAAGACTTCACCAAAATTGAAATAAGGGAAGATTATTTCGCTGCCATTGTAGAGGGTTACCTCGGCGAAATGCAGTACGAGTTAAGCAAAGAAGAAGTTGAACATTTTGTTTATGCAGGCAAATTTATGATCTACATGCAGGCCATTCGTTTTCTTGCAGATCACTTAATGAACAATATATATTATGGGGCCAGTTACCCGAACCACAACCTGTACCGGGCAAATAATCAAATAACACTCCTTAAAAAATTAATGGAAAAAGAAGCGCAATTGCAACAGCAGGTAAGTTCTTTTATACAAAAAAATGTTGGCAATAATAGCACGGCCGCTTAGCAGGTTACACTCCCTTTGAAGCATTTCTGCCCAGTGTAACTACATGTTTATATACAGTTTCGTTAATGGCTTTTTCACTTTTTGCTATCACCACTGTGGCCACTGTATTACCAATAAAATTGATCAATGCCCTTCCCTCGCTCATAAAACGATCAACGCCGATCAGTAAACCCAGTCCCTCCAACGGTATTACTTTTAACGCAGTTAAGGTAGATGCCAAAACTATAAATCCGCTGCCGGTAACACCTGCTGCACCCTTACTGGTTAATAGCAATATGCCTATAATGGTTAACTGTTGGCCGAGCGACAGATCTACATGAAATACCTGTGCAAGAAATATTACACTCATGCTTAAATAAATGGTGGTGCCATCCAAATTAAAACTATAACCCGTTGGTATAATTAATCCCACTACTTCCTTATCACAACCCGCATCTTCCAGCTTTTTAATTACAGATGGCAGCGCCACTTCACTGCTGCTGCTACCCAGCACAATTAAAATTTCTTCTTTAATATATACCAGCAATTTCCACAAACTGAATTTATAATAACGGGCAATTAAATTCAACACTACAAAAATAAATAGCAGGCCGGTGGCATAAAAAGTAAGCATTAATTTACCCAGCAGGGCCAGGCTGGTAAATCCAAATTTGCCAATGGTAAAAGCCATACCACCGAAGGCGCCAATGGGGCTCAGCCGCATTACTATCTTTAAAATATTAAACAACACTTTATTGATAGTTTCAAAACTATTCAATAAAGGAATTCCTTTGTTACCGATCCATTTTAAGCCGATCGCAAATAACACGCTAAAAAACAGCACCTGTAAAATATCGCCTTTAGCAAATGATTCGACAATGTTGGTAGGAACGATATGCGAAAAAAATTCTCCCCAGTTCATTGCCTTCGCCTGGGTAGTATACTGGGCTACTTTATCTGCCTGGGTACTGCTGTACACTATGCCTGCACCGGGTTTTACCAGGTTGGCTATTATTAACCCGATTATAAGTGCCATCGTAGTTACTATTTCAAAATACAAAATAGCTTTACCTCCTATGCGGCCTGCTTTTTTTAATTCGCCTGCGCCTGCAATTCCACTTACTATAGTAAAAAATATTACCGGCGCTATCACCATGCGGATCATGTTGATAAATGTTTCGCTGATGAGCTGTGCCGTAGCGGCAAAACCCGGAAACAAAAACCCAACCAATACGCCGGCCAAAATACCAATGATTACCTGTACATATAAAACCTTTAAATACTTCACTGTTGTTTTTTAAGATGGGTAAATTAGGATTTTTTATTGATTACACATTTGCAAAAAGTGATGGTAGTAAATTACCAAATTGCCGGCCACCAAAAAATACATCGTATAGTCGCATTTTAAAATACCGGGTCTTTTCAGAACTTCAGTTTACACATAGGAATAACTGCTGTGTAAATTCAGTGGTATTATTGTTTATCGTATTTTTAATTATGCAACACGAGTTTCTTTTATATGGTGCCAATGGTTACACGGGTGAATTGATTGCCCGGCATGCCATGCAATACCAGCTGATGCCCATTTTGGCAGGCAGGCGAAGGGAACAGGTTGCTCCATTGGCAGCCAAATTGGGATTGCCTTACAGGGTTTTTGACATGAGCGATGGTGGTGCTTTACTGGCAGCACTTAAAGAAGTGAAAGCAGTAATACATGCTGCCGGCCCCTTTGAATACACTGCAAAACCCATGGTACTGGCCTGCCTGCTTACCGGCACGCACTACCTGGATATCAATGGCAGCATTGAAGTTTTTGAAATGATAAAGCAATATGATGCCGCCGCCAAAAAAGCAGGTGTGATGTTGCTGCCAGGTGCCGGTTTTGATGTAGTGCCTACCGACTGTATTGCCCTGCAATTAAAAAATCTACTCCCAAATGCAGTGCGGCTTCAGCTGGCTTTTGCTACTTCGGGTGGTTCCTTATCTCACGGCACAGCCACAACAATGACAGAAAAATTAGGTGATGGCGGAGCGGAAAGAAAAGATGGGGAAATCGTGAAAGTTCCGCTTGGAAAAAAAGGCATGTGGATAGATTTTGGCCCTAAGAAATTATTTGTAATGAGCATTCCATGGGGCGATTTATCCACCGCGTGGTTTACTACCGGCATACCGAATATAGAAACCTATACCGGCGTGCCTAAAAAAACATTTAATTTATTAAAACTGCAATGGTTATTTAACTGGCTGCTGCGCAGAAGCAGCATACGTAAAATCATCAAAAATAAAATCAACCGGCGGCCCGCTGGTCCTTCTGACGACCAACGAACAAACGCCCGCAGCATGGTTTGGGGGCAGGTTATAAATGAAGAAGGGAAAACGGCCACGGTGCGCATGAGTGCTCCGGAAGGATACACCTTAACCACACACAGCGCCTTGATTATTGTACAAAAAATATTGAACGGTAATTTTTCACCCGGCTATCAAACTCCCGCCAGCGCCTATGGCGAAAACCTGGTAATGGAAATACCCGGCGTAAACAGGGAGGTTCTTGCATAAACAGGCAAAGCAATTTTTACAACGGAATATTACCATGTTTTTTTCTCGGCCGCTTAGCCACTTTGTTTTCCAGCATGGCGTATGCTTTAATTAGTTTTTTACGGGTGTCTTTTGGCTCTATCACCTCATCAATAAAACCCCGCTCAGCGGCAAGGTAGGGCGTTGCAAATTTTTTGGCATACTCGGCCTCTTTTTCCAATAATTTTTTTGCCGGGTCCGCGGCTTCTGCAATCTCTTTTTTGAAAATAATTTCGCTGGCGCCCTTTGCGCCCATTACAGCTATCTCCGCAGTAGGCCAGGCAAAATTCATATCAGCGCCAATGTGTTTTGAATTCATCACATCATAAGCCCCGCCGTAAGCCTTGCGGGTTATTACGGTCACCCTTGGTACAGTGGCTTCACTTAATGCGAATAGCAACTTGGCGCCATTGGTGATGATACCATTCCACTCCTGGTCGGTTCCGGGCAAAAAACCGGGTACATCCACCAGCACCAACAATGGAATATTAAAACAATCGCAAAACCGGGTAAACCTTGCGCCCTTTTTGGAGCTATCAATATCCAGCACACCGGCAAGACACATCGGCTGATTGGCGACAATACCAATACTTCTTCCCGCCAGCCTTGCAAAACCAACCACAATATTCTGGGCATAGTTGGTATGAATTTCAAAAAAACTTTCGGTATCACAAATGCCGTCAATTACCTGCCGTATATCATAAGGCTGATTGGTACTTTCCGGAATGATTTCCTCCAGGCATTCCCGGGTTTCATCCTGCGGTGTATAGGCATACTTTGGCACAACATCTTCGCAATTTTGCGGCATGTAGCTTAATAGTGTTTTCAGCTGCGCAATACATTCCATGTCGTTGGCGGCAGTTAAATGTGTTACGCCAGATTTGGTTGAATGCGTTGAAGCGCCGCCCAATTCTTCTGAACTTACCGCTTCGTTGGTAACAGTTTTTACAACGTTGGGACCGGTAACAAACATGTAACTGCTGTTTTCTACCATCAATGTAAAATCGGTAATGGCAGGCGAATATACCGCTCCACCGGCACAAGGCCCCATGATGGCCGATAACTGCGGGATGACGCCTGAAGCCATTACATTCCTGTAAAAAATATCAGCATAACCACCCAGAGACCGTACGCCCTCCTGTATTCTTGCGCCGCCGGAATCGTTTAGCCCCACCATCGGTGCGCCTGTTTTCATCGCAAGATCCATGATGCGGCAAATCTTTTCCGCATGTGTTTCAGATAAAGCGCCGCCAAATACGGTAAAGTCCTGTGCAAAAACATACAGTAATCGTCCATTGACCGTTCCATAACCGGTAATTACCCCGTCGCCATAGTATTGCTGGTCTTCCATACCGAAATCTTTTGTGCGGTGCAATACAAGGGCGCCAATTTCCTCGAATGATCCGGGGTCCATCAGTAAATTAATCCGTTCCCTTGCTGTTAGTTTTCCCTTTTTATGCTGAATTGCATTTCTTTCAGGCCCGCCGCCTGCTTTACCTTCTGCTATCTTTTTTTGTAACAGTTCCGTTGTTGATTTCATCAAAAAAAATTTAAAAAATAATTGTGCCGGTACAAAAGGTTCAGGCCAGTCTCCTTTTCCAGCTGGTCGATTTATTTTCTACTGCCCTTGTAATTTTTTGCTGCTGTAACCAGTATTGTAAAGCTACAATTGCAGCGGCGCTGGCCTTTGCAAGCTGCTGCGCTTTTATCTTGTCAGGACTGTAAAAATTGGTTACAAAATGGGTATCAAATTTTCCGGATACAAAAGCCTCATGCTGCATAACAAAACTGCCGAAAGGCAATGTTGTGGATACTCCTTCTATTTTATACGCAGCAATTGCCTCTTTCATTTTTTGTATGGCTTCTGTCCTGTTTTTGCCGTGCGTTACCAGCTTTGCAATCATTGGATCATAATAAATAGGGATGCTCATCCCTTCCTTATATCCGTCATCTACTCTTATTCCTTCGCCCGTTGGCGGCGAATAGGTAGTAAGGCTGCCGATAGACGGCAAAAAATTATTGAACGGATCTTCCGCATACACCCGAAGTTCCAATGCATGTCCATTGATTGCAATATCCTCCTGAGTAAAACTTAACATTTCTCCGCGGGCAATTTTTATCTGTTCTTCCACAAGATCAATTCCCGTGATCATTTCAGTTACAGGATGTTCCACCTGCAGCCGCGTATTCATTTCAAGAAAATAAAAATTGAGTTGTTCATCCAGCAAAAATTCAACTGTGCCCGTGCTAAAATAATTACATGACTTTGCCACCATCACGGCTGCGGCGCCCATTGTTGCACGTAACTCAGTGGTTAGAATGGATGATGGTGATTCTTCCACCACCTTCTGGTGCCTGCGCTGAATACTGCATTCCCGCTCAAAAAGATGCACGGTATTGCCGGCTTTATCTGCCAGCACCTGTATTTCAATATGCCTGGGACTGGCCACATATTTTTCAATAAACACAGCGCCATCCCCAAAAGAGGAGGTGGCTTCGCTGGATGCACGTTGCATCTGTTCCTCAAAATCTGCCTCTTTTTCTACCACCCTCATTCCTTTACCACCCCCGCCTGCAGAGGCCTTTATTAAAACCGGGTAGCCTACCGCTGTGGCCGTTTTTTTCGCCAAAGCAACATCGTCAATGGCGGTATCAATGCCCGGCACCATGGGGATATTGTATTTTTTTACGCAAGCCTTGGCCGCCAGTTTACTTCCCATAATACGCATAGCTTCAGGCGAAGGGCCAATAAACACAATACCGGCATCTTCCACCATTTGCGCAAACGCGGCATTCTCGCTTAAAAAGCCATATCCTGGATGAATACCATCTACGCCCAATTGTTGGCAGAAGGCAATGATGGCTTCGCCGTTTAAATAAGATTGATTGGATGGTGCTGGCCCGAGGCAAACCGCTTCATCAGCATATAACACGTGCGGTGCATTTCTGTCTGCTTCTGAAAAAACCGCTACTGACCGGATACCCATTTTACGGATGGTACGAAGGATACGTAATGCAATTTCTCCCCGGTTGGCTACTAATATTTTTTGCATGGAAATTTTTTGATGGGTGATTTTTTAAACGATCCGAACTTATTCCAACTCTATTAACACCTGGCCCTTCTCTACCGTTTGCCCGGCACTTACAGCTATCTTTTTTATGATGGCTGCAGTACTGATTACAATACAATTTTCCATTTTCATTGCTTCCAGGATTAACATTTTATCACCCTCGTTTACAGACTGGCCACAGGTTACAGCAATTTCGAGCACTTTGCCCGGCATCGGCGCCTTTATTTCTTTTACCTGCTTATTGGTTGTTAAACCAAACCCCATTTTTTCAAGCGTTTCGTCCAGTTCATCTTTAATAGACACCACAAAATTTTCTCCCTGTATTTCGACCGTGAAACTTTTTGTAGCCAGGTCGGCGTGCAGGATTTTAGCATTTAGCGACTGGCCCTGTTGCAGCAAATTAAATTCTCCTGTGGCGGTTTGTATTACATCGGCAGCCGCAGCTTCGGCTTTGGTGAATAAAAACTCAAATTCGTTTGCTTTTACTTTAAAGGCATTTATTTTATCGGGCATAGTACAGGTTTTTTTACCACAGGCAAGTTGGGTAAAATTCATTTTTGAATTGCCTGGCAATTGTTATAATGGAAATTACGAAATAAAAAATAATCAGCATGAATTGAATGAAGGACTGTAACACCTTCGGTTTGAATATCGGTGTAAATGGCTGATGGGGCAACGGGCGCCGATGTACAATCAAAAATGTATTTTTACTTTTTTATTGACTGCTATGTTTAACCTGGGCCAAATAGAACAAATCATCAAACAATCTGACTGGTGGAAAACTGCTGCTGTTACCGTTGACAACCATCACAGTAATAACAGTGGTATTATGCTGACAGATCATTTGCAGCAGGTGTATTGCAACATAGAAGCCATCTTTCAACAACCTGGTGCAGGTTTTTACGGTGAATTGTTTAACCTTCTGGAGCACTTAAATGTAAATAAAGAAGAATTAAAAGATGAGCTGAAAGTGGTTGCACTGCTACACGACATTGGAAAGCCGGTGGAAGATAAAACGCTTGTAATGCCACATCCGCTTACCGGCAAACCGGCGCATAAACGCCATGGGCTTGCTGGCCTGATGGCGGCCATGGAAATATTGGCGCCCAGCCTGGATGAAATGCCGGAAAAAAGAGACCGCATTTACCGTACCATCGAACTGCATGACATGTCGTACGGTTTATTCAGGGAATACCAGGCTACGCTGGTTATCCCGCCACACGACCGCTGGACTTATATCAATCATAAGATACATGTACTGCCTGCCGCCGGCATTATTTACCTGCTGATTTTTAAACTGGCAGATGTTCACGGGCATGCTAATATTTCGGATGTCATTTGTTTTTATCATGCCGTAAAATCAAATTATTTTAACCAGCTACTGATTGATTTGCCAATACCAACTGAAGCGGATATACGATAATACATCCAGTTATGTTGAAGCGGATTGGATAAAAAACCAACGCCCTGCATTGTGGGCCTCCGGGCCATTATGCCATGTGTTCTTTCGTGAGTACTTTAGTAAAACATTTTTCTACTGCGCCTTGTTTTCTTTCTACCAGTCGTAAAAATCAATTCGCTATAAACTTTGAATGCCATGAAATTAAAACTTGCACTTCTTTTTATTTACTTTAGTTGTTGCTTCTCAAAATGTCATCCACAACAAAAAGATACTGTTCCTGCTCCTGCTGAAAAAACGGCTAAGTATGTTACCGGTAAGGCTTCTGCTGATGGCATTGGCAAGTTTTACCTGGGTCGTGAAATAGCGCATGTAATGGGTGCCTCCGGCAGCGACTGGCTGGAAAGAGACGACCGTGATAAAGAAGAAAACACCTCGCTCGCTATTGAAAAAATACAATTGCCGGCTAATGGCGTGGCTGCAGACATTGGCGCCGGAACCGGGTATTACAGCTTTCGCCTGGCGGCAAAAGTACCACAAGGCAAAGTATATGCTGTAGAAATACAGGATGAAATGATTGCCTTATTAAAAAACAAAAAACAACAAATAAAAGACAGTGTAGTAGACATAGTTAAAAGTACTGCGCTGTCACCCAACCTGCCGCCAAACAGCACCGACCTGGCGATTATGACCGATGTATATCATGAGCTGGAATATCCTGCCGAAATGTTACAGGCTATTTATACCGCATTAAAACCCGACGGAAAATTACTCCTGATTGAGTACCGTGGCGAAGATGCTTCCATACCTATCAAAGCCTTACATAAAACTACGGTGGCTCAGCTAAATAAAGAGCTGGCGGCAAACGGATTCAAGCTCGGTTTTAAAGGCGATTTTTTACCGATACAGCACTTTTTATTATACGAAAAGATAAAGTAGCTGTTAGGAAGGCTTAACATCCCGGATGGAAATTGATTTGTATTATCCCCAGATATTCAAACCCCAGTATATATAACAAATGCAATTTGCGGGTTTACTGCCGCATGTTTATGGTATTCGTGATTAAATAGCTTCCATACCGACGAGCAATGGAAGATTTCTGAGCCTATTTCATTGACTTTACAATAATAGTAAGCCCAACAAAAAAGAAGCAGAACAGAATAAAACGGATTACAGGCATGGCAATTTTTTAATATTTCGTAAAGCGAACAAATAGGCAATCGAAAAAAAATGATTGTTATAACCGATAGTATGGGTATCAGTCATGCATTTGGGCTATTGAACAAACGCTGCTTTGTGGGGTTAGCAATTTTTGAAGCATGAATATAGAGCTAATTTATCAGCTGTAGTTACCATTTAAATAAAATTTTACAGAACTTTTTTTTTGTCAGCAATGTTTGGGCTTTTGATGGGAAATTTGCACCCACTCAAATACCCTGAATGAAAAAAATAGTGCTTTCGTTGATTTTAGGTATATCGATATTTGCTGTACAAGCCCAGGAGGGAGGAAGCAATACCGTTACCGGCAATATCCGGGATTCCATATCTCATCTTCCACTGGAATATGCCACTGTAAGTTTATTTTCAAAAGGAAGCAGTAAGCCACTTAACGGAACAGTAACCGATAACAAAGGGCATTTTATTATAAATGAAGTCAAAGATGGCCTCTACACCATTGTGTTTGAATTTATAGGTTACAAATCATTCAGTATAAAAGATGTGCAGCTGAACAAGACCAACCCGGTGGTAAATATAAAAACCATTTCACTTGATCCCCAAAAAACCAACCTGCAATCAGTAACGGTGGTGGCGCAAAGCAAACTGGTTGAGAACAAGATTGATAAAATGGTGTACAATGCGGAGAAAGACATTAGTTCACAATCCGGCGTAGCCACCGATGTATTGAAAAAAGTGCCGCAGGTTTCTATTGACGTAGATGGCAATGTGCAACTGGCGGGCAGTTCGGGCATTCGGTTTTTGATTAACGGAAAGCCTTCCACTGCTTTTGGAAGCAGCATTACCGACGTATTGCAATCTATCCCTGCAAGCCAGATAAAGAGTATTGAAGTAATTACCAACCCCGGCGCCAAATACGATGCGCAGGGCTTGGGAGGCATTATAAACATCATTTTAAAAACAAGTACTGCCAAAGGATATAATGGTAACTTATCCTTAACCGCCGGCACCAGGAATGAAAACGGTTCTTTTAATTTAAATGCCCGTAAAAATAATTTTGGAGTGAATGCTTTTATCAGCGGTAATGAGCGGCTCACCTCAACTACACATTCCAGCAGCAATCGTTTTACGACCGATAGCATCAGTAACAATACCCTGCACCAGGAAGGTACAGGTCAGTTTAAACGTCATGGAATACAAGCCGGCACCGGCTTTGACTGGACATATAAAAAATACAATAATTTTTCAGGGTCTGTTTCGTACAACGATTTTGGTTATAACGGCATCGGGCACAGCAGTCAATCCCTACAGTCAGATAAAGTAGCCGGCGATCCGCCCATCCTTTCTGCCATCAACTCCAATAATATTTACAAATCTAAAAATGTTGATGCTGGTTTCAATTATAAAAGAACATTTGCAAAGGAAGACCAGGAGTTGGAAATAAATGTAAACACCAGTGCTGAAACCAATCAAAACCCTTCTGCCAATGAACAGTTGCTGTTACCGCAAGACTCGTTGTTTTATGGCCGCAAAAGCAGCAATCCCGGCAAAGTAAATCAAACAGAAATCAGGATAGATTATGCCCAGCCGGTTATGAAAGATGTCAACTTTGGCATCGGTGGCAAGTCGTCTTTTTACAATATCAATAGTACTTCACTGGTTGATGGCTATTTTCCCGGTTTAGCGTTGTATCAACCAGATGCTTCGCTCAGCAATAATTTAGAGTATCATCAAAAGGTATATGCACTATATAGTGAAATCAGTTTCCCAGTCGCAAAATTGTTCCAGGCAAAAATCGGCGAACGGTACGAGCGTACTGAAATCAATTCTTATTATTCCAATGCGCAGCACCAGGTAAAAATACCGGGGTACAATACACTTGTTCCTTCCGTGTTTTTATCAAAAAAAATTGGTGATCACAATACCATTAAACTTAGCTATTCCAAACGGATTGAGCGGCCGGGATATGATGACCTGAACCCATTTGTAAATACCAACGATCCAAAAAACCTTAGTGCAGGCAACTCCAACCTTAAGCCCGAGACTGGCCAGCGCTACGAAATAGGTTATAGCCGCGATATGGGCAAAACAGGGTCGGTTATGGCTAATTTATTTTACCGCATCAATGAACAGGACATACAACCTTACCTTGTATACTATCCTTCCTACAGAGTAGGAGATACTACCTACACAAACGTAACTGTAAGTACCCGGCAAAATATTGGTAAAGAACAAAACCTGGGCATGAATCTTTTTGCAGATGTACATATCAATACCAAGCTGGGTCTGCGCAGCAATGTATTTTTATTCAGGCGCCATACCATCAATACACTGGATAAAGGATACGACTACAATAGCTTTAACTACCGCTTTAACCTGAATGCCAACTACCAGTTCACCAATACGCTGGTGGCGGAATTTTTTGGCAACTTCAATTCACCACGGCATGAGGCCCAGGGCAGGTACCCTTCTTTTACTACCTACAGTTTTGCCATGCGCAAACAATTCTGGAAAAAGAAAGGTAGCCTGGCACTTAGTGCGAATAATTTTATGCAGGAATATGTAAGTCAGAAAACAGTATTGTTTGGGCCGGGTTTTTCTGTAAACAGTGAGCGTAAAATACCCTTCCGTGCCATCGCCCTCAATTTTACCTGGAAGTTTGGCAAGCTGGAATTTAAAAAGAACAACAGCGAAAATGAGGAGCGTGGGCCAGTGGAATAACGGAACTATTTCAGCCCCCATATTTGGTTTAATAATTGTTTAGGAAGGGATAATTTGAATACCGGCTATACGTACATTTGTATACCGCTTTTTTGTTAAGGCCTGTATTTGATGGACGTATTTTTTGGCTGGAAAATAAAACCACTTTCATGCTCCCTATCAGCGACGACAATTCGGACCGTAAAACATTTCCTGTTGTAAATTTAATTTTTATTGCCCTCAACATACTGGTATTTATTGTTTACCAGCAATGGGGCACCGATACCAGTTTTACCTATAGTTATGCTACCGTTCCGGCAGAAATTTTAACGGGGCATGATATTGTGACAGATGCTGTAATGGTACACGACCCTGTGAGCGGACGATCCATGCAAATACCCGGGCTGGGAGTTACAGCTATACCAGTTTGGCTAACCCTATTGACAAGTATGTTTATGCATGGCGGCATTGCGCATCTTGCCGGCAACATGTTGTACCTATATATTTTTGGCGATAATATTGAAGATAAATTGGGACATGTACGATATTTTTTCTTCTACCTATTATGTGGCATTCTGGCGTCGTTAACCCATGTGTTTACGGACTACCTGTTTGGTGAAAATCACCTCATCCCAAGCCTGGGTGCATCCGGTGCTATTTCTGGTATTATGGGCGCCTACCTGCTATTTTTTCCAACCAGGAGGGTGACCGTTTTTCTATTGTTCTTTTTTATACATGTGCCTGCTTTTATTGTTTTGGGCTCCTGGATATTGCTGCAGCTTGCCAACGGTACTGGTTACCTGGGAGGCAGCGAGGCTTCAGGCATAGCCTATGCTGCGCATATCGGTGGCTTTATTGCCGGGCTATTACTGGTGAAAAAATTTCTACCCGCAAATGCCGTCAACTCCAGGCGGCGGGTTTGGTAAAGGCAATATAAAACCACCCTCCGCCGCCGCTACTATTGTAGCAAAATTTAGTTTTTTATTTTTCAGCCGGTGCTGAAAACCTGCAGTTCCTGCAGGAAATAGATACACCCATAATTTTATAAAATTTATGTACGATAAAACTCAAATTTAGCCGCTGCGGGCGCAGGTTATTTTTTTTAATGTAAATTGGCCCGAGAAATTGTATTTATCCGGCCTGCAGCCATGCGATTTCTTAGCCTTCAATTAATTGCCATAACAGGTAAATTGAATGGTTGCAATCATTATCCAAAACCAACATTTTGTTCAAGAGTAACCGCTGACCGCAATGAAAAGAATTGTACTTATTTGTTTTTTGATATCGCTTATTACAACCGTAAACGCCCAGGAATTTTCTGCCTCCAGGTTGATTGACATGCTGTCCCTCGATCGTAATAAAATAGAAAGCCAGTTAACCAATAAAAGATATCGTTCTGCCGGCTTGGAAGCGTTGGGAGATACGATTGTAAGAACCTATCAATACCACCCGGTTATCAAAAGCAGGAAAAAGGCCGTTGACTCCGTTGGCAGAAGGGTGCAGATAGCTACGCTTAAAGAGACATTTACCCTCACTTACCGAAC
Organism: Chitinophagales bacterium; assembly: GCA_038210625.1. Lineage (GTDB taxonomy): Bacteria > Bacteroidota > Bacteroidia > Chitinophagales > Chitinophagaceae > Ferruginibacter. The sequence goes on along the minus strand of JBBQWL010000014.1, from coordinate 57,953 downwards.
TACTTCGCCGGCGGAATATACTGGCATTATCGAAAAATTAAAAAAGGATTCCTTTCATTGCGAATATGAAAAAGACAGCACAATAAAATCGCATTTATACCAGCATGAAGATTACACTGCTGATGCATCGGTAACAAATGAAGACGGCACCAACTGGTATTGCATTACTTTTTTCAAAAAAGAGTTTCCCTTAAACCGTGATTTACATTTTGCAGAAGATCTGCTGGAGTTTACCTCCCATGAATACCTGGTATATTATTTTGGTGAAAAACATGTAAAAAAAGATGTGTATTATTTTTCGAAAAATGATATTGTAAAATGTTCCGTACTGTTTAGTAATACCAAACGCCAGGTAATTTTTGTTTGGCGGGATGGGTTGAACCGGCGCAAACTGGACAATATACTCATTGGCGGAGCGCACAAATTAAAAAGCCAGGAAGGATATGATAAGTTTACCGCGGAGAATGACTGGCTCACTAAAACCGGCCTGCATCCGGGCATGCCCCTGTTTGAGCTGCGAACATTAAATGAAGGCAATTTTACTTTTTGTGGCGGCAATTCTCCCAATCCCGGTTTAGTTTATTCCGAATCCGACGGGAAGGTAGACTTTAAAAATACAGACATTATTTTAGGCTGTATGAATTGCACGGATGATAAATTCCTGGCTTCACAAATACTGAGTGCCGATAAAGCCATGCAGGATGGCAGAATATTATTTGTTTTAACAATGGTACTGTACCCCTTGGCAAACGGCATCTTTAACTGATTTGAGTTGCATATTAGTTGCATAAAAAATGTCCCGCGAACGGGACATTTGCATGTAGGGTTTTAGGGGTACGTTAAACTTTATTCGGAGCCTGTTTTAACTATTTTAATTGTGTGTTTCAACTGCTATTTTTTTCATTAATGGTTAGGAATTGGATGTTGTTTCTTTACAAATGATTACAAAAAATCGTTAGGGAATGTCTTGTCGTTTTTTCTTAGGATACCGGCCACTATGCTGGCTTTTAAAGGAATTCGGATTCGGGATTTATTCTTTCAAACTTAGCTGCTTTGTTTCTTTCTGATGTAAAAATGCAACGAATATTTTGCTGTTTTTTTATTATTCGTTTAACGCATCGCTTCTTTCGACGAATAGTCAAAAAACTTCGTTTTAAGACAATGGCGAAGTGTAAATCTGTTCCCTAAAATCAATGCCGCCTTGTGTTTTTAAAGCAGGTTTTTGATTTTTGATTAATGCCTGATCTAAAGGGAATGGACGTATATTTTAATTAATCCAAGCCTGGCATTGTGTAGGCCTGAACTAATAAAAAAGCATAACGTAACAAAAGGGTGTCGCCAACAAATTATCAGTAAAATACTATCTTGTACTACCTAAACTGGTGGTAACTTAAATACAAGTTTCAGTCAGCTCATTTTTTTATACATCCAATATGTACAAACATCAAACAGGCTTACCCGTATTTTTTTTTGCAGCACTATTCATTTTTTTTTCTGCAGCAATCCATGCACAATCAGCATTAAGTAAAATAGTGCTCAATGATAACAAACAAATTATTTCGCTCGTAACAGCTGGTCAGGCTATACCACTTCAGCAACCTGTTGCCCTGCTGGGCTACACTATAAACAAACAACAATACACAATCGATGCCGGGTCTCCGCTTATCCGGGTCAGTGTTAACTTCAACGATACAATTGCGCCATACGTAAAAGCAATTGCGACATTCACCAACACTTCTGCAGATACCATTGAATTAAGCAATGTGCTGCCTTTGCAAAAGCAGGGCAGCGAAGCGTATATTACCGGGTTGGGGTTGCACCCGCTTTCCCGTACGCATCTTTTTTTACCGGGCAAATTACCGGTGAACGTGATTGTGCCTGACAATGCCTGGGATCTTGGGTACAATGGTTTTCCTGTTTCTGCTGATAAAAAATTAATGCTGCTGAGCAGGCGCAACCGGGCTTCCATACAACATGGCGAGCGAAAAAGATTTGAAACAATGCTGTATCCGGGCGGCAGCGTAGAATATGTTATTTACGGCGAATTGTATACAGGCAATTGGCAACAGGGGTTGAACCTGGCTTTTCAGCAGCGTTGGTTATACGACCTGGATACATTCAACGACAGTTTGTACCAGCGACAGGATCTGCAATGGATGCGGCATAGCTATGTATTGCACCTGATGGATGCGTGGGATAAATTTTATTACGATAGTAAGGAGGGTAAATACAAGCTCGAAGAATTTCTTGCAAGGGGTAAAAAATTGTATGGTGGGGATGATGTGGTAAGCATATGGCCCACCTGGCCAACGCTTGGGCTTGACGAGCGTAACCAGTTTGATTTATTTCATGATTTGCCCGGCGGTATAGCTGCCATGCAAAAGCAGGCAGTGATGAGCAGAAAAATGGGCGCCCGGTTTTTTATTTGTTACAACCCATGGGATGAAAGTACCAATAGTAAAAATCATTTCGAAGGACTGGCAGACCTGATCGGCGCCACCACTGCAGATGGCGTGGTGCTGGATACAAAGGGCGAATCCAGCAGGGAACTACAGCAAACTGCAGATAAAATAAGGCCCGGCGTAATAATGTATAGCGAAGGAATGGCGGTGCCCCGGGATATGCCTAACATTGTGTCGGGCAGGGTACACAATGCGTTGTATTATCCACCCATGCTGAATTTGAATAAATTGATTAAACCTGAATTCACCATCTTTCGGGTGGCAGAACTATTTAAAGAAAAAATAAAAAGAGAATTTGCCACCTCTTTTTTCAATGGGTATGGAACAGAAATTAATATCATGGCACCGGGTCAGCCGGCGTGGGTGGAAGAACAGTATAAATATCTTGGCCGCACCAGCCGCATCCTGAGAGAAAACACAGACAACTTCGTGAACCGTGGATATACACCGCTTATACCCGTAACTGCAGACAGCATTTGGGTAAACAAATGGGAACATAAAGACAAAATTATCTATACCATTTACAGCACTATCCCTTCGGGCTATAAGGGAAATCTTTTCGCCGTAGAACCAACCAACACCCATCATTTTGTTGACCTTTGGCAACATCGTACGTTGGTACCAGTTAAGAGCAATAATCAATGGTTAATCGAAGCCGGTACAGATGCATTTAATGCAAGCGACCTGGGCACCAACAACGAAGGTGAAGTAGATTGTATTGCACGTTTACCCATCCTGATACAAGCAAAGTTAAATGGCGATGAGCTGACCATCAATTCATCAACCGAAGGAACTGAAGTACGCATATGGGCTGGTTGGCCTGCCTATGATAAGCAGACGATACTGTTTAAACCCGGTCGCCAAACAATCAGCATCAGTAAATATTTTGAACGCTATGAAGGAGATTTTATAATCCAGTTAATGAAGAAGGGAATTTTGCAGGACGAGACCGTAGTTACAATTGCCCCGGGCACTGCTCGCCGTATTTCAGTAATACAGCCAACTATACCCACTGCTACGGCACCTGCCGGAATGGTTGTTATACCAGCCGGCAAATTTAAATTCAATGCCACCAATGGTGATGAGTTTATTGCTTATCCTAAACAAGACCAGGACAGCCAGTTTTCAATGCCTTCTTTTTTTATGGATCAATACCCGGTTACCAACAGGGAGTTTAAAAAATTCCTGGATGCCACCTCTTACAAACCTGCGGATAAAGTGCATTTTCTAAAACACTGGATAAAAGGCAGTATTCCAAAAGGACAGGAAAATTTTCCGGTGGTATACATCAGCTATGAAGATGCGAAGGCATATGCAGCTTGGTGTGGTAAAAGACTTCCGGCGGAAGTGGAATGGCAATATGCGGCGCAGACAACCGACCTGCGGGAATGGCCTTGGGTACAACAACAACCTGTAACCAGGAAAGAAGAAGTTGTCAATGCTACCCTTACCGTGAGTCAGTTACAGGGCATTGATTCCTCCCGCTGCAATTTAGGTAATGGAAAACTTTACTCTGTTGGAAGTTACCCCGCAGGCGTAAATCCCAATGGCCTGAACGATTTGGTAGGTTGCGTGTGGCAGTTAACCAACGATCTGTACATGAGTGGCAGTCACCGTTACATCATGATGAAAGGCGGTTCTTATTTTAAACCTTCCAGCAGCTGGTGGTATGTACAGAGCGGGCCGAGAGAACTGCATTACCGGCAATATCTTTTACGGGTTAGCCCGGGCTTTGAACGAAATGCAACCGTTGGCTTCCGTTGTGTAAAAGATAAAAAATGACAGGTTGACTTTTTATGTCGGTATAAAAAATGCCCCATAAAATGGGGCATGTAAAGTGTAGGGGTTGGGTACGTTAAACTTTTATATTAGCGTTTGTAATGATCATTTTATTGCAACTCCTTTTAAATAATTTTTTTTATTATTTCAATTTTGTATTCGCAGGAGAAGATCGTTTTTTAAATTATTGGTTTTTAATTTTTCTAAAATATGGATGCTTAATTCTTCTATAGGATTTGGTCTGTTAGTAGTTTTTTAAAGGGTCGGATTGTCGGTTTTAATTTTATTTCTTTTAGGATCTGGTTCTTGTTGGTCTTTTAAAGGAATTGGGATAATCGTTTACTATTTCAATTTTTCGTCAGGATGTTGATTCTTTGATTCTTCTCAGGGTTTGGTTTTTGTTGGTTTTTTAAAGGAAGCTGGATTATTGGTTTTATTTTGTACGCTTTGCTTTTGTTCTTATCTGATGTAAAAATGCATCGAATAATGCAGCTGTTGTAGATTTTTCGTTTAAAATACAAGTTGTCTCGACGAACCGTAAAAAAACTTCGTTTTGATGAGCGGAAAATGTAGGAAATAACGGCCTTTAATAAACCGTCGGTATAAGCTTCAATTGAACCTTATCACAATTTTGCTGTAGCAAAACAGGCTTGGTGATATTACCTCGTTAATTCATGCAAAGCAAATAAGTTGGTATAATCTGCAAAGCCCGACTGGTGAAGGATTTCAAGAATATGCCGGAACAGGTTGGCAATCTCCGCCAGGTTGGAAAAAAATACTATGGACAGTTTTTGGGATGGTATGATGATTACATAATTATTGAAGCCACAGGTGCTGCCGGAATGAAACCAAACCAAGGGACCTGCTGTATTGTAAAACCAACCGGCACTGTAATAGGCATTGGCTACATCGCCCGCTACAACATGAACACGTTGCATAAAAGCCGGCAAATTTACCAGGCTATTGTGTTGAATTGCTTTGATCCATTTACGGTAATCATTAATAGAAGTATACACACCTCCGTCGCCTTTGGTTGCACTTGTAAGACTTTGATCGCTAAAAATAGTGTGGCCGGTACTGTCTTTGGCATATCCCATCGCCCTGTGTGCAATCAATGCATTTGCCTCATATACAACAGACGCATCCATATGCAATGGTGCAAATATTTTTTGTTTAATGAAAGCCGCATAGGGCTGATGCGACACTTTTTCAATGATGAGGGCAAGCAAACAAAAGCCCGAATTGCTATACCTGAATTGTGTGCCCGGCGTAAAATAAGTAGTATCGTGTTGCTCCAATAATTGCAATACATCTGCATCCAGCAACTGCTTGGTTTGTGTCGGCGACATCAATTCTTCATAATCCAATATGCCCGATGAATGGGTAAGCAAGTGGCTGATGTGAACCCGGCTACCAACACCAGCAGGCAAGCCAGGCAACCATTTGCCAATAGCATCATTCGCTGAAAGTTGATGGCTCTTCTCCAGCAATAAAATACCCATTGCCGTAAACTGCTTGGTAAGTGATGCCATACGAAAATTGGTGCTAGCCTGAATTTGTTTCACCTCTTCCAAACTGGCGAGCCCAACCTGCTTATTGTACAATGCATTTCCATCCTGCTCTATCAATAAAGCAAAACCCGGCTGGCCCTTCGGTTGCTCAAGCAGCAGGCTATCCAGTTTTTTACTTAGCTGTGCAATACCGCATACCGTGCAAGACAAACACACCACCAGCATAGCAACCTTCAACATATTTTTAAGTGATATCATTTTAAGTAAACTAAATTTTGTTGCCTGTTTAAAAAGTTCGGGTAAAATGAAATATCTATTTTTAAAGATAATCATACCGGTTTTGATCTGGAAAATTATTACTGGTAATAAGTTCGCTAAAAAGAAAATCCGCAGCCAATGACTGCGGACCTCGTATTGCATAAACACGCCTTATTTTTTTGCTGTAAAAAGACTGTCGATTATTTGCTGGTTAAAATGTTCATCAATATTACCGGTAACATTGTTGTAAACCGAACTGATAAAGATTGTTTGGGCGGCGCTGAATACCGCAAAGATCGCCACGCCTGCCACTATCCCAATAAAAATACCGGCAAAAATATTTATATAGGCAGCAATTAAAAATACCGGGATGGCAGCCAGCAGCACCGCGGCCATTTGCACCAAACCCAAACTGAAAGTAGCACCAAGACTTTCTCCCCATTTGTTTTTCATTAATTGCGCAGACCTTTTGAATGCGTCAACCGGACCAAGATTTTCATAGGCTATAACCGGTACCACAAAAAATGTAGTGATGCCCCATACAAAACCAAGCAGCCCGGTAACGATCTTTCCGATGGTGCCGGTATTTTCCTGTATTACTTTTAAGATGGTGCCAACGGTTGCCGCAAACATCGCCCATGATACTATCACTCCGATGCGGCTTGCACTAAATTGCAGTCCTTTACTTACGGTTACTTCTTCACCATCAAAATACAATTTGCTGCAGTGTATCAACGCCATATTAAAAAACACAACGATGAAATAATTCACAAAATAAAAACCAAACAAAAGGGCATAATTCAACACCCGGTTATCCGTTTTTATGTAGTCCACATCCCATCCTGCAACGGCCAACACCCCCAGTATAAAAACGCCTGCGGTTAGTACCAGCGAGATGCCGGAAAGAATAGGAAAAATAATCAGTTGTTTGTTTTTTTTAAGGATGGAGAAGCTGTTCATGCTAATCTTCCATCCGCTGCTTAAGCGATCGAAAAAGTTCATGCGGATTTAGTTTTAAGGTTTTTAGAATAACTAAATGTAAGCAATGAAATGGATAAGTGCTGCGCAATATTTCCCCGCTGCACAAAGCGGACACCAACATCGATCACTATTTTTCTATCAGCTGCAACAGTTTTGATGGTACGCACTGGTAATCATTTAAAGAGTGCCAATGCTTGTAAGCCTTATCGATTCAGCTATCGATTCTAGTCATCCACCAATGTACTTCATTAAAATGCCCCTACAATTAAAATTGTGTTACCATACGTTTTGTTCGTGGGCAAGTTTTATTTTTATGGTTACTCACAAACAAACAAATGAACCGTATTGACCGTGTCACCGCTATTCTTATTCAATTACAGTCTAAACGTGTTGTAAAGGCGCAGGAAATTGCCGACCGGTTTAACATTAGCCTGCGCACGGTTTACCGCGACGTAAAAGCATTGGATGAAGCAGGTGTACCCGTGATTGGCGAAGCAGGCGTGGGCTACTCTATAATGGAGGGATACAGGCTGCCCCCGGTGATGTTTACCCGGGAAGAAGCCACTGCTTTTTTAACCGCAGAAAAATTAGTGGAAAAATTAACCGATGTTTCTACCAGGAAAAATTACAGTGCTGCCATGTTAAAGGTAAAAGCTGTATTGCGCCTTGCAGAAAAGGATTACCTGGAAGATATGGAACAACATATTGAAGTAATAGAAAACCCATATGTTCCTAAACGCTCCAACGATACCATTCACCTGCAGCAGGTATTGCAAAGCATTGCTTCTAAAAAAGTATTGCAGCTTGATTATTTTGCCAACCACAATCAGCAACAAAGCAACCGGGATGTAGAGCCGGTAGGTATTTACTATTTAGGCGAAAACTGGTACATGGTAGCCTACTGCCGTTTACGTAAAGACTACCGCACTTTTAAATTCGGCAGCATCGGCAAGCTTACGGTAATGGATATGCAGTTCGAAAAACAACACCCGTCATTAAAAAGTTTTTTGACCAAAGTATCCAAAGAAAAAAATTTGCAGACGGTTGTGCTGCTGATTGACAAAGATGTCATCCCCTATTTTGGTGATCAGAAATATTACAACGGTTTTGTTGCTCAAAAAGAAGTGGATGACCATACAATTGAAATGACTTTTTTAACCGGCTCACTGATTGGGTTTGCCAGGTGGTTTCTTCTATTTGGCGACCATGCAACCATTCAAAGTCCACAGGCATTGAAAGATGAAGTGAAGCATACGCTGGTTTCTATTTCAAACAAAGTACATGCGGTTAATGGATAATCCTTCAAACAAACGTTACTTATCTTTTATAATTTTTTAAAATTAAATTTTCCTGCTGACATAAGGCTGTCACAACCCCGGGTTTTCTTTGTGGTATAAACAAAACAATTATACCATGTCACAAATTGCAACATTTCAAAAAGAATTAGAAAGTGAAGCGGTTAATACCCGTAAAATGTTTTCCGTTGTTCCTAACAATCAGTACGACTGGAAGCCGCATGAAAAAAGTATGACCATTAAGGTATTGGTAACGCACATCGCCGATATATTTACCTGGTTTGGAATGGCGCTGAATAGTAGCGAACTTGATTTTGCGATCAACCCGTACCAGCCCGAAAGCGTGGATAATACTTCGGAATTACTAACCTTATTTGAAAAAAACCTGGTACAAAGCCGAACAGCTTTAGCCAATGGAAAAGATGAGCAACTGAGTGATGTTTGGACCTTACGCAATGGCGAAGAAATTTATGTAAAAGATCCAAAGGGAGAAGTATTGAGAATGTGTTTTTCACAGATCATTCATCACCGGGCACAATTGGGTGTTTACCTAAGGTTACTAAATATACCCATTCCCGGAAGTTACGGACCCAGTGCGGATGAAATGGGTTTATAGCGAAATAAGAATGTTTTAAAACAACAAAAGCTGAATTAAAAATACAGCCTTTGTTGTTTTATTATTAGGTTTTCAATTACGTTATTTAAGTAAAATAAGTGGTAACTGCTTTTCAAAAAGCGCCGTAAACTCCTGGCTGGTCAAAATACGTCCCTGCTTTTGGGCATCGTTGGCTACACTATATCCCCAAAGCGCGGAAGCCATTCTTTGGGTAGGTGTTCCGTGATGCCCGTCATTGTTAACCTGGCAATCGCCAATATTAAAAAACACCTGTAAAAACTGCTGAACTCTTTTCCATTGCATAGAAGCACCTCTGGCGTGGGAAAGATAATAAGCCGAATAGGCGTCTGCCATAAGCTCAGTTCTCCTTGTAGCTGCCGGACTGCTTACTGTGCCGAATACCCCCAGTTGAAACTGAACCTGGTGACCAAATTCGTGAGCCAGTATTGCCTGAGGTGCCACATCTCCATACCCGGTTGCTGTAAAGTCCTGCATAATACCATCTCCCATTACAATTTTGGGTGGTATTATTCCATAAGGAGAAAAGGTAAAACTATTTTGTGCAAAAGAATTGAAAGTGAAAATAGGATGATCGCCATTCTTATATTGTGGTACATCTTTCAAAAGAGCAATAATCAGGTCTGCTGTATACGCCGCCGTTACCTGGCTGTCTCCATAAAGAATCATATCCATCCTGATAATTTTATCTCGGTCAAGCAACATATTTCCATGCATCCCCACCAATACAATATTGTTTGATTGAATATTCCAAAACCGTTTAAGGTCTTTGAAAGTTTTGGTCAATATCTGCGTGTATTCTCCTTTTACACCAAAATATTGTGTGGCCATATTGTTTTCAAATAGCAGCGCATTATAAGTAGGAAAATCAAGCATGCCAGTTGCCAGCGCAAAGTAAATAATATCACTGTTCCAGTCTGCCAGTTGGCTGGCCAATAACTGATTCAACAGCGTATTGTCATTACAAGTAGTCGGTGAGCTTGCATTCAGTGCCCGTTGAACCATGGCCCTGTATTCCGGGTGCATTTTCAATAGCAATGCTGTATTTTTTTGCACTCTGTTCTCATAACCTGCAGGCATAGCAGCACGCAGTTTGGTGAGCTTAAGCTGAAGATCTGCTGAGATCAGGGCTGTTTGTTTTGAAAGTGCATTGTCACTTTGTAATGTCGCATTGTTGTTGATAATTTCTTTTTTGCAGCTTGTAATTAAGAAGGCACACATCGCAACTGTTGTGACAGTCAGTTTAAATTTTTTCATATTTTGGGGTTGATTTTTTTTGGTATAACCTGGTAAAAAGCGCTTTAGGGCACATACAATTTTCGTACGGAAACTTTAAAAAGCAGGGGGCATATTCAGTAGTTGTTTTAACTATAGTAGCAAAGTTTTACTATATGATTATCATCAAACTTGGATCCGGTTTGCTTTAATAAAAAAGATGCATCAGGTTATCTTGATCTGGGCCCAATAAACCCGGCCTTTTCTCCAGCATAAAGTTTTTTTAGGAAAGCGTAAATGGTAGCTTAGCGTAAATAATTGCTCACTCTTTATAACTGTCTGTACAAATAACTCCCGCTCTGGGAAACAGCTTTCACGACTATTGCATTAAGTGTTAAAATATAATATTACGGTATCAAAAAGTCCAATACCACTCCACTGCAAACTTTTTTGAGGGGCAGCCCAGGTAAAAATTAAGTTCGGGCGGTGCATTGTTTGAATTGCAAAAGTAAAACTGAGGTGTGATGCAAAATAAATGCGGCCGTTAGCACCGGCCGCATAAAAACTAAAAGATGTATCCAATTATAATTGGAGTAAAAATTATTCTTTACTCCTGTCTAGTTCCCAGTCATCTGTCCTAAAAGGATTTACAGGCAGCCCTTCTTTGCTAAACAAATTGCCCATACCCGCATTGCTGAAAGAAAACCTTACTGCTACCGGCTGTGGCACTTTCGGACTGGATACCACGAGCTTATCTTTTTCAATTTTTGCTGTGGCAGGCACAAATACTTTATCAGCACCGGCAATGTACACTTCTGTGATATTTTTACCTGTTGCCATCAGCCCATTGGGCGCATTGTCGAATATTATAACTGCTTTATTTTTTTGAACTTCCATGCTTTTATACATTGGGCTTTTATACAGTAACCCATCCTTATGATAGGTTTGTGCAAGTGCCCAGTTAGCAAGCCTTTCTCCTACCAGCCTTTTTCCTTTGGGGTGAATATCTTTTATATTGTCCACCAGGTCGGTAATAACAGCCATGCCAACATTGGGATATGCCATGGCCTTTGTTTGCTGTTCCCTTATAATAGAAGATATGAATTTATTCTCGTACGTAAAGGGCGCTATCTGTACATAATAAAAGGGCAGTTCTTTGTTCCAGGCCTTGCGCCAGCTGCCAATCATTGTCGTTAGTAGCTTCCCATAAGTATCTGGTGCAATCGTATTGCCTTCGCCCTGGTACCAGATGGCCCCGGCAATATTGTAATTGGTAACAGGTGCAATCATACCATTAAAAGCAGCGCCGGGTAAATAAGGCCACCAGTCGTACGGCTGTTGTTTTGCGGCAGCGGCTTTTAGTTCTGCATCATCATTGATTGCTTCGGTTTCCGTCCACGTTTCAGCTGGTGTGCCGCCCCAATTAGTACTGATGAGGCCTACAGGCGCATTCATTTCTGTATTTAGTTTTTTGCCAAAGAAGTAGGCAACGGCGCTAAATACTTTTAATGTATTGGAATCGCAGGTAATCCATTCGCCGCCACAGTTATCCTGTGGATATTTAGAAGTAGTTTTTGGAATAGTAAAGAACCTGATATTGCTGTTGGCACAGGTAGGCAATGCGGCTTTAATATCTGGTATACCGCCCCATCCGTCATTCATCTCCATATTGGATTGGCCGGAACAAACCCACACTTCACCAATCAGCACATTGTTGAGAACGATTGTATTCTGACCTTTGAAAGTAATGGTGTAAGGGCCGCCGGCAGCAGGCGTTTTCACATTCAACGTCCAGGCTGCATCGCGGGTAGTAACAGTACTGTCTGTTTTGTTATCCCAGGAGGTGGTAATAAATATTTTCTCCGCCGGCCCGGCCCAGCCCCACAGTTTTACAGCCGATTGCTGCTGCAACACCATGTTATTATTAATTACGTTTGGTAAACGGATATTGGCTTTTAAAGTAAGGGTGAAAAACAGCCCGACTGCAATGGCAAAACATTTTTTCATGATAAATTATTAAATGGTTGTTGTGTGTAATGGGGTTTAAATGTACGAACCATTTAGGTATGTGTAACGAGGGCATGTACGTTTGCAATTAGCTGGACAGTCATGGTGAATATTAAAGGACCCTATTAATGTTAATTAACCCGCCCGTTAAACTTTATTCTGCAAATAATTTATATTGCGGCATGCATAAAAAAATAGTACTACTGGGTAGTGGCGAATTGGGAAAAGAACTGGTGATTGCATTAAAGCGGCTGGGCCAAACTGTGATTGCTGTAGATAGTTATGCGGGTGCGCCTGCAATGCAGTTAGCCGATGCATTTGAAGTAGCAGATATGCTGGATGGGCAACAACTGGACACCATTGTGGCTAAACATCAGCCCGACTTAATTGTGCCGGAAATTGAAGCCATCCGTACTGAAAGATTATATGTTTACGAACAGCAGCAAATACAGGTGGTGCCCAGTGCCCGGGCAGCCAACTTTACCATGAACCGAAAGCTAATAAGGGATTTGGCAAGCAAAGAACTAGGACTGCAGACCCCCCGATATTTTTATGCAGCCACACTCACTGAATTTACAAAGGCTGTACAGGAAATCGGGCTACCCTGTGTTGTAAAGCCACTGATGTCTTCGAGTGGAAAGGGACAATCTGTCTTAAAAAAATTGGAAGATCAGCAACTGGTTTGGGATTATGCCATTACCAATTCAAGAGGCGATATAACGGAAGTTATTATCGAGGCATTTATTTCTTTTCATACAGAAATTACGTTGCTCACCGTTACGCAGCAAAATGGTGTTACGTTGTTTTGTCCGCCGATAGGGCACCGCCAGGAGCGGGGCGATTACCAGGAAAGCTGGCAACCCGTTGCCATTAGTGAAAAGGACTATAACGATGCCTGCGATATGGCCCAAAAAGTTACAGCTGCATTAACGGGCGCCGGCATTTGGGGAGTAGAATTTTTTCTTACAGATAACGGTGTCTATTTTTCTGAATTGAGCCCACGGCCGCATGATACGGGCATGGTAACCCTGGCCGGAACGCAGAATTTATCCCAGTTCGATTTGCACGCCAGGGCGATACTGGGTTTACCAATCCCTTCAATACAATTAGAGCGTGCCGGCGCAAGCGCCGTGGTATTGGCTAATAAAACAGCTGCCGGTTTTACCATTACCGGAATTGAAAAAGCACTGGAACTAACCAACACGGATATACGCATTTTTGGTAAGCCCACCACCCGACCTTATCGCCGGATGGCAGTTGCGCTGGCATATGACGCACCGGGTACAGATATGAATGAGCTCCGTAAAAAAGCAAAAGCCGCGGCGGATTGTATTACCATTGAATGATACAGTACGCTTTTTGTTGTTGATACACCACCTTTGCATTGGTGTTATTTATTCAATGAAAAAACAGTAGGCTAACACACGTGTTTACTGTAGTTCAAAAGTAAAAGGTCGTCTAATCACCTAAGTAACCACCGCTTTATAATAAGAGCCCGTTTTAAAATTTATTCATCTCAATTTCAAAATAGAAATGATTGTTCTGTTACTTATTACCGTGTTTGTACTCGGCTATCTCGCCATCGCGTTTGAGCATGTTATTAAACTTAATAAAGCAGCCAGTGCTTTAATATCAGGCGTGCTTTGCTGGACAATTTATATCGTGCAAAGCGATGCCCCGCAACAGGTAAGTGAAGAGTTACTGCACCACCTGGGCGAAATTGCTTCTATCTTATTTTTTTTATTAGGCGCCATGACGATTGTGGAACTAATAGACTCCCACAATGGTTTTGATATCATCACTGAAAAAATAAATACCAACAGTAAGAGCACCCTGCTGTTGATTGTAACAGCTATTACATTTCTTCTTTCCGCATTGTTGGATAATTTAACCACGGCAATTGTAATGGCTTCGCTGTGTACAAAAATACTAAGCGACAAAGAAGACAAATTATGGTTTTGTGGAATGATTGTTATAGCAGCCAATGCCGGTGGGGTATGGTCGCCTTTGGGAGATGTTACTACTACAATGCTTTGGATAGGTGGCCAGGTTACAGCACTCAACATTATGAAGCAATTAATTTTACCCAGCATAGCGGTATGTATTTTTCCGGCATTGATTATTGCCGCCCGTTTTAAGGGGAAACAACTGGGTACAATCACAATACCAATAACAACGCAAAAAGAAAAAAGAGATGGCCAGGTTATTATTTTTGCAGGCATCGGCTTCTTAATTTTTGTACCGGCGTTTAAAACACTCACCCATTTACCTCCTTTCATGGGCATGCTGCTGGCCCTGGGATTGATGTGGGTGATTACCAATTTTATTCACAAAGGCAAGGAACCGGAACTGGTAGAAAAATATACGGTAACAAAAGCGCTTCAAAAAGTAGATACGCCCAGTGTATTGTTCTTCCTTGGTATTTTACTGGCTGTAGCAGCCTTGCAATCTTTTGGATTATTAAAAGAGCTGGCCGGCACTTTAAGCAGCGGTCTCAAAAATGATTATTTAATTGGCATTGCGTTGGGTTTACTATCTGCGTTGGTTGACAATGTTCCATTGGTGGCGGCATCCCAGGGCATGTACGATTTATCAACCTATCCAACAGACCACCCCTTTTGGGAATTTCTTGCGCTTACTACGGGTACGGGGGGCAGTGCTATTATCATTGGTTCTGCCGCAGGCGTTGCGGTAATGGGCATTGAGAAAATTGATTTTATCTGGTACCTGAAAAAAATAAGCTGGCTGGCGCTGATTGGATTTGTCGCCGGCATTTCAGTATTTCTTCTGCAATTGCAATTTTAAAAGCAACGGGCTAAACAATTTGCTTTTTGGGAATGGTAAACTTAAAATTGGCGCCATTTAATTTCGATTTGGTAATAAGGGTGCTACTACAAAAGACCTGACGCATCCATAATAATAGTTGCCCGAATTTATTTTGTAATCCAAACACGCAATCGTAACTGCGTCATATTTACGTCTGCCTTTTATAAGCAAATATTTTTTTTATAATTGAATACCTGTACTCTATTAATTGCTACCTTTTCAATTCGGACATTATTCCTGTTTAATCTTTTAAAAAAAGTACAATGCCACAAAAGAAAATTTTGTTGAACGAATCAGAAATGCCCACTCATTGGTACAATATTGTTGCCGATATGCCCAACAAACCATTGCCACCACTGCATCCCGGCACCAAACAACCTGTAGGTCCTGACGACCTGGCGCCTATTTTTCCGATGGACCTGATTCTACAGGAAGTGAGCACTGAGCGCTATATTGAGATACCTGACCAGGTACAGGAAATTTATAAAATATGGCGACCCACACCTATGATGCGTGCCTACGGCCTGGAGAAATTATTGGATACCCCTGCTAAAATTTATTATAAATACGAAGGCACCAGTCCAAGTGGATCACACAAACCCAACACTGCCGTACCGCAGGCTTATTACAACATGAAGGCCGGTGTTAAAAGGCTTACCACAGAAACCGGTGCCGGCCAATGGGGAACAGCGCTGAGCTTCGCCTGCCAGCAATTTGGTTTGGGCTGCGAAGTATATATGGTCCGCATCAGTTACGATCAAAAGCCTTACCGCAAGTTTATGATGAATACATTCGGAGCAGAAGTGTTTGCATCACCAAGCGATCGCACTCAGGCGGGTAGAAATATTTTGGCACAGGATCCCAATTCATCAGGCAGCTTGGGTATCGCCATTTCAGAAGCGATTGAACGGGCAGTTGGTGACGAGCATACCAAGTACTCTTTAGGCTCTGTATTAAATCATGTATTGATGCACCAGACCATCATTGGCCAGGAATGTATTAAGCAGCTGGAATATGCAGGCGACTACCCGGACATTGTTATTGCACCGTTGGGTGGTGGCAGCAACTTTGCAGGCATGTCTTTTCCCTTCCTGAAAAACAATATCACCGCAGGTAAAAAAACCAGGTTTATTGCTGTAGAGCCGGCCAGTTGTCCGAAGTTAACCAAGGGTGTTTTTAAATATGATTTTGGCGATACTGCAGGATATACACCACTATTACCCATGTACACGCTGGGCCATAATTTCAGGCCGGCCAGTATTCATGCAGGTGGATTGCGTTATCATGGTGCCAGCGTATTGTGCAGCCAGTTACTGCGTGATGGATTGATAGAAGCGCAGGCGTTGCAGCAACTGGAATGTTTTGACGCAGGTGTAAAATTCGCCCGTGCCGAAGGTATCATTCCCGCCCCCGAAGCTACGCATGGCATTGCGCAGGTAATCCGCGAAGCAGAGCAGTGCAAAAAAGAAGGCACGGCAAAAACAATCTTATTTAATTTATGCGGTCATGGCTTTGTTGACATGCAAGCCTACGCAGATTATTTTGAAGGTAAATTAAGCGATCACTTTTTTACAGATGAAGAACTGAAAGCAAACCTGCCGGAAATAGAAGCATTGCAACCGGCATAAATAACTGCATCAAAAAAATAATAGCAGGGTTTCAAACATATAAAGTTTGAAACCCTTTTTTCACTACCGGCATTGCCGAAAAATGCTGGTATAAAAACAGCATTCATAAAATACTTCCACATATAAAAAAGACGAGGCCTTCTACCTATTCTTTCATATACCCTTTTTCAATAAACTCCATGAAGGTGAGCAATGCACCCCAATGGTAAAAACCATCTGCATTGTATACGTCATCTCCTTTGCCTGTAACCGCGTTGTAATTTTCAAATACGCCGCCATTTTCTTTCCAGTTCTTCATCAACAGGTTTTTAGATTTATTCACAAGATCTGCTCTTGCATCTTTAACATCATACTGCTGCATGCCCAGGTACACCAGGAAATTCATCGGCGCCCATATGCGTCCCCGCCAGTAACTGTTGTCTTTAAAAGCACTGTCGTTGCGGGCTATAGAGGGCATCACGTATTCGCCATAAAATTCTTTGGGGTTAAAATAATGTTCTTTCATCATCCGCTCTGCTTGTTTTTGCGTACAGGCTTTGGCCAGCATCGGGTAAAAATTAGTGGGAGACAGTCGCACACTTTTTTCTCCGGTATCCAGTCTTTTATTTAAAAATATACCGGCCTTTTCGTCCCATAACGTGGCTAATTGTTTGGTATAAAAAGCGGACCGCTTTTTTAATTCCGCGGCATCGGCAGTCTTACCTAACTGGGTTGCAATTTCCATCAGGGCATTGCAATCTGCTATGTATAAGCTCATCAGTCCTACGTCTGCCAATTCCAACAGGTGGGTGTTTGTATTGTAAGGAACGCTATCATACATCGGCGAATTATCCAGGCCGGATTCATATGCAGCGCTCTGCCAGTAACTTTCTGTTTGGGTTTGGACGGTGTCATTTTTATAGTAGCTGCCCCAGGCCAGGTATCCTTTAACTGCCCGGTTATTGGCCCACCACCTGTTCCAGGTTAGCAACTCATCATATACTTCATTCAGAAACCATTTTTCCCTGTATTTTTTGTAGATGTTCAACACAATCATGCTACCAACCGGTGGTTCCGATCTGTCCCAGGAAGAAGTACGCAAAGGCGAGTTGTCGCCGCTGGCAGATTGGTAGCCGCTTACGGATTGAAAATTTGGTACCAGTCCTTCCGGTGTGATTGCTTTCGTCATTTCAATGGCGTTAGCATATGCCATGTCTTTATTAAACAGCGAAAACATGTAGCTGGCAAAATAAGTATCCCATTCAAAAAGTACAAAGCCGCCCCATTGCTGGTTCCATAACCTGCTTACCGGGGTAATGACGCGGTTCCCGGGAGCATCATACATGGTATTCCACGCAAGGATGGTTTGCATCGCTTTGAATGACTCCGCCAGTTCTCCATAACTGTTAACCTTTTTTTGTTGCGCTTCCCGGTGTTGGGAAATGATGTTTTTAATGGCAGCGAGTGTCCTGGTTGCACCCGTGTAAATACCAATTTCGCCCCTGAGTAAAAAGCTAAGATGGGGCGCAGTGGTAAAGCTATATGCATTGACTATAGGCACTGCAGTTGCGCTTACCGTAATGTTTTTATCTGGAAATTTCCCAAACAGCTGATTGCCTTTCATGCCCGTTTCGCCTTCCCTGTTCCATAATAACCCTGCTTCTATCACCAGGTAATTTTCGGATGGCTGAGCCGGTGAAATCAATATAATTTCATCATCACCATCTGTTGCTGTTTCAACAGTTACATCCATTTGCACATACTGCAATTGCAGGCTGGTATAGCTTCCATCATCAGACCTTAGTCCCAGTAAAACCTTCTCCGGCCGTTTTAAAATGTCAGACACTTTAAGCGCATCTTTCAAAAATGCTTTATTATCTTTTGTGCCAAAACATACATTAATTGAAAAGCCCTGGGGTAGCAACGCATGCGTTAATACGCTGTTATTATACCAGGTATTCCATCCGCTGCAACGTGTTGCCTGCAGCTGTTTATATTCAGGTGTACGGATGTTGCGGCTGGTAGTTTGGGCATAGCTACTGACACCAAAAAAGCACAATGCAATAAATAATAAATTGACCAATCTTTTACCAATCATACAGCAAGGTATTTGTTTGTTCAAATGTATTGATTCGGTTGGTAAAAGTGGAGTGAATGATTTTTTGGGGGATGACAGTTATTGACAACATATTAGTAATACACTGTCCTGTCTGAAGCAGACACCGCCAAACCACAATAACGCAGTGCGTTTTTTTCGTACACCATTCTATCAAAAAATATGTAAAATGATTTAAAGCACACGCCGACGGGATTTGGCCGCTTATAAAAAATTATATCCAGCCAAAACCTACATTTTAATTGTAGACGCACATTACTCAATTTTAAGCATTGATAATTTTCACCAGTCTACAGAATTTCCAGGAAAATATTTGTCTGATTCGACAAGTGTCCCCAGGCCTATAAATTATTGCAGTCTTATTTTTGTTAAGCCACTTGCAGCAGCTTGTTTTATGCAGTCATCCGAAATGCAGGAAATAATAACGGTACCGCTATGGGCTTCTATTCGCTGCAACAGGTAAGCTACTTCCTGGTTGCTGTATTTATCGTTTGCATCTTTTACATCGGTACGTTTGCCAAATAAAGCATCCGCTTCATCAAAATATAAAACAACATTCATTTCTGCCGCCTTGTTAAATACAGCATCCAGGTTTTTTTCGGTTTCGCCAATGTATTTACTTACCACCGACGACAGGTTGACCCGGTAAATATTTTTTTGCATGCGGGCTGCAAGCCAGCGGCAGGTATTATCTGTTACTTTTTTATTGCCCCCGGTTAACAGTAAATGTGCTGCACCGGTTTTCTGTTGTACACCAATTATCGGGTACAACTGTTTTTTTATAGTTGGCGCAACAACAACCAAACTATCTGCAGCTGCGATTTTTATTTGTCTTTCGGGTATTACTTTTTGGACAGATTGCGCTGCTAAATATTGAGAGGTTAGTAACGACAGTAACGCCAGGGAGATTTTTTTACTCATAAAAATGGTATTGTACGTGATTGGTAAACCCTTACTAAAACCGGTACTAAAATACTTTGTTTTGCGCAGAGAACAAACAGGTAGCAGGCAGTTAGAAGATGTAATTGTTACCGGAGCGAATGAGCCCTGTTTTTGCAGCGTATAAGTATTATGCGCTCCTTATTTTGTAAATACTATAATATTACCATTTTGCAAATCGGTATATTTTGAAGTAAAGGCATCGGCTGATTTCACACTGAAACCCTCCTGTACAAACAGGTCGATGATCTGCGTTTTATTTAGAAAGGGGCGCACACAATCATGAAATTTTTGACCCGGGTATTTTGGATTTAAATCGGCAATAATCACTTCGCCACCGGGTACTAATATCCGTTTAAACTCATTGATCATTTGACTGGGATTTTCAAATTCGTGCAGGGTTTTGCGGCATAGTATTTTTTTGTATCGCCCTGATGCCAGTGGAATGCTGTCAATACGGCCCAGGACGGTTTCAAAACCAGCCTGCATGTTGTTTACAAAGCCAGGGCTGGTACTATTTTTTTTGATGAGGGCCAGGTTGTTGGCATCAATATCTTCGAGTACAAAATAAATACGGGGATAATAAAAGGCGACCTGGTTATCATGAAAACCTGTCTCGCAGCCAATGTCTACCAATGTATCTCCATTAACCAACCCATAGCGGCTGATTTCTTTTGTATAAACTTCCTGCCGGTCGTAGCGGGTAACACTGCAGGAAAATAAGACAACAGTTAGTATGAAAAGTAAATGTTTTTTCAATCTTGGCGCTGTTTGGTTGTACGCTGGTTATTGTTATTAACGATATAGCAGGTATTGAATTGTACAAATGTAAATATTAGGATACAGTCAGGTATGCATTTTACCAAAAAGGTTTACTGCAAGCAGGTGCAAAATTTACCGGAGGATAGTTTACCTATTGGCAAGCCACCTCAAAATGGTTGGCCCATCTACATGTTCGCAGATAAAGTAAAATCAATTCCAGGTCATAAATAAAATCCATTATTCGCCTGACTGCCTTATTTTAGTTATTCCATTCAAATAAAACCAGCCATGAAAAAGAACCTCCTTAATTGCCTGCTCTGTTGCATACTATTTCAGTTGAATAGCTTTGCCCAGGGCACCGATAAAAACCCCATGAAGTTGTGGTATGACCAGCCTTCCACCGTTTGGGAAGAGGCATTGCCTGTTGGCAATGGACATATCGGCGCTATGATATATGGCAACCCGGCACAAGAGCACCTGCAGTTAAACCACGATGAATTTTGGTCAGGTAGTCCTTATACCAATTATAACAAACATGCAGGGCCAAAAGCGCTGGACACGATCCGGCGAATGATTAATGCAGGCAACTATGGTAAGGCAGATAAATACGCGGCGAATTTTATTGCCGAAAAAGTGCATGGGGTAAATTATCAACCCATAGGCGATTTGTACCTGGATTTTAAAGGGCACCAGCAGTATAAAAATTTAAGACGGGAGCTGGACATTGCAAAGGCCATCTCCACCACCACCTACGAAGTGGACGGTGTGCAGTATACAAGAACCAGTTTTGCTTCCTTTAGCGACCAGGTCATCATCATTCAGTTAACTGCTGATCAACCCGGGAAAATTAATTTTTCGGCGAGCTTAAAAACACCTCAAAAAAGTAAGCTAACGATCGCTGGTAACAATGCATTGAACCTGGCGGTTATTGCACCCGAACACAGTGGCTTACCCGGCGTGATACAGGCCGCTGTAAATGTACAGGTGCAAAACAATGGCGGAACGGTGCAGGCACAAGACAGCAGCATCAGCATAACATCTGCCAATAGTGCTACCATCTATTTATCAATGGTTACCAGTTTTAAAAACTACCACAGCATGATTGCTGATTCGATGACTGCTGCAACAATTATTACCGCCAGGGCAAGTGAATTAAACAAACAGGCCCAACAAAAAGCGTATGATAATTTATTAAACGGCCATATCAAGGCCTATCAACAATATTTTAACCGGGTGTATTTTGACATTGGACAAACAGATGCTGCCCAGCTGCCTACCAATGTACGACTCGCCAATTTCAGCAAAGGCCAGGATCCGCAACTGGTGAGTTTGTACTTTCAGTTTGGCCGCTATTTACTCATTAGCTGTTCACAGCCGGGCGGGCAGGCTGCTAATTTGCAGGGGCTGTGGAATCCGCATACTAACCCGCCATGGGGAAGCAAGTATACTGATAATATCAACCTGGAAATGAATTACTGGCCCGCTGAAATTACACAGTTAACGGAGATGCATGAACCGCTGGTTTCGATGGTGAAAGACCTGAGTATTAGCGGACAATCAACGGCAAAAATAATGTATGGTGCACGGGGCTGGGTACTCCATCACAACACCGATATATTTCGGGCAACCGGTGCTATTGACGGGCCATGGGGATTGTGGCCAACAGGTGGCGCCTGGGTATGCCAGCACATGTGGGAAAAATATTTATTCAACGGCGACAAACAATTTTTACAATCTATCTACCCGGCCATGAAAGGGGCCAGCCAGTTTTTTGTGGATGTGTTGTATAAAGATCCGCACACGGGTTGGCTGGTAGTATCACCTTCTGCTTCTCCTGAAAATGCACATGATGGCAACAGCCTTTCTGCGGGCACCACCATGGACAATCAAATGGTTTTTTCCTTACTTCATAATACCATCAAAGCCGCTACCATATTGCATGTTGATGCCGCCTTTATTAAACTAATGCAAACAAAAGCAGCAGGCATGGCGCCGATGCAAATTGGTAAATTTAACCAGCTGCAGGAGTGGATCAACGACTGGGATAACCCGGACGACAAGCACCGCCACATCTCTCATTTATGGGGCTTGTATCCCGGCAGTTTAATTTCGCCATACCGCAATCCGAAATTGTTTGAAGCCGCAAAAACATCACTGGTGCATCGCGGCGATATTTCAACCGGCTGGTCGATGGGATGGAAAGTAAACGTGTGGGCAAGATTACTGGATGGCAATCATGCGTTCAAATTAATTACCGACCAGCTTACGCCTACGGGTGTAAACAAGGAAGGTGGTGGCACTTATCCCAACCTGTTTGATGCACATCCGCCCTTCCAGATTGATGGCAATTTTGGTTGCACTGCCGGTATAGCAGAAATGTTATTGCAATCGCATGATGGTGCCATGCATGTATTGCCTGCATTGCCCGATCAATGGCCGACCGGCAGGATGCATGGCTTAAAAGCCAGGGGTGGGTTTATTGTGGATATGGACTGGCAGGACGGGCAATTGAAAAAATTAGTTATAACGTCTACCCTTGGCGGCAATTGCCGAGTAAGAAGCTATCAACCGTTGGCGCTGAAAGGCGCACGTGTGGTAGAAGGCATTACTGTTCCTAACCCCAATCCATTCTATGCTGTGTTACCCGTTAAAGCTCCGGTTATTGCTGCAACTGCAACACCCGCTGAGCCGGTTTTAAAAAAGATATATGAATATGATTTGCCTACCACAGCTGGTAAAACGTACGTATTTGAATTTTAAAATAGCAGGGATGGAAATTGTTTTCTTAGCCGCCCGTCTCCCTGTCATGAAACTTCAAAAATATATCTTTCAATCGGCGGATGATGGTGGCAGTAATTACATCTGCAGAATTGCTTGTAACAGAACGGGTAAACAGGACTGGTTTTTTATCCAGGCAAATAAAGGTTCTAAGCTGGTCTTTTTTTTAACCTACTCTTCTTTTTATAAAATAGATTTGTATCACCAATAAAAATCAAAAGCCAGCAATATTCAAACAACAAAAATAGTTTGGTATGAAAAATTTACATTGCCTTACACACCGGCTGATTGCAGCAACTGTATCCCTGGTTGCATTTATTTACCCAATAGCGAAATGCAATGCCCAGGCCACGCCAAAACGTGCCCTGCTGGCGCTTTCAAAAACAAACCATACGCTGGCAATTGTTGATCCGGCCTCCCTGGCTATTCTTGCCCGCATCCCTGTTGGTGAAGATCCGCACGAAGTGGTTGCATCTACCGATGGAAAGACGGCTTACGTTTGTATTTATGGTGGTGGTAGTTTGCATGAACTGAATGTGATTGACCTGCTGGCGCAAAAACCTTTACTTAACATAGACACCAGGCCTTTGTACGGACCGCATGATGTGAGCTTTGTAAATGGCAAGGCATGGTTTACTGCCGAAGGATCTAAATCCATCGGTCGCTACGACCCGGCAACCGGTAAGCTGGACTGGAGTATGGGAACGGGCCAGGACAGAACACATATGATCTATGTGAGCCCCGATGCCAAACGAATTTATACCACCAATGTATCTTCCGGAACGGTGAGCATTTTAATTGATACACTGATACAGCCCGGCCAAATGGCGCCCCCCGGTGCCCGGCCACGTGAAGACTGGATGCAAACCGTCGTTGCAACAGCAAAAGGGTCTGAAGGGTTTGATGTGTCGCCCGATGGCAAAGAGTTATGGACTGCGTCCAGCGAGGATGGCTCCATTTCTATCATCGACCTGGTGGCAAAAAAACTTGCTGCAAAAGTGGATGGCAAGGTACAAGGAGCCAACCGGTTAAAGTTTACGCCGGATGGTAAACTGGCTTTTATTACCAGTCTGCAATCTGGTGACCTGGCTATTTTTGATGCCAAAACACACAAAGAAGTAAAAAGAATAAAATTGGGTAAAGGTGCTGCCGGTATTTTGATGGACCCGGTAGGCGACCGTGCATTTGTTGCCTGCTCTGCAGATAATTATATTGCACTTGTAAATCTTACAACGCTGGAAGTAACGGGACGGCTTGACGTTGGCGGTGTTCCTGATGGGTTAGCCTGGGCGGTTCAGCCGTAGCGGTATCACAATAGTAAAAACAGTTGATTGATCCAAAAGTGTAATAAAATGAAAGCATTCTTTCTTTTTATTACACTTAATTTTTACATCAGCGGTTACTGCATTTTTGCTTTTTCAAAAGCATTTTTTACAAAAAAATGCTACACACTTTCCTGTGCAAATTCATCCGCAACTTTTCTTATTTTCTGTTCAACAGTGTCTCTATAACCGCTAAACCTATCCTTGCCTTTCTGCAGTTTGTCTTTTAATTCGTCTGTAAATTTTTCTTTTTGCTTTTTCATTTTTCTTCTTGTTTCAGTGCCTTTATCGGGAGCAAATAAAACTCCCAAAATAAGCCCGGCTGCCGCGCCGGCGGCGATGGCGGTCAGTATTTTCTTTGCGTTATTCATTGTTTTAAATTTTATCTTAAATAATGATAGCAAGGTAAACCCACGCCCGAACTATAAAAATGACCATCATCAGCCGGAGTTTTGACGGTTGTCAATGTTAATAAGAATGGCAGCGGGAGAAATTTTTTTTATAAAAATACTGACGAAAGTTAGTGAATTGACTGACTACGGATATTGACTGGCATTGGCTGCAGTACTATTTTTACGCTGGTTTTTCATAGGATATTGGACTAAAACGGGGCCGGATTTTTATCCACGGCCCCCTTTTTAATTCGGCGAAACAAAGTCCGGTCGTCTTACCAAACTATTATTGTACTTGTACCGAAGATTGGTATTGAACTTCACTTTAAAACTATTCATACCCGGCAAGGTTCTGGGAAAATAAGAAAATCTTGTTTCGATGGTGCCGAACAACAGGTTCTCATTTCTGATGCGAAAGCCTGCGCCAAGCCCGGTGTAAATATCACTTTTGCCAAGGCCAACACCTTTTGGTTTAATAAGAGCGGCATCTACAAAAGTAAAAGGTGCAAAACCAAAGCCCCAGTATTTTCGGGTACCATAAAAAACCATTTCTGTTTTGGAAGTAATACGCAGGTCGCCTTTTGGTAACTCATAAGCCGAATCTTTTGGCAAGATAAAATAAGGTAATCCATAGTTACTGATAAACTGCAGCGGTGCATTGAGTGTGTTGGAGAATTGCCGTGCAAATGAACCATTAAAGAAAAAACGCCTGAACCATTTGTTGTTGAGTTGATGCAGTTTTGTAAAATGATCGCCGCTTACCAGCAGTTCTACATCTTCCCATTTTCCTTTGTAGGTATAACCGCCCAGCCTTACATTCATAAAGCCATACACTTCTTTTTTAGTGTACCTGCCAAAAGTAAATTCACCCCCTAAATAAGGCCTGGTTTTAGTCAGCAACCTAAGACTGTCCTTTCGTACATAACCGCCAATTAAAGAAACGGTGAGTCCCTGTGGCACATCTTCATTTCTGCCAAAACCATAAATATAACTGGTACGATAAAAATTTTGTTTAAATAAACTAACGCTCCCCAGCACACCCAATGTATTGGCAAACACACCATCATTGGTGGCAGTTTCTTTCTCCGGTATGGTGCTAAAATGCTGGTGCAATCCACGTATGGCGATCAGTTTACGCAGGGGGCTTTTTTTGTTTTTATACAACAACCTTTTTGCGCCGATATTGTATCCTAACCAGCCATCTGTATTGTAATAGGTATAGCGGTTAAAATCATTGTAAGCTGCATCCGCAATATAGCCATTGATGGTATGGTTGTAAGAAAGATCCAGCGCACCAAACCAGGAAAGGTATTGAGATGCCAGCGGTTTTTCCAAACGCAGGTAGTATAAATTCTCTTCGTCTCTGCCGCTGGTAAAAGATTTATTGTAGGTTTTAAAACCAAGGCCCCAGTTGATAAAACTGCCCCTGATATTACGTTGTAAAAAATCGCCGCTAAAACCAAATTGTGGGTTTCTGTCAGCATCGTACAGGGAGCTGGCCGCCAGTAAAGATCCGGTTCCTCCCAGGTTCTCTTCTTTCAACTCCAGCTTGTATTTTTTTGTGCCGCCAATACCTGCGCCGGGCACAATGGAAAACCCGTCTTTCACCAACACCAGCAGGTCAACCGTAGCTGCATCGCGTGTTGGCTGTACGATGATTAGGGCGTCCTGTATATAATCAAGATCCCGCAGGTAACGCTCATTGTCAGTAAGCAGGTAGGGGTTTAATTTATCACCCGTTTTAAAAAGCAGGCTGTTGCCAATTACTTTGCGGGTAGTGTTTTTGTGCAATGCATTACCAATCCAAACACCAAAGCCGCCGTTCACTTTTGTAGTATCTTTTATGTCGCCTTCAAACCCCACGTTCTTTATCCTTACCTGTCGGATGGTTTTGCCTGCGTAGGGCAGAAAGGGATTATTCTGCGGATCAAAAGCATTGGCGGTAGCCCTGAAGATAGTATCTGTATTGGTGGTGGATTGTGCAGCAGCGATGACTGTAAAAAAAAGTAAGCTTACAGAAAATAAAACTGTTCTCATCAAATGTATTGGGTTACTAAAAGAATAAAGATATTGATTTAGATGAAAAAGCTGTATGCTGTATTACCAAAACCGAAGCAATCCTGTACGGCCGCGCTAAATTATAACGGAATTAAAAAAGGTATTGTCATACATTTAATCACTAAAATAGTTACATGCAAAGGAGAAAATTTTTACAAACATCCGGCCTCTTTGCGGCAGGGGCATTGAGTTCCCGTTTTACTGCCATTGCCGGCCCTTTCGCCCCCGGCGAATTGGGTTATCAAATACCGGTTGATAAAAAAATCGACCCGGAATGGATCAGGTCGTTATACAAGCGGGGCTTCGTTACCAAATACCTTCAGTCAAGAAACGAGTTGCAATACATCGGCATGCCCGTGGGCGGTATCAATGCGGGCACCGTGTACCTGGGTGGTGATGGAAGAATGTGGTTATGGGATATTTTTAACGCCAATCAAAATGGCATTGACCCAAAAGAAATTGACTGGCCAACCGAATTGCATGTGGAAAAGAAAGTGCGCTCACAGGATGGCTCGGCTTATGTAGCGCCGGCGAAGGATATCAGGCCGCTCGACCAGGGCTTTGCATTTAAGATAATGCACAAAGGCGGTACCGTTGTAAAAAGAATGCTGGCTGCAGATTGGGATGATATTGTATTTGAAGCAACCTACCCAATGGCCAAAATAACCTACATAGATAAGCAATTGCCCGTGCAGATTGTAGCAGAGATTTTTTCTCCTTTTATCCCATTGGATGAATTGAATTCCGGCCTTCCGGCAACCATTTATTCTTTTACTATAAAAAATAATTCAGCGGCTCCTGTGCAGGTACAAATCACCGGTTGGATAGAAAATAAAACCGGCATCCGCAGCGCAGGTAAAGAAGAAGAACGAATCAATACCACTTTTACAAAACCGGGCAGCACCGGTGTATTGTGTTCCATTGAAAGTAAAACCGATCCCGACAAATTAACGACACAGCCGGATTATGGTACATTGAGTGTAGCCGCATTGCATACAAATTCGCATGCGATTGCTGCTGTAAATGAAGCAGATGATGAAGCTCTCTTTGCCCGTTCAACTGTAACCAAAATGACATCAGCCATTGATAAAAAATTAACTGGTGCGGTATGTTCTTCATTGACAATTTTACCTAATCAAACGCAAAAAGCTGATTTTATTTTTGCCTGGCATTTCGCCAATCTTACCCTTGCTGCCATACCCGATGCCGGACAATTTTATAACACCTTATTTAAAAATGCGGCGGAAGTAACAGCCTATGTTCAAACCAATTTTACAAAGCTTGCAGGTGAAACCCGTTTATGGAAAGATACTTTTTATGATTCCACCCTGCCTTATTGGTTTTTAGAAAGAACATTTTTAAACATCGGTTGCCTGGCCACCACCACATCACACCGCATGGAAAGCGGCCGCTATTATGCCTGGGAAGGCGTGGGCTGTTGTGAGGGTACCTGTACGCATGTATGGCAATACGCCCAGGCATCCGGAAGAATTTTTCCGCACATGGAAAAAGATATCCGGCAGCGGGTTGATCTTGGACTGTCCTTACAAAAAGATGGCAGCATGTGGTACCGTTGTGAAGCAGACAAAAGGCCGGCGGTAGACGGACAGGCAGGAACTATCCTTCGCTTTTACAGGGAACATCAAATGAGTACCGACACTACTTTTCTACAACAAAACTGGAGAAAAATAAAGACCACCATACAGTATTTAATGTCGCTGGATAAAAATACCGATGGCATGGAAGACACGCCGTTGATGAATACGCTGGATGCGGAATGGGATGGAGAAATTGCGTGGATAGTCGGCCTGTGTATTGCCGCTGTAAAAGCCGGTGAACTGATGGCCATTGAAATGAAGGACGATGGCTTTGCAAAGCGATGCGCTGAGTATGTTGCGACCGGTAAACAAAATATGGAAGATAAATTATTTAATGGCGAGTACTTTATTCACCGGCCTGATGCAGCAAAGGGAAAAAAAAATTTAGGTTCTTACAATACCTGTCATATAGACCAGGTGTATGGACAAAGCTGGGCCTGGCAGGCAGGTATTGGCCGGGTGTTAGACAAAGAAAAAACGATGAGTGCATTAAGGAGTCTATGGAAATATAATTTTACCCCGGATGTAGGCCCTTACCTGAAAGATAAAGTGAAATGGCGACCTTATGCTTTGCCGGGCGAAGGAGGTTTAATCATGAACACCAATCCAAAAAATGAACCCAACGCCTATGGTGAAAATGTGAGCTGGCAGATCGGTTATTTTCATGAATGCATGAGTGGCTTTGAACACCAGGTAGCCGCACATATGATGGCAGAAGGAATGACGGATGAGGCACTGGTTTTGACAAGAACCATTCACGACCGCTACCATGCAGCCAAGAGAAATCCCTTTAACGAAATTGAATGCAGTGACCACTATGCCCGGGCAATGGCTAGCTATGGCACTTTTATTACCGCTTGTGGTTTTGAATACCATGGCCCGAAAGGGTATATCAAATTTGCGCCGAAAATAACACCCAACCATTTTAAAGCCCCTTTTACATCGGCAGCCGGTTGGGGTACCTATGAGCAACAACAAACTGCAACAACCATGGCGGCTAAGCTGCATGTACATTACGGAAACCTGCAACTACAAACCATATCGCTGGATACGGCTGCTAAAGCAACTCAAGTCTCGGTTCTATTGGGTGTAAAGAACATTCCTTGCCACTATGAACAAGCAAACAATCAACTCACCATCACGCTGGCAACAGCCACCGTTGTTAATAAAAATCAGTCATTACAAATTAAAATTGCATAGCGATGGAAATGATTGTAGCAAGCCGAACCGTTGTGTCGATAGAATATGAGCTTTGCAATGAGCAGGGCATCGTGCTGGATAGCAATAAAGGTTTTGCCGCACTGGACTATGTGCAGGGCACAGGAACTCTTCTACCTGCAATAGAGCAGGCCCTGTATGGTTGCGCCATCAATGACAATAAAAAGATTACCCTTACTCCACAGCTGGCATTTGGTATTTATAATGAGACCCTGGTATATCAACTACCAATACAGGAATACCTGCATACCGGCTTTGTGAATGTGGAGGATACCATCCAGTTACCAGATGGCAGGGAAGCAACGATCATTGCAGCGGATGACAATTATTTAACAGCAGATGCCAATCACCCGCTGGCCGGGCAAACGCTTTATTATGATGTAACTATAAAAAATATAAGGGCTGCAACAGCAGAAGAAATATTTAGCGGGCAGGCCTTTGCAGGTATGCAACATTGTTCGGGCAGACCGGGATGTTGTTGATAGTAGTGTGATGTTTGCTTTTCTTTATGAAGAAACATCACTCCTAACTGACATACCTATCAATTTAGAAGCCATCGAATTGTCCCCTCGAACTGAAACCAGTAACTGCGTAAGCTGCCTCTTTTGGTTCGGTCCCGCTTTGCGGGATTCTCCCGATTTTAATCGGGATGAAAGAAGCAAAAGTAGCAGCGTCGCAGTTACGCGGCCGCCGGCCGTGGAGGCAAAATCAACAAATTAAAAAAAGTTATAAAAACCCAGTGAGCCTTGTTGCCAACAGTTGCTTTCAGACAATGGGGCATGAACAACAATGGATGGCATTCACTAAATTAACATCAAAGCTGTTATTGGTTTTGAGTAGCGCCTTCACATCTCAACTGCTCCAATAAAAAAAGCGCAACTTTTATGCTGCGCCTTTTTAACAATGTACTGTATGTCTTTAAAATAATTTCTCTGCTGGTGGCTTGGCGCCTGCCAAACGAATGTACACCGTGGTTTGCCCCCGGTGATGTGTTTGATGCTCAAAACACTTGGCCAGTGCCGCGCCTTTTGTAAGATCAAACCTGCCAAAAAGTTGTACGCTTTCATTGAGTTGCGCGGGTGTCATTTTTTGAATGCTGTTGATCACAAAATCATACCCGGCCATTACCAGTTTGGTAACATTGGCTTTTGATTTATCCATTGTTTTTTCAGACTCACCAAAACCCACCGGGCTTTTTTCGCCGGTTGCAGCAGATACAAAACCATAGTTGGCGTCCGTTAAATGCAGCATCTGTTCGGCAAACGAACGCATTTCCGGCGTGGGTTTCAGGGCATAGCCAGGTTCGGGCATGGTGTCCAAATATTCTTTGGTATAGGCTTTGGCCCGCTCCCATTCTTTCACCATATCATTCACCGGGGTTTGTGCCTGGGCAAAATGGACCGTGCTCAATAAAAGGCACAGCGACGTAAAAAACTGAATTGCTTTCATGATTGTAGTTTTAGTAAAATAGATAATTAGGTTTGAAGAACACACCGCAAGATGGACGATGCCTTGTAAAAATACAAAAGCCATTGTATCACCGCAAGTAATTTCCAGGCAGGTTTTTAATGCCGTAACTTATGATGAAAACGAACCTTACTGCTGCAGCTTTTTTTCATATTGCTGTCGCAGATCATTGAGGGCTTCATCATATCCCTGCTGATCTTTAAACGCGGCAGGATGGTAGGCATCTCCGGGATGATGTTTTTTATGCAGGTCAAACTGGCTGGCATGTGATGACAGCCAAATGTCAAATGAAATTTGTTTCATGGCTTTAAAAGTATACGCATAATCACTGGATGCTTCCGGGTAATCTTTCAGGGCTGCAAATGATTTATCGGTAACGATGCTGGGCATATTGGCAATAAGTACTCTGTATGATTGTTGCTCATCTTTTACCGTAAATAAAAAACTGCAGGACCCTTTTGTATGACCCGGATGATGCAGCATCACAACCTCCATATTGCCCAGTCGAATGGTATCCCGGTCGTGCAACAGGCGATCGGGTTTAACCGGCTCAAATGTGCTGCCATGGCCGCCCAGCGCATAGTCTGAGCTGCCGCCATCTGCCAGTACCGCAGCATCTTTTTCATCCACCATCAGTTGTGCACCAGTCGCTTTTTTAATGGCGGCCATCGCACCCATATGATCATAATGTGCCTGTGTTGTTAACAGTATTTTAGTATCAGCAAATTTAAAACCCAGTGTTTGGATGTTCTTGTTGATTTGCTCCGCAGAAGCCGCCAGCCCGGTATTGATGAGGATGTTGCCTTCGTTTGTTGTAATAAGATAACAGGCCAGATCATAAGTGCCCACATAATACAGGTTGCCCGCAATGCGAAAGGGTTGATAAGGTTTGGCCCAGTCTGTACTCATGGGCTTGGGCTCTGTTACTTTTTGTGCGCTCGCTGCGAAGAAGCAGCAGAATAATATAGCAACAGGCAGCCCGTTTTTAATTGCTGTTTTCAACATATAGCAAAGATTGAATTAAAATGAATTTGCAAAGATATCCGCTTTTTGCTTGTATCCTTGTTCACGCATACCTTCAATTTGTTGAAAGTCCGGACGGCACTCTTGCGGCTAAAAAAAAAATATTTATTCAATATCTCAAACGCCACATTCCCTTTTCATGGCCCTCTTTTTGTTGCAACACATTTTTGTTAACTTTAAAAAACAATAACATCGCAGCCATGGAAAATATAAAAAAAGAAGACATCCAACAGGAAGTATTTGATTTGTATGATGACTATGCCCATAACCGCGTTAACCGGCGGGACTTTATGCAACAACTAACTACCTACGCCGTAGGTGGCATTACCGTAACCTCCCTCATGAGTTTTTTAATGCCTGATTACGAAGGCGCCATCCAGGTGAAGGCCGATGATCCCAGGGTGCAATCCAGTTACATTACCTACCCCTCTCCAAAAGGTGGCGGTACCATTAAGGCCTTGCTGACAATGCCCACCGGCTCTCAACCAAAATGGGGCGGTGTGGTAGTGGTGCATGAAAACCGTGGACTCAATCCGCACATTGAAGATGTGGCCCGCAGGGTGGCGTTGGCAGGATTTATTTCACTCGCTCCGGATGCGCTAACGCCATTGGGCGGTTACCCTGGCGATGACGACAAAGGACGGGAACTGCAAAGCAAGCGGGACAAAAATGAAATGCTGGAAGATTTTATAGCCGGGTACGATTACCTGGTAAAACAAAAAGATTGCAATGGTAAAGTGGGCGTAGTGGGTTTTTGTTTTGGCGGTGGCATTGCCAACCAAATGGCAGTGCGTATTCCGGGCCTGGCAGCTGCTGTTCCCTTCTATGGTGGTCAGCCTACTGCAGACGATGTAGCTAAAATTAAGGCGCCGCTGTTGCTGCACTATGCCGGTTTAGATACCCGGGTGAATGAGGGCTGGCCTGCCTATGAAGCCGCGTTAAAAGCCAACAATAAAGCATACACGGCATTTATTTACCCCAACGTAAATCATGGCTTTAATAATGACACTACACCGCGTTATGATAAAGCGGCTGCTGAACTTGCCTGGCAACGCACCATTGACTTTTTTAAAGAGCACCTGAAATAATAAATGATTTTACTTTAGAAGACAAAAAGTATTAACAGGTAGGTACATTTGAAATCTGTCCCGCCTTCATTGGTAAATGGCCGTTTTGTCGTTTAGGCGTTCAGCAGCGAAATAGCAATGATGTTTAACTATAACAGCATTAAATAACTGAAGCCTTTTTGCTGGATGCTGCGTGCACCATCCAGGGAAGTCAAAATTTTATTTCTTTCTTCCTGAATTTACGGTTCAATTTCATTTCAGCAATGATCTCCTTCGGAGTTTTAGTGGAAGCAAATGCACCAAAGGACCTGTAAAAGTTGAGTTCCCTATTTTTTTTATCGCCTCTTAATGACTGTGAAAGACGCTCAATTAATTCGATTTTACTGATAGAACTAAGGCCTTCACAAAGCTCTGAATATGTTTTCACGATATGCTTATCAGAAAATGTCATCTCTATTGGTTTGGCCAAAAGTATCTCAATTTTTTAGGAAGAAGAATGCCTTCACACACTCGCTTTATCCTTCGCTTTTAAATAAAAAGCAACCATCCAAAACCTCTGCTGATGGTTTAACTTTACGGTCCATAAAACTGCACTACATGAACCGGAAAATTATTGCCGCCTCTTTTTTATTAACCATCTCTCTGCTGTTCTCCATTCCTGGTGTTTTGGCACAGGATTCATGGATCAGGATCAATCAATTGGGGTATACACCCGACGGCATCAAAGTAGCAGTATGGTGCGGCAAGGGCATGCAACAAATTGACTCCTTTAAACTGGTAGATTCCGCCAGCGGCAAAACAGTTTTTACGGCACCGGCTTCAAAAAATTTTGGTAGTTACGGACCTTTTCAAAATACGTATCGGCTTAGCTTTTCAACGTTTCATACACCGGGCAGGTATTACGTTGCCGCCGGAGAGGCACAGTCAGCAACCTTTTCCATCGATGCCGGCGTGTACAAAGGTGTAGCTAATTTTTGTTTGCAATATATGCGGCAGCAGCGAAGTGGTTTTAATCCTTATTTAAAAGATAGTTGCCATACACATGATGGTTATACCTTGTATGCACAGTCTGCGGGCTTGCCCGACAGTACGCATATTGACGTGGTGGGCGGCTGGCATGATGCCAGTGATTACCTCCAATATACCACCACCTCTGCCAATGCTACCTATCATTTGCTGATGGCCTACCGGGATTTTCCAACCGTGTTTACAGACGAAAAACTGGCCAACGGGCTGGATGGAAAAGACGGTCTGCCTGATGTACTCAACGAAGCCAAATGGGGGCTTGACTGGCTGCTAAAAATGCATCCTAAACCCAACTTATTATTCAACCAATTGGGCGACGACCGGGATCACATGGGCATGCGCATACCGAAAGAAGATAGTTTTTATGGAAGAGGTTTTGAGCGGCCTGTCTATTTTGTAAGTGGCGAACCGCAGCAACGCGGCAAGTTTATGAACAACACCACCGGCACATCTTCCACCGCAGGTAAATTGGCGAGTGCCTTTGGATTGGGTTCCATCCTATTCAATAAAACAGATACAAAGTTTGCGACGCTGCTGCAACAGAAGTCAATCACCGCACTGGCCTTTGCAGCCAAAAAGCCGGGTGTTACACAAACCGCTTCTGTAAGGTCGCCCTATATTTATGCAGAAGACAATTGGGTAGATGATATGGAACTCGCCAATGCGGTAATTGCCAAAATGGTAAGTACGCAATGGCACAGTAAACCCGGCGCCTTATTGACTACCTCCTTCGGCAATTCCCTGCGCTATGCAGCAGCAGAACCGGTCACACCCTGGCTGGGTGCTGATACGGCCAAACATTACCAATGGTACCCGTTTATTAATATTGGTCATTATGAACTGGCCAAACAACTGGCTGGTAAAAAAAGAGATACCATTACCGGCTATTACAAAGCTGGTATTGAACGGGTGTGGAACAAGGCAAGGCAAAACGCTTTTTACCGAGGCATCCCTTTTATATGGTGCAGCAATAATTTAACAACGGCTTTCGCCATGCAATGCTACTGGTACCAGCAACTTACCGGCGACGCTGCTTTTGCAGAGCTGGAGCAGGCCAACACCGACTGGTTGTTTGGCTGCAATCCATGGGGCACTTCCATGGTGTATGGGTTGCCGGCCTGGGGCGATAGCCCTGTTGATCCGCATTCTGCCTTTACGCATTTAAAACAATATCCCATCAACGGTGGCCTGGTAGATGGCCCCGTGTATACCACCATTTTTAGCAACCTCATTGGCATCCAGTTGCAGGAGGCAGATGAGTACGCTGCCTTTCAAAGCGGGCTGGCCGTATACCATGATGACTATGGCGACTACAGCACCAATGAGCCTACGATGGATGGAACAGCCTCGCTGATTTACCTGATGGCTGCCAAAGAAGCCGAAGGCAGTCACCCGCACAACACTTTTTTTAAAGGTGCTGTAACAAGAGGCCGCACAGATAAAAAACAACTGGCGCTGGTATTTACCGGTGATGAATTTGCCGACGGCGGCGAATCCATCGCGACCACTTTACATCAACAAAATGTACGTGCCGGTTTCTTTTTTACCGGTAAGTTTTACCGTAATCCCGCCTTTAGTCCGCTGGTTAAAAAGCTGCGGCAACAGGGCCACTACCTCGGACCACACAGCGACCAGCACCTGCTGTATTGCGACTGGAACAACCGCGACAGTTTGCTGGTGACAAAAAAACAATTTACCACCGACCTGCAGGCCAACCTGCACGCCATCAAAAAGGCAGGCATTGCCACACCCACCTGCTTTTTACCGCCGTATGAATGGTACAACGACAGCATTGCAGCCTGGACAAAAGCAAGTGGCCTGCAGCTGATCAACTACTCGCCCGGCACCTTAAGCAATGCGGATTATACCTACCCCGGATTAAAAAATTACCGCAGCTCCGATGAAATATACCAATCCATTTTACAAACCGAAGCCAGCGATGACCATGGTTTAAACGGTTACATTTTATTGTTGCACATTGGCACAGACAGCCGCCGCACTGATAAATTTTATTTGCGTTTAAATGAATTGATCACAGCGTTGAAACGAAAAGGATATGCGTTTAAAAGAGTGGATGAGTTGTTGAAATAACACCGGCGTTCTGCTTTACAGGGTTAACCCAAATTAATTTCCCCAATCCAGCTATTTTCTGGATATTACAGTACTATTGTTCAAATACCCTAGTATTTAATTGCTTATGACCCTATCTGATGCCTGCCGTTTTGCCTTGAGGGTATTTTTTTACTTGGCCTGTTGTATGGCGGTTTCCATTACTGGTAAAGCACAGGTAAAACAGCCTGTAAAAAATAGCATCAAAAAACAAATTCCTTTTTCCACTTTTACTGATTCATTAATTAAACATGCCAGGCCAGCGATGATGCCTGCCGCTATTTTTAAAGGTGCAAACAGAACCAGTGGCATCACAGCCACCTGCAATACCACTACTTTCAAAATGCACCTTACCGCAGATGCAGGCAAAAAAATTAAGCTGCAGGAAATACAAACAATGACGGACGGTAATTTTTTGCTTGCAGGAAATGTAACGCTCGTCAATACCGAGCAGGAAGGTTTATTGTGTGTACTGTCGAATGCGGGTGCAGTCGTCGCTCAAAAACAGGTAAGAATTAATAACAAGCCAACCACCATCTTTAATATCAAAACCATGTTTAATGGCCAGGTGGCGATGGCCGGCATTGTGCACGAAACCACGGATAAAGTATTTGTCGCCCTGCTGAACAGTGACCTCTCTGTAAGCTGGCTGAAGACCATAGATGTAAACGGCCCCGTTGGTACAGCGCTGGATGTTATTACAGACAATAAAATTTACCTGGCGGCCCAGGTAAGCAATGCAGTGGTTTATTTTGTGTTGAGTGATATCGGGATAATGAGTTGGAGCAAACAGGTAAACATACCAGGGCTGGACAACCTGGCCGGCGTCGGGCACAATGGCTTTTCTCAACTTACCCTTTCGCTTAACTGCACCAATGCAGGAAAAAAACAGGTGCAAATAATTACTGCAGACGAACTCACTGGTAACCTGTTAAGCTCAAATATTTTGGGCGATGGTACAGCGGAAAATACAATAAATAAATCAACGGCTTTTGGTAATAGGATTGTTACCACCGGCGTCACCAAAAACAACGCCGGTCAATTTGTACTGAGCCGGCAGATTATGTATGAATCAACGCAAACCGAAACATTGCATACCTATACCCTTGCAGCAACTATTGACTTTGGTATTTCCAGTGCACAGGATAATGCCGGCGATGTAATGGGTTTCTGCTTTCCAACCACGGGCAAGCTATTGTTTCTCCGCCATTTTGCATATTACCAATCTGCCCCGGAACATGCGGTCACTTATACCGTGCCGGTTGGGTCAGTCATTGCAGGGGTTACCCGGTCATTGAATGATGGCGGATTTTTATTCGCATTAAACACAACGGCCGGGGAATCTATTTTAATTAAAACGGACAGCATTGGTACCTTGGCGGGATGCAATTATCAAAGTGTTGCCATTAACTATACCGAGAACATCAATGTACCCAATGCAACGGGTACCAATACCGCAAATTCACTAATTGCCAACCAGCAAACAGGTACAGCCACAGCGAATGGACTATTCCTGTTTACACAGTTTGACTGCAATCAAAGCTATTGTCCAGTCTTGCCGCAAGAGGATACCTGCCTGGCTTCCTATTTTAAAACTTACCGCTCCAATAGCTACGTCAATGGTTTTGGCACATATGCATTAATGCGTAACAACCAGCAACTAATTGTTACAAGCAGGCTCGACAGGGTAATAGCCGATATGAATGCTTTGTCTTTGGGACTTGGATTATTTGATGAGAATGGCAATTTTATCAAGGGGGTAACTGTATTCCATGACGGCAATTCAACTTCGATTGAGATAAAAAAAATAGATGATCAGCATGTATTAATGATAGGTTATTCACCAGGAAAAAATACCTATTCGATGGTAGATGATAACCTGCAGATTATATGGAGCAAATCAATTGACTACATAAGTGCGGGTAACACTTTTGCGCCTTCAAATGTAGTAACAGATGCTGCTGGTAATATATACCTGTTCTCTAATTCCGGAGGCTTTTTCGAGAATACAGTAAAAGTAGGTGTGCATAAAATAGATGCTGCCGGCAATCCATTGTGGACTAAATTTTATGAAGTACAGGCAACGCATCTGATGGGCATGCTTGCAACTACCACCAATACCTCGCTGGTATTGGTCGCTGAAGGACCCGACAGGGGAAGCATTTCATTAAACATTAATAAAATAACCGGCGAACTATTAAATGTGTATCATTATGCAAGTAACAGTGGCAACCTGGCAACAAACGGATTGCTTAAATTTCAAAATGACCGGATCTTGTACGCAGGCCTAAACCGCGAAAACAATTTTTTGATGGGTGTATTGGATACAACGGGTAAGCCACTCAAATTTAGCAGCATTCCGGAAATAATGGGTTTACGGGCAACAACCGCCAGGGATGGCAAGTTATATGCAATAGGTGAGTATTTTAATGGCATTGAAACAAAAGAGTTGTTTTTAAAAGCAGACAGTTCTTTATCATTTGATTTTATTAATGAGTTTGATTTTATACGGCCAGGGTACCCCTCAGCCATGGAAGTAAGCAATGAAGGAAATATTTATGTACCGGGAAATTATTTTTTTGGTGGTGCAAATAGTAATTACGCTGAACCAACGCTGCGTAAGTTTAACCCGCAAGGTTTAACCGGTACATGTACCTATCAGCCCCGAAGATATGCAACCAGTGATATCAACCTTCAGACAACCGCCGTTAGTTTTACCACACTTCCGGATGGAACAATAAACCCAACCATTGTTCCGGTCACTTTTATTCCTGATATCTACGGCAAACAGGTTGCCGAATTGCTATGCAGCAGTACCCCCACCTGCACTTCAATTAAACTAACCGGCACTAGTAAGCTCTGTCAGCTCAATCAGCCTTATACCTATCATGCCACCCGCAATGCCAATTGTACCATTAAACCCGTGTGGTTTTATGATACCGCATTTGCCGTATTGCAAATGGTTAATGACACTAGCGCCACCATACAATTTAAAAAGTACGGCAGCACCTGGATAAAACTTAAGCTCAACGCAGGCTGTAGTTTCTTTACCGATAGTATGTTGGTGCAGGTGCAACAATCACCGGGCATTTTTAGCCTGGGTAA
This sequence comes from Chitinophagales bacterium, assembly GCA_038210625.1. Lineage (GTDB taxonomy): Bacteria > Bacteroidota > Bacteroidia > Chitinophagales > Chitinophagaceae > Ferruginibacter. Next base: position 18,398 of record JBBQWL010000014.1, on the reverse strand, counting down.
TGATACCGCACTCTGCAAAGGAACCAGCATACAACTAAATGCCGGCAGTGGCTTCAACAGCTACCTGTGGCAGGATGGGTCAGCCGATTCTGTTTTTACTGTAACACAACCGGGTATGTATGCAGTAAGCGTTGACAATGTTTGCGGAGACGTGTACAAAGACACCATCGTTGTACAGCAGGTAAATGTGCCCCTGCTAAACATAGGCCGCGATACCAGTATTTGCAAAGGCGATACGTTGCAGCTGGCAGCTACGGCTGGCTTTAACCAGTATGCCTGGCAACCCGCCGCATCGGTAAACGGGCAGGGAGCTGTCGTTACTATTTACCCGCTTCAGAATATCACTATTACTGCCATTGCTACCACCATTGAAGGCTGCAAGGCGTATGATACATTGGCACTGTCTGTTAAGGCTGCGAGACCTGTTTCGCTGGGTAACGATGCCAGTTTATGTACCGGTGATTCACTGGCATTGCAGGCTGGGACGGGCTACCAGCAATACAGCTGGAGCAATGGCGCTGCAACTGAAACGGTAATTGTTAAGCAGGCAGGCAGCTATTCCCTTATCGCGACGGATGTCAACGGCTGTAAGGCAAAAGATACCATTCAGCTGCAGTTGTATGTATTGCCCCAACCACGGCTTGGCAATGATTTTAATTTATGCCAGGGTAGCCGGCAACAACTGGATGCAGGCATTTTTAACCGGTACCTTTGGCAGGATGGCAGTACCGGCAGGTATTACAATACCACCACTACCGGTACTTACCGGGTTACGGTAACTGATGCACATTCCTGCACCGCCGCAGATACAATCATTGTAAAAAATATCATCCCATTACCCGCCGGCTTTTTAAAAGCAGCAGACAGTATTTGCCAATACGAAAAAATGACCATTGGTGCAGTGGGCAGCTTTGCTTCGTACCTGTGGTCTACCGGCGAGATACAACCTGCAATAACAATCAATGCGCCGGGCTTGTATACACTAATGGTAAAAAATGCGGATGGCTGCGCAGGTAGCGACAGTATGTACATTTTCCAAAAAGATTGTCTTGCCGGAGTTTTTATACCGAGCGCTTTTACCCCCAACGGCGATAGCAAAAATGATGTTTTTAAAGCCATTGTTCACGGTAACCTTGTTAGTTTCCGGTTGCAGATATTTAGCCGTTTTGGGGTACTTGTTTTTAGTGCTACCGATCCCCAAAAAAGTTGGGATGGAAAATTTAAAGGCGCAGTTTTGTCCACCTCTTCCTTCATCTGGCAGTGCTCCTACCAGTTTGCAGGCCAATCTGCCAGGCTGATGAAGGGAAATGTAGTGATGTTTCGTTGACCTGGAATTACCCCCTGCAGGTTACTCCAATTGATGGTTGATTTAGTGAGCCGCCTGCGTTTAAAAAGCCCGCTGCAGGGGTCGCCTGGCTATCTTTTTTAGTGCTTCAAACGCTTTACGGTTACCAACCACCACCTTCCGCAAATACAGTGTGAATGAAGAACGGAAAATAAAACGCTGGTGTGCTATTAAGTACCGTACAAAGGCTTTACTTTCGGCTTTATAAAACAACTAACTATCTCTTATAAATCCCGATAAAAGATGCCTGTAAAGAGGATTAAAATCGATTACACACATGTATTTATTCAGTACAGCATCGAATCGGCTTTTTTGCCAGTGGAGGCCAGCCGGTATTTGCAACAAATCAATGGGGTGATTTTTTATTCACCCGATATGGAGAATGCTGATAAAGGGGTGGAAATAGGAAAAATAAAAGCAGAAAAATTATTGCTGGGCGAAGCGGGCAATAATGGATACCGCGGCTTCGATGTATTTGATTCAGATGCATTGGTAAAGGAGATAGGCGATGCCATTTACGATTTTGAAAAAGATGATTTTGCTGAAGCAATGCATGAACACCTTGAAATTTCTTTTATGGATTTGTTGATTGTATCAAGGCTGGAGATATTGCCGCAATACCGTGGCAACGATATTGGCAAATACGCCATCAAAGACCTGTATAATAATTTCATCGGCAGTTGCGGATTACTCACCCTGAAATTTTTTCCCCTGCAACTGGAAAGCAGGGCGCGGGAGCAGGACCCAACGACACCAAAATGGACCAAAGACATGCAGTACGATAGCATGGAAACCGATGAAGAAAAATCCAACTATCAATTACTGGCTTATTATACCAGTATGGGTTTTAAATACATCCCCGAAATAAGTGACTCGTTGTTGTTCCTCAACCCGGCCATCATCAACCGCAGGTTTAATAAAATACAATTAGACTAACCGCCCTATAAAAGGAGCCATACATTTTTTTCACCAACCTTTTACCGGGTATACACTTACTCTCCTCCCCGGCGGCGGCCAATGTTATTGGGCGATGCATTCTTTGTTCCATAGGAACAACAGGTAGGTTGAAAATATCCAGGAATGAATGAAGCGTTCCGTAGCAAAGCTATGTGCTGTAAACCTTGCTTCACGGAAAGTATAATACCCGTTACGGGCTTTTTAGCAATCACATCATTCGCCGCTCTCACTAAAAGAAAGTTTATTTTAGCTGACAAACCAACAGGCATCATTACAACTTTCATTATGATATTTATTTCCCAGTCAGCACTGCTTGACTATTTTAACAGCAGGAGTAACCGGTTCAAAAATTCACAGGGTATGGAATTAGGAATATTGGATGGCAACGAATGCTGGACTTATTTCAGCCTTTGCAACCATTCCCGCGGACCCTTGGCCATCAACATCAGCACCGAAGCAGATTGTTTGGAGCATTTTATAGAACAGTTTAAAATAACAACAATAAATGATATTGATGCGCTCGACTATAACAACAGCTGGATGAGATACCTGAATGGCGAAGCTGAAATAGCAGTGTGTCCATTTGAACTTGAAGCAGAACTGAAATTTAAAATTATCAATCGTAAAACAATCATCTTTAGCCTCGAACTTCATTTTTATGATGAGGTGTATGAGCACTTAACGATGCCTTCAGATTTTGAAAAATACGTCGCCGAACATGAAACGAGGCTTAATGCGGCGGTTGAAAACCGGTACAAAATGAACCGGAAATAATTGCCGGTTACCAGTAATGCTGTTGCCGACAGCGGAATTGTACCTGCGGCTAAATTTTTATTATAATGATGTTGGGAATGTTAAGATCGGTTTTAAAAGAGAGCGCTGAAACAAGGAACCTAAAAAATGGAGAACAATAGCTCCTTAAAATAGCCAATAAAAGTATTGTTTTTTTGCTGGATGTTCAATAAATTTGCCTGTTCATGAATCATGAACAGGCAAATTTATTGAACATGGGAGAGAAAGAAATACTTGAAAAAGCAATGCACGAATTTACTGCAATAACAGGTGCTGGTATAAAGCTATTGAATGATAATCGATTGATTAAAAAGGATGGTCACAATGCAGATGCTTTAGTGGAGCTTAGACAGGGAAACAACAAGACTTTGTTTTGGGTGGAAACAAAAAATGAAATAAGGGAGCAAAATCTTTCTGCCATATTGAATCGCGTGGGTAAAAATGCAGCAGAATGGCTGCTGATTTGCCAGTACATTCCCAAACCACTCAAACTAAAACTGAAAAACCAGGGTATTAATTACCTGGAAACTGCTGGTAATTGTTTCATCAGGAAGGATGGTTTGTTCTTTTACATCAACGACAAAGCCGTAACAGCTCTCCGGCAACCGGCACAGGGAAAACTGTGGAACCAGGCCGGACTCAAATTCCTTTTTGGGATTTTAATCAACCCCAAATTACTAAATACAAACTACCGGCAGATGGCGCAGGAAACAAAAGTGGCGTTGGGCAATATTGGTGCTTTTATAAATGAGTTAAAAGAGGAGGGGTTTTTAAAGGCCGGTGTAAAAAATAATCAACCTTATCTATTTATAGAAAACGGGGAACAACTGCAGCGTAAATGGATTGAGTTATTTAATGCTGTATTAAAGCCAAAATTAAAACAGGGAAGATTCAGATTTTTAAACAAAGAAGATGTACAAAATTGGCAGGAAGCACTTGTAACAAAACCCCATCAATTTTATTGGGGAGCAGAACCGGCTGGCGCCATACTGACTAAATTTTTACAACCGGAAATTTTTACGATTTACACCAACGAAAATAAAACAGCCATCATGAAACAACTAAAGTTGGTGCCAGATGCGGAAGGAAATGTTGAACTGATGCATGTTTTTTGGGAAACAGCAAACGCCGGTCTTTTAGCGGGCAAATATAAAACCGTTCCTCCTTTGCTGGCATATGCTGAATTAATAACAAGCCTCGATAGCAGGAACAGGGAAACCGCAGAGCGCATCAAACAAAAATACCTTGCCTGAACCCATTGACATATTAAATCCACAGATAGCACAAATGCTGAAAACCATGGAAAATATATTCCGTGAGTTTGGGGTGGATTTTTTCCTCGTAGGCGCATTGGCGAGAGATATCCGGTTATCAGCGTATGAAAAATATACTGCAAAACGAAGAACAAATGATGTTGATATAGCCATATTGCTGGATGCAGAAGAAAAGTTTTATGCCATAAAAGAAGCATTGGTAAAAACCGGGCATTTTGAAGAAAGCGCTTACAAAGCAATTAAGCTTATTTATAAAAAATCGATAGAACTTGACCTGCTTCCTTTTGGCGAAATGGAAAATGATGAAAGGGAATTGCTGCTAAGCCGGCATACCTTGCTGGTAATGGACATGAGTGGCTTTAAGGAAGTGTATCCGTTTGCTGAAACACTAACGATAGCTGAGGGTCTTTCCTTAAATGTATGTAGCCTGGAGGGATTGGTGATGCTAAAACTGATTGCCAATAATGATGACCCAACCCGTACAAAAGATATCACCGATATAGAACATTTTCTGGAAGTATATTTTGAAATGAACAGCAATGAAATTTACACGCACTATATGGACGTGATGGATTTATATGATACGGTTAGTCCAAACTATCTTTCATTGGTATCCGCCAGAGTAATAGGCAGAAAAATGAACAGCATGCTGAATGGCATAGCTGATACCGCTGAATATTTAAAAGCCATTTTAAACAAAAGGCCCGTTGCTACATGGCATGCTATGTTCAACGGATTAAATGATTAAAAGGAAAGCATACCCAACCCAACCATGAAGCAAATTACATTTTTGCAGTACCCGGCGTAAATTTCACCACTTTATTATTGATAGGGGGTAGTGTTCTGATATAGGCGAAAATGGCTTTCAGGTCTTCGTCTTTCATTTTGCCATACATGGTCCAGGGCATGATGGAGTTAAACTCGCCCGGCTGTAATTTTTTGGTTAAGGTGACAGAATCAGAGCGGGAATGGAACAGGGTTAAAAATGTTTCTTCCGTCCATGCGCCGGTGCCGGTTGTTTTATCCGGGCTTATATTACCCGAGCGTACAATGCTGCCATCGGGAAAATGAAATTCCCTGCCGCCGCCAAATTCGGTGCCTGCCACCAGCTTACCTTTTTCAAATTTGGTATGGCATTCCATACAGGCCGCGGCATTCATCAGGTACTTTCCATAATTCACCACATCTGTTTCGGCGGGCATTTTGGTAAGCGCCGCTTTTGAAGGAATGGTGTTAATGATAATGCCCATCGGAAAATCGGTGGACGAAGCCGGCACTTCATTTTTAATAGGTTGTAAACTGCGGATATAGGCAATGATGCTGTAAATATCTTCCGCATCCATGCGGCCATAATAATGGTAAGGCATTACCGGGAACAAGGCTTTACCTTCTTTCGTTACGCCGGTAGTAATCACCCTGAAAAGTTCGCCATCGGTATACCGGCTGATACCTTCCGGTGTGATGTTCTTAGAATAAAAGGCGCCGGGGAAACCAAATTTCTGGTCAAACAATTCTCCGCCTTTTCCTTTGGTTCCTTCCAAAGGCGGGCCCGAAAACCTTGACCAGTCCCGGGTAGAATGGCAGTCTATACAAATGGTAACATGGTTGGCCAGGTATTCGCCCCTTGCCACCTGTGCGGCCGTTTTAGGAACGGTAACAATGGGTGCTGCACCTACATTGGGCAACGCCAGTTTTATATAGGCTACCATGCCGATAAGAATGAGCACTATCACAAAAAGTACCAGGCCAATTGCTTTAATTATTTTTTTCACTGTAAGTTGGTTGGGTTTAAAAAGAGTAATATAAAATGCCTTGTGCAAAATGCACAAGGCGTGGTTAATCATCAGGAACCGTTTATTTTTTTGTGCCGTTAAAATGGGCAGGTCTTTATTTTTTTCCGGTTAGCCGTTTAGAATTCAATGCTTTTTTTTTGCTCAACGGTTTAACGGCCATTTCAACTGCGCCCTATTTTTTTGCCATCGGAAAGTGTTGTATTTTTTCGTCGAGTACCGCTACTTTTCCATTCACCATTTTGCAGTCATCAATCACGTTCAGCGAATCTGTTTTGCCTTTTTTGTCGGTCCATTTTTGTTTGTACCACATGGTTACCCAGCTTTCTTTTTTGTCGGCGCTGGTTACCGGTTCCCAGTCCTGCATTTCAATGGTGAGCGTGGCATAGTTTGCCCGCTCGCTGGTAAAAAATTTTAGCAGGCTGTCTTTGCTCAGTTTAGCCTGCAAATAATCAAATCGTAGTTCCACACTGTCGGCGAAGTTGGCCATGCTGCCGGCAATATCGCCGGTTTCAAAACCCCGGAGTGCTTTTAGTGCGGTTACCGCCAGTTGCGGGTCGCCGGCCTGCCAGTTTTGCCAGGGCTTAGCCAGTGTGTAGGGATAATCCGTTACAGTAGCGTACGCTGCGCCGGTGGTGGTAACAGCCATACTGTCCTTCGCTTCCATAGCGCCTTCTTTAGTAGCCGGTGTGCTACACCCCGCAGCCAATGCAAGACCAGCGAAAAAAAATAATTTTTTCATGTTTACAATTTTTAGGATAAAAAAAATAAAATGGTAGCAAAAGAGGGAAGGAAGGTTGGACAACGAGTTTGCAGCAGGGTGTGTAAAATTTTCGATAAGGTAGGGCGTTATAATTTAAAATGCAAGTATTCGGTACAATTAAAAACTGCACACGGTGTGGATAATTGCGGCGAGGTGTTGTATGAACGAAAGCCTGGCTCAACAACTTTACCCAACTATGCAGGGAAACACAATGACTGCGGTACAAAAGATGGAGAAAAGCGGTACCGGTGTAACTATGATGGCGGGTTGCTACAAACGGATACGGTAAGCTGCTGAAAGTTTAATAAAGGCACCATCGCCCCATGGGCGGTTGGTGAGGTAGTTTTTATCGTTGATGCCTGTTCTTAATTTTCTAAATAATCCATAACCCGGTTCCAGGGTAATGCAAATATTTTTGGCGGCATAATAGTCAATGTACACCGACACCTGGTTGTCATCCAGCCGCAGGTAATGGCCATTGTTCAGCCGGTAGCTGTTGGTTAACGAACGAAAAGTGGCACCCCAGTACAATAGTTTGTTCCACTGGTGTTCGTAGCTTAACCTGCCCGGCAGTATGCCAAACAGGTAATTGTTGCTGTTGATCCGCCAGTCTACACCAAACAGCGGCACTATAAAAATACCAAAAGCTTCCTGGTTCATATACATGCCGAAGCGAATTTTTTGGGTTGGTTGCAGGGCATAGCTGGCAAAAGCCACGCCGCCCAATTGAAAAGTATTTGTTGCAAACAGGGTCTCACCCGCCCAACGAAAAGTGGCCACCACTGTCAGCGACCAGTTGGGGTTGGCAAGGGGCAGTATCAGCCCCACCGGTAATGCCAGGCCCTGCACCTTCGGTACAATTTCAGGTGTATTGGCCGAGTCAATTTGCCAGTGTTCATAAAAGGGACTCAGCAACAGGTAGGTATTTTTTTTAAGTTGGAGGGGGATATCACTGCCCACCCACAGCCGGGTAAACGGGGTAGCCTGCGCCTGCTTATTTCTGAAACCCCTTGTAAGCGATACCTGCAAAGGATCTACATAGGGTTGTGCAAAAAGCTGCCCTGTCAGCAATAGCATACAGCAGGCACCTAATATGCCGGCGGGCAAATGTGTGTGGTTAGGCATGTAGTAAATATGGAAGGTAATTGTATTAAAAAGCAGGGGCCGCAGCAACCTGTTATACCCGGTGCGTTGGTTAAAAAACAGCCTTCCACGATGGTAACCTGTATCACAACTGCGCTGTTTATAGTACCAATAAATACCTGAAGCTACGAAACCAAATGTACTGTAACTATTTTGTAAATGTATCAACATCCGTACATACCGGGTGGCAAGGATAGTGATTACGGCATTTAAGTTTCAATGAACGGGATTGCTAACTTTGTATCATGGCAGACGTGCACAATGAGGCAACAAGGAGTTATAATATGAGCCGCATAAAGGGCAAAAACACCAAACCCGAAATGCTGGTGCGTAAATTCTTATTTGCACATGGTTATCGTTACCGCCTGCATGTAAAAAACTTACCCGGCAAGCCCGACATCGTTTTACCCAAATACAAAACAGTGATTTTTATACACGGCTGTTTCTGGCATGGCCATACCGGCTGCAAATATTATGTTGTACCCAAAACCAGCACAGACTGGTGGCTGAATAAAATAAACGGCAACATCGCCAATGATGAAAAAGCCATGTCAGCTTTAAAAAAAGATGGCTGGAAAATTATTACTGTTTGGGAATGCGATTTAAAACCAGCGAAGGTTGGCAGAAAGCTGGAGCGGTTATTGAAAAAAATAAGCAACTGATTTCAGGGAAGCAATGTTGTAATATTCAGCAATTGATTCATTGCTTTTACTTTTTTTGAAAAGCTCTACCCACTTCAATGGTGGATTTGGTAACAACGAAATTTTTATTGTCCGCTTTCTTTGCGGGAGCCATGCCGGCTGGTTGTTTTAGTTATTGTCATGTACTATTTTAGTATCGCTTACCTTACTTTATATTACCGTTCAATACACATTTTTTCCAGTGCTGGTGTCACACGCCGCCATCCTTTTCTTTCTTTTTATAAAAAACAGTATCAATAAAGAAAAGGGTATTGTTACTGGTAAGCACATTCTCATCATGTAAATCTTCCAGGATAATTTTAAAGCCGGGATGGTAATAATCATTATTCTTTACCCATTCGAAGCCATTATGCTGCAAAAATAGCTTTACGTATTCCAGGTCTGTAATAGAATCAAATGTTATGAAGGGTTGTTGCACAACAGCATATAGCACGTTTGCTTTTTTTGCAAATCCGGTGAGTGTATAAAAAGTGCCCGGAAAGAAAAAATTGTGTAACTGAAGACTTAAGAAATAATCAGCCCAGGACGTGTAAAATATAGTATCATTCAGCTTATAAACATTCATCCCATCAGCACATAGATAAACCCTTTGTTCTGCACCTTCAGCCAAAAAAAATTTTTCATCGATATCATTTATCCATAATTGATGGGCGTCGGCAAACTCACTTAGGATTTTTTCTTCCTGCTGCTTTGTGACGCTGTCTTTTTCAAAAGCGCTACCTGGCTTTTTGCCTCCGGTAAGTTTTTGGGTAACTGCCGCGATAAGATTTCCCTGTTCCTGGCTGACAATTCCTGAAAGGATATTTTGTAATTCATCATGGTGCATATTTTCAGTGAGTGAATGATAACTTTCCAATACCAATACTGTAAAGTTGCCATTTTTTTACCACTTAATAAAATTACCTGCCTTAGAAGACTTCCCTGTGTCCGCAGGTTTACGCTGCGCAGTGCATCTCTGGCAGAATCAGCCAATTATTCAATCGATGCGCTTGTAACCTGGTAGCATGATAGCGGTGTAAGGCAACGAACCTGGAGCTTTAACAGGAGCCAGCCTCCTGCCGGCCTTTGCCGGCAGGTCCTGCTCCGTTGGGTGCAAGATGTTACCTTTGTATTTCAATATGGCAGATGTACACAATACAGCGCAGCGGCGCTTTAATATGCAGCAGATAAAGGGCAAAAACACCAAACCCGAAATGCTGGTGCGTAAATTTTTATTTGCCCATGGCTACCGCTACCGGCTGCATGATAAAAAGCTCCCCGGCAAACCCGACCTGGTATTGCGCAAATACGGCACCGTTATTTTTATACACGGCTGTTTCTGGCATGGCCATACTGATTGCAAATATTATGTGGTACCCAAAACCAGAACAGACTGGTGGCTGAATAAAATAAACGGCAACATTACGAATGATGTGAAAGCCATAGCTGCTTTAAAAAAAGATGGCTGGAAAATTATTACTGTTTGGGAATGCGATTTAAAACCTGCTTTGGTTGAAAAGACATTGAACGCATTGGTAAAAAACATTTTGAGCCAGGCGATAGAATAACTATTTGGCTGCGGTGGCGTCGCACTCTTGTACATAAAATCTTTATGGAGCAAATGCGCCTCCGAATGAATTTCTTACGCGTTAATATTCCTTCCGAATTTCAAAATGTTACTCAAAAGCAAATCTACTCTGACTTGCACCCACTATTATTGCCTTCTATAAACTATTCTTCACAAATCAACACTGTGTCCTAAAACATACCGGTTTATAGTACACACTTAAATATGTTCGTGTATGGACCTGAAAGAAACGATCGGGCTCAGAATTACTGAGTTGCGAAAAGCCAAAAAGCTCTCCCAACAAAAGTTTGCTTACGAAGCTGATATAGAAAGAAGCTTCCTTACTCACATAGAAAAAGGTAGAAAAAATATTTCAGTAGATACCCTTCAACGAATAACTACTGCCTTAGATATCTCCCTAAAAGATTTTTTTGATACTAAAGATTTTTCGAAACATTGAAAACACCCTTGACTTATATTGATCTGTTTGCGGGAGCAGGCGGATTATCCGAAGGATTTATAAGAGCAGGTTACAAACCTGTTGCGCATGTTGAAATGGATGAAGCTGCCTGCTATACCTTAAGAACAAGAACTGCTTATCATTACCTGAAAGGAAAAAATAGGTTTGAAGAATATGTGAAATACCTGAAAGGAGAAATTACAAGACCTGCTTTGTATTCCCTTATACCTGAAGCTGAAATGAACCGGGTAATTAATCTTGCATTAAGCGATGAAAACAATGCAGAAATTTTCAAAAAGATAGATGCTCAGTTAACAGGTGATGTTGACTTAATTATTGGAGGTCCTCCTTGCCAGGCATACTCGTTAGTGGGCAGAGCAAGAAGTGAGAATGGGATGGAGACTGATCCTCGCAACCATTTGTATTTGCAATATGCTAAATTTCTTAAGAAGTATAATCCTAAAATGTTTGTATTTGAAAATGTGGTGGGACTGCGTTCTGCAGACAAAGGAGGATACTTCAAAAAAATGATAACTGAGTTTGACAAAAAAGGATATGATGTTAAGGACTTTTTATTTAATGCAAGCGATTTTGGTGTATTGCAAAATCGAAAAAGAATTATACTGGTCGGTTACAGAAAAGATTTGAACATAACTATACCGGATATCAAGGCTGCCTTTAATAAAAAATTTAAAGTTGAATCTGTCTTTAAGGATTTACCAAAACTACTTGCTGGCGAAGGGAAAAATAAGGGAGATAAATACGTTAACGAAACCAACGATTATTTAAATAGCAACCATATTCGCAACGGTATTGATGTCCTAACACAGCATGTTAGCAGGCCACATACTGAACAGGATAAAGAGATTTATCGGATTGCTGTTACATTGATGAAACATGGTAACAGACTGAATTATATAAACCTGCCAGAGGAATTAAAAACACATAAGAACCAGCATTCTTTTTTTGACCGCTTTAAAGTCGTTGATGATAAAGCAGCCGCTTCACAAACGGTAGTCGCACATATTGCAAAGGATGGCCATTATTACATACATCCGGACATAAAACAAAACAGATCAATAAGTATAAGAGAGGCTGCGAGGCTACAATCTTTTCCTGATGATTTTTTTTTTGAAGGTGTAAATGAAGGGAAATCAAGAACCGCAGCTTTTAAGCAAATTGGTAATGCTGTACCACCACTAATGGCTTATACAATTTCCGAACATCTAAAAAAGATTCTGTAACTCATGATAGGAAAACGCTTTAGTAATCTTGAAACAGCAGATGCAACACCAAATGCAGCTTCATTAATTGAAACGTTCAGAGCTATCGGGTATGACATTGAAACTGCAATTGCTGATTTAGTTGATAATTCAATTTCAGCAGGAGCAACGGAAGTTTATATCAATTTCAAATGGGAAGGTTCAAATACATCATTATATATTTTAGACAATGGATGCGGTATGAGTGATACTGAACTTAGGGAGGCTATGAGACCGGGAACTAAAAATCCACTGTCCGAAAGAAATGATAAAGATTTAGGAAGGTTTGGATTAGGAATGAAAACAGCGTCATTTTCTCAATGCAGACATTTGTCAGTCATAAGTAAAACTAACGCAAATCCAATTTCATATTGGACATGGGATTTAGATTACGTCAGTCAATCAGGCCTTTGGAATCTAATCAAAATTGAGCCGGATCAGGAACTAATAGAAAAGCTTTCCAGGCTGCAACAAGGAACTGTTGTTCAATGGAAATTGATAGATCGGTTGACAAAAGATTATAAAAATGATGAAGTTTCACTAAAAAGATTCACGACAGTTATTGAAAATATAAAAGCTCACCTCTCCATGATTTTTCATCGATTTATTGAGGCTAAAGAGTTAATCATTTGGTTTCAAGATAGAGAAGTTAGACCATGGAACCCATTCATTTCAGAACAATTAAGAGTACAAAACTTTCCTTCGACAGATTACTGTAATGGTCAGGTTCAAGTAAAGGGATATGTCTTAAAGCATAAATCTTCGTTTACTACAGAAGAGTTTAAAGCAGCGGCCGGTATCAGGGGATGGAATGATCACCAGGGATTTTATATCTACCGTAAAAACCGGATGTTAGTTTCAGGTAGCTGGCTAGGCCTTTGGGCAAAAGAAGAGCATTTCAAGTTAGCAAGGATTGCAATAGATATTACTAGTAATGTGGATGCAGAGTGGCAGATAGATATTCGTAAGGCTATTGCAAGAATGCCTGCCCATTTAAAAAATAGTATTAAAAGTAATGCTGCTGATGTTCGTGCCGTTGCTGTGAATGTATATAGAACAAGAAGCAAACCGGTATTGGCTAAAAGCGGATTATCCATAATTCCTCTCTGGAAAGAGTTCACAACTTCTGGGACTAAAAAGTGGGCTTTTCGGATAAATCGTGAACATCCTATTTTGGCGGAAACGTTGCGAATTGCAGAAAGTAATCCGTCCAAAGCCATCAAATTGTTAATAAGACATTTAGAGGAAACTGTGCCAGTAAAATCGATTTTTATTAAGGAGGCAGAGGATAGTTACAATCAGGCATTCCCATTTGAAGAAGGCAAACGGGAAGACATGTTATTGCTTATGCAAGAAGTGTATAAAACTCTTTTAGATGGTGGCCTTAATGATCATCAGGCTAAAACTAGATTAGAATTTCTGGAACCCTTTAACCATTATCCTGAAGAAATTAAAAACATTGACAAAAAATGATTGACCAAGCGTTAAAAATCTGCGTCACTTTATTGGAAACAGAACCGTATCCGAATGATGAACATGTAAAGAATGCAATTAAAAGGGTCTCTAGTCTTTTTAGCCTCGATGAAAATGACAAAGAAGCTTTGCGTAAGCATTTATCAAGTGTGTTTGGGATTTTTTCTGATGGCTATAAAATTTTAGATGGCAGGGATGGTTTTAATCCTTGGGTTAAAGCTGTCAAGGGTCAGGTTACTTGGTCTTTCTGGAATAGGTATTATGCTTTTATGCAACAACGAATGGCTCGTGATACCTTAAATAAACTAGATAATCTTACTGATGATATTTTAGACCGTATAGGCAACCCAGCTAGCTCGGGTAGTTGGGATAAAAGAGGCTTGGTAGTTGGTCAGGTACAAAGTGGAAAAACAGGAAACTATATCGGCTTAATTAACAAGGCTGCGGACGCCGGTTATAAGTTAGTTATAGTACTTGCAGGTATGCATGATAGTCTTCGAAGCCAAACACAAATCCGTGTTGATGAAGGTTTTTTAGGTTATAATACTCAAAGATCGCTGCAATATTCATCTCATTATTTTATTGGTGTAAGTAAATACAATTCAAGTGATCCTATAACTGGTAATTTAAGAGAACTACCTGTACATGCTTTAACAAGTGGACATATTAATGGCGATTTTAGTCAGACGAAAATTCAGGGTAGCACTAATTTAAGGGGTTCTGACCCTATAGTTGCAGTAGTAAAAAAGAATTCGTCAATTTTAAAAAATTTGATTTTATGGCTTGCTAAATGGGGAACAAAAAATGGAGAAGGCAAACTTTTAATTCAAAATCTGCCAATCCTTATTATAGATGATGAAGCAGATAATGCTTCTATTAATGTCAGTAAAGAAACCGTATCAGCAATTAATGGTTACATCCGTGCTTTACTTAGTCTTTTTGAGCAAAGTGCGTATGTTGGATATACTGCAACCCCATTTGCAAATGTATTCATTCCACTAAAAGATATCCAAAATTCAAAGGGATTAAATGTAACCATAAAAGACTTTGCATTTACAGTAGGTGATGATCTCTTTCCAAAAGATTTTATCATTAATATTCCTGCTCCTTCTAATTATATTGGCCCTGCTCAACTCTTTGGGCTGGAAACCGCAGCAGGTAATAAGGAGAAAAATATTGAGCCGCTACCTCTAATAAGAAATGTTGCGGTTTTTGACGAAACAGAGACAATCTTCATTCCAGATAAACACAAAAAAAATGGTTCTCTTCCTGAAAATCTCCCTGAAAGTCTAAAACGGGCTATCAAAAGTTTTCTGATAGCTGTTACTGCCCGTCGTGCCAGGGGTAACCTTAAAACACATAACAGTATGTTGATACATGTTTCTAGGTATATTAGATGGCAAGACCATATTTCTGTATTGGTAGACGAAGAACTCAAATACTACCAAAGACAAATAGATCAACGTACTGGCAGCTTACTTAAAGAGCTTAAAGAGCTATGGGTAACAGAATTTGAGCAAATTACTGATATAATTATTAAAAGGGATGATGTTTATCAGGATGCTTCCATTGTTCCAATTTCTTGGGATGAGATTGAAGCTAATCTTCACGCTGCAATTATGCCTATTGAAGTTCGTGCCGTTCATGGAGACAAGAACGTTGCTGGTTTGCAGTACCATAATATTTCTCCTTTGGATTATTTTCTAGCAGAGCAAACGGGCACATACCTCAATATTATAGCAGTAGGGGGAGATAAGTTAAGTCGGGGTCTTACTCTTGAAGGTCTTAGTATAAGTTATTACTTGAGGGCAAGTAAGATGTATGACACTCTAATGCAAATGGGAAGATGGTTTGGATATCGTCCGGGTTATGCAGACCTATGCAGGGTTTTTACTACCAGGGATCTTATAGGTTGGTACCGTCATATCACAATCGCCAGCGAGGAAATGCGGGATGAGTTTGACTACATGTTTCATCTCCGTCGTACTCCAATTGATTATGGCTTAAAGGTGCGTACACATCCGGGAGTTTTAAAAATCACAGCTGCAAATAAATTCCGTTATCATAGTACTATGTGGCTTAGCTATTCAGGAAGTTTAGCTCAGACCTACGAATTTGAAGTCACTGAAAAAAGAGTTAAACACAATCTTAATATAACGTCCTCATTGATAACTTCCTTAGGAAACCCGAGCCCAGCATTAAACGAGGCCAGTAAAAGCCAAATATTCTTTTGGAAAGGGAAAGAAAACATTGGTGTTGTTACTACTTTTCTTCGAAGCTATCAGATTGATCCTGTAGTAATGGATGTTCGTAAAATATGTGAATATATTGATGCTCAGGCAGCCAAAAATAATCTTACAAACTGGAATATTTTACTAGTTCACAACAGTATGGCACCATCCGAAAAACAGTATAACTTTTCTGGTCTATCTAAGAAGGTTGGACTCACAGATCGTACTAATCAATCTGACAAAGAAGGCGTCTACCAAATTGCCAAAGCCAACATTACTGACCAGCGTCATGAAATGGTTGACCTAAGTGATGATCAAATCGCTAAGGCCCTTAACGCAACTATTGCAGACTTTCGGGAGGATATTAAAAGTAAAAGTGAAGATGAAAAAGCTAAAGCAAAGCAGCCCGTTCAGCCTTCTCGACCACGTATCCGCCAACAACGTCAAAGCAGCGAAGGCCTACTAATCATCTATCCTCTTAATCCTGATCCTCACCATCTCGATCCAGAAACAGAAAAGAAGGGGGACAGGAAAATTATAGCTAATCAACCCATAATAGGTTTGGCAGTAAGCTTTCCAGAGTTGGCGCATGATGAGAAAATAAAGTATGCTGTAAATGAACAGTTCCAGAAAGAATACGACTATCCTGAGGAATTTGACCAAAACAATGAAGATGAAAATTCGGATAAATGAACTATGGCAATATTTAACACAACTGGATACACTCCCGAAAGGTTTTGTAAAAACTCTGGTTGACCCTTCAATATCAGTGCCGATTTATCTAGCTTTAATTTTTCCAAATCGAAGCAGGGCTTTATTGATTGACTTCACTGACAATACACGAAGCTTTCCGGAGCCTTTTATAGGAAAGGGAATGAAACTGGAATGTTTATCGGCACAAGAAACAGAAAGGAGCGACTTTGTGTTGCTTACACTTACCGATTCCGCTTTCTCGGAAGTGTTTGATATTCTGCTGGAAGACTGTATTAATACAATTGCTAATTGCAATGATAAACTAAAAAGTTTCGAAGCTTTCTCTAAAAGAATTGAAACATGGAGAAAATTATTAGAAACATATTCCGAAACTGGCTTAAGCGTTGAGTCTCAACAAGGCCTTTTTGGTGAACTAATAATTTTGAGGCGTTTATTAAAAACTTTTCCTGATAAGAAATTAGAATTATTAACTGCTTGGCAAGGTCCAGATCGATTCCGACAAGATTTTCAGTATGATAATTGGGGCATTGAAGTTAAGACTAATACAGGAAAGGATTCAGTTGATATAGCAAACGAGTTTCAGCTAAGCACCTACGGGCTTAGGCATTTGTACTTGTGGTATCTTAAATTGGACAGACATAATGGTCAAGGTGCCACTCTGAATCAAATGGTTGATGAAATAAAACTTTATGTACAGCATTCTTTCGCTGCAATTGAATTATTAAATATTAGACTTGCGTCCACTGGATATTACAATCACCAGTCGTCTCTATATGAAGGCACAGGCTATTTTATAAGAGAGGAAAGTGTATTTGATATTACTGACGGCTTTCCTTCTCTAACATCTCAAAATATCCCCGTCGGTATCAATGATGTAAAATATACTTTAAATCTTTCCGCTTGTAATTCTTTTGTTGTGCCCGAAGAAATTATTTATTCAACGTTAAAACTCTAAATTGTGGAAACCCCTTTAGAACGCTTTTTTCGAAATTTACAGGATGATGTCCAATCATTGATAAATGAAGATTTGGATAATGGAGGAACGCCCGTACAAGCATTTACTCGTATTGCCACCGATAGCCTGGCTGATGCAGGAGAAACTGCGAACATAATCATTGCATATGATGAGCGAAATTTAGGACGAGCAGGTCAACATATGATAAACGGGTATGCAATATCTGATAATTATGAAACTGTTGATCTTTTTATAAGTAAACACAATAACAATGACACCCCATCCAAACTCCCAAAAAATGAAATAGATACAGCGGCAAAAAGAATTTTCAACTTTTTTCAAAAGGCAGTTAATAAAGAGTACATACAAGAATTGGATCCTGCTTCGCAGATTTACCAATTAGCGCACACACTAAACAGAAGTCAGCTGTTAAAGGAAAATCTCGTGAGAATAAATGCTTTTATTCTCACAAATAATTTTTACGATGGAACTATTCCCAAAAAAGAAATTATTAATCAATTAGATGGCTGGAAAGAAGGTGAACTTGGTTTTTTCTATCGTGTTATAGACCTTAATTATCTATACAATATTTCTGAAAAACCGCACGTGCCAATAGAGCTGGATTTCGAAAGAATGGGTTTTGAAGTGCCTTGCATAAAAGCACCAACGTTAGTCGACACATATCAAAGCTATTTAGCGATAATTTCTGGTTCATTGCTCGCGAAAATTTATGAAGAATATGGGCAACGTTTGTTAGAGCAGAACGTTCGTACATTCCTTCAATTTACAGGAAAAATTAACAAGGGGATTCGATATACTATTAACAGAGAGCCAGAAATGTTTTTTGCATATAACATTAAGAACAATAGCCGAAAGCCCACATAAAAAAGCCCCGGATTTAAAAACTATTCCGGGGCTTTTGGTTATTGTTTGTTGACCGACGCCGGTCAGGTTGCTATAGGGGGTAAAGTAGCGTTGGCAATTGGTTTTGG
>JBBQWL010000013.1:0-134039 GCA_038210625.1 Chitinophagales bacterium | reverse complement strand
TAAAAAAAGTAAACGAATAATATGGCATTCAAAAAAGAAAATCGTCCCAGATCAACTTTTTCTCAAATCACTATTGGTTTGGCTTCTCCCGACAGCATTTTGGAAAAAAGCTTCGGTGAAGTGTTGAAACCTGAGACCATTAACTATCGTACCTACAAGCCTGAAAGAGATGGTTTGTTTTGCGAAAGAATTTTTGGCCCGGTAAAAGATTACGAATGTGCTTGTGGAAAATACAAGCGTATCCGTTATAAGGGAATTGTGTGCGACAGATGTGGTGTGGAAGTAACTGAGAAAAAAGTACGTCGTGAAAGAATGGGGCACATCAAACTGGTGGTGCCTGTTGTGCATATCTGGTATTTTAAATCTTTGCCAAATAAAATTGGTTACTTATTGGGCATGAGTTCCAAGAAATTGGAAACGATTGTTTACTACGAGCGTTTCGTGGTTATTCAATCAGGTATTCGTGCAGATAAAGGACAGAATTTTGGTGACTTGTTAACTGAAGAAGAGTACCTGGACATCCTGGATACTTTGCCAAAAGATAACCAGTTCCTTTCTGATGAAGATCCTAATAAATTCATCGCCAAAATGGGTGCTGAAGCGGTGCATGATTTATTGCAGCGCATTGATCTTGATCAGTTGAGTTTTGATTTGCGTCACTCAGCAGCCAACGAAACATCACAACAACGTAAAGCCGATGCGTTAAAACGTTTGAGTGTTGTCGAAAGTTTTCGTGATGCCAATACAAGAATTAACAACCGTCCTGAATGGATGGTTATGCAATACATTCCGGTTATTCCACCCGAATTACGTCCATTGGTTCCATTGGATGGTGGTCGTTTCGCTTCATCTGATTTAAATGATTTATATCGTCGTGTTATTATCCGTAATAACCGTTTGAAAAGATTGTTGGAAATTAAGGCGCCGGAAGTAATCTTACGTAATGAAAAACGTATGTTACAGGAAGCAATTGATTCATTGTTTGATAACAGCCGTAAATCAAATGCTGTAAAGGCAGAAGGTGGACGTGCATTGAAATCATTGAGCGATGTATTGAAAGGTAAGCAAGGACGTTTCCGTCAGAACCTGTTAGGTAAACGTGTGGATTATTCAGGTCGTTCTGTAATTGTGGTAGGACCAGAATTGAAGATGCATGAATGTGGTTTGCCAAAAGATATGGCTGCTGAATTATTTAAGCCATTTATTATTAGAAAATTAATTGAAAGAGGTATCGTAAAAACAGTGAAGTCTGCCCGTAAACTGGTAGATAAAAAAGAAGCTGTTATTTGGGATATCCTGGAAAATATTTTGAAGGGTCACCCGATCATGTTGAACAGGGCCCCAACACTACACCGTTTGTCAATCCAGGCCTTCCAGCCAAAATTGATTGAAGGAAAAGCGATCCAGTTGCACACATTGGTAACGACAGCGTTCAATTCGGATTTCGATGGTGATCAGATGGCGGTACACGTTCCATTGAGCCATGCTGCTGTATTGGAAGCACAGATGCTGATGTTATCTTCTCACAACATTTTGAACCCCCAGAATGGTACGCCAATCACCCTTCCTTCTCAGGACATGGTATTGGGATTGTATTATATCACCAAGGGTAAAAAATCAACTGAAACAGAAAAAGTAAAAGGCGAAGGCAAGGCATTTTATTCTGCTGAAGAAGTAATCATCGCATATAACGAACAGAAGTTAGACCTGCATGCGCATATTAAAGTGAAAGCCAACTACAGAAATGATGATGGTACTTTAACTTACAAATTAATAGAGACAACTGTTGGTAGAGTGTTGTTTAATCAGCATGTACCAAAAACCGTTGGTTTCATCAATGCGTTATTGACTAAAAAATCGCTGAGAGAAATTATTGGTGACATTATTAAATGGACCAACGTTCCTATCACTGCGAAGTTTTTGGATGATAT
Organism: Chitinophagales bacterium; assembly: GCA_038210625.1. GTDB lineage: Bacteria > Bacteroidota > Bacteroidia > Chitinophagales > Chitinophagaceae > Ferruginibacter. The sequence continues at coordinate 132,108 of JBBQWL010000013.1, read as the reverse complement.
CAAAACACTGGGATACCGTATGGCATTCCGTGGTGGATTGTCCTTTAATATCAATGATTTGATCATTCCTGATATTAAGCAACAACTGATTGATAATGCTACCGTAGAAGTGGATGAGGTTTGGGATAACTACAATATGGGTTTAATCACCAATAACGAGCGGTATAACCAAACGGTGGATATCTGGAGTAGGGTGGATACGAGAATTACTGAAACACTGATCCGTGAACTGGCGGCTGATAAGCAGGGTTTCAACTCTGTGTACATGATGCTTGATTCCGGTGCCCGTGGTAGCAAGCAGCAGATTAAGCAGTTGGCTGGTATTAGGGGATTGATGGCTAAACCACGTAAATCCGGTTCATCAGGTAGTGAGATTATTGAGAATCCAATCTTATCCAACTTTAAAGACGGATTGAATGTATTGGAGTACTTTATCTCTACCCACGGTGCCCGTAAAGGTTTGGCGGATACAGCATTGAAAACAGCGGATGCAGGTTACCTGACACGTCGTTTGGTGGATGTGGCGCAGGATGTGGTAATTAAAGATGAAGATTGCGGAACCCTGCGTGGTATTGCAACAAGTGCATTGAAAGATAATGAAGATATCATTGAACCATTGAGCGACAGGATTGAAGGTCGTACATCTTTACATGATGTAATTGACCCAATCACTGAAAAATTGCTGGTGAGTGCCAATGAAGAAATAACACATGAAATCGCTCAACGCATTGAAGAAAGCAGTATTGAAACCGTTGAAATACGTTCGGTATTAACCTGCGAAAGCAAGCGTGGTGTTTGTGTAAAATGTTATGGTAAAAACCTGGCAACAGGATACACTACACAAAGAGGTGATGCTGTTGGTATCATTGCTGCACAAAGTATTGGTGAGCCGGGTACACAGTTAACCTTGCGTACCTTCCACGTGGGTGGTGTGGCGGGTTCTGCTTCTGTAGAATCTACAATGCCTGCAAGGTTTGATGGTACTATTCAGTTTGATGGTTTGCGTACCGTTGCAACTGAAGATGCTGAAGGTAAAAAGGTAAATGTGGTTATCGGCCGTACCGGTGAGGTGCGTATCATGGATGTTAAAAATGATCGTTTATTAATTACCAATAACGTTCCTTACGGTGCTACATTGAACGTGAAAGACGGACAGAAAGTAACCAAAGGTGAAGTAATCTGCACATGGGATCCGTTCAACAACGTAATTGTTTCTGAAATTGTTGGTACCATTAAATTTGAAGCCGTAATTGAAGGTGTAACAGTTCGTGAAGAAGCGGACGAACAGACAGGCCATAGAGAAAAAGTGGTAATTGAAACAAAAGATAAAACCAAGTTACCTTCTATCATCATTGAGGGTAAGGAACACAAATCTTACAACTTACCGGTTGGTAGCCATATTGTTTTGGAAGAAGGCGACACCGTTAGGGCAGGACAGGTACTGGTTAAAATTCCAAGGGTGTTGAGTAAATTGAAGGATATTACGGGTGGTTTGCCTCGTGTAACAGAATTGTTTGAGGCACGTAACCCTGGTAATCCGGCAGTTGTTTGTGAAATTGATGGTGTAGTTACTTTCGGCAATATCAAACGTGGTAACCGCGAAATTATCGTGGAAGCAAAAGATGGTGTTGTAAGAAAGTATTTAGTGCCATTGACACGCCAGATTCTGGTACAGGACGGTGACTTTGTAAAAGCAGGCGCTGCACTAAGTGATGGTCAAACAGCACCGGCAGATATCCTCGCAATTAAAGGACCTTTTGCAGTACAGGAATATGTAGTGAACGAAATTCAGGAAGTGTATCGATTACAGGGTGTTAAGATCAACGACAAACACGTTGAAGTAATCGTTCGCCAGATGATGCGTAAAGTAACCATTGAAGATGCAGGAGATACTATATTCCTGGAAGGTGATACGGAAGATAAATTAGACTTTAATACCGAGAACGATAACATCTTTGATAAGAAGGTTGTTACTGAACATGGAGAAAGTACTAAATTAAAAACCGGACAAATTGTAACGTTACGTGATGTAAGGGAAGAAAACTCTATCCTGAGAAGAGCAGATAAAAAATTGGTTGAATTCCGTGATGCAAAGCCGGCGACTTCTTCACCGTTGTTGTTGGGTATTACAAAAGCGTCTTTGGGAACCCAGAGCTGGATATCAGCCGCTTCATTCCAGGAGACTACCAAGGTGTTGAGCAGTGCAGCCATCAATGGTAAGCTGGATTTGATGCAGGGATTGAAAGAGAACGTTATCACCGGTCATCCAATACCAGCAGGTACAGGGTTGCGTGAGTTCGAAAACATGATTGTAGGAAGCAAGGAAGAATATGAATTGCTGATGACAACCAAAGAAGCAATGAGCTTTGATGACGAAGAATAATTGATTCTGTCAATAATAAATAATCAAAGGAGTAAGATGAAAATCTTGCTCCTTTTTTGTTTAATTCAAGAAATTGGGTGGTTAGTAAAAATGCAGTAGCTCATTCGGAGCGGTTTTATTTTGGGGGTCCCTGGAAGCCAGCTTTAGGCCATCAGGTCTTTAAAACCCCTCATCTTCTTTTAATCTTTTGTCCGTCAAAAAGCATGTCAAGCTACTTTTGAAAAAGATACATAAATACCCATTTCACACAGGCAATTACAAGCTATGTGTTCTATGCTGATAGCATTTAATAATTACAGGAGAAATTACAATGTGTGGCTTCGGTGCAATGTTTACTACTTTAATAAAATATTGTAGGTCACTGCTCGTCATCCGCAATAAAGGCCGTTGATAAATAAAAAAATATAGCATGGGTATGCTAATTGTTTTTTGATTATTTTTCCAAATTATAACCCCGATCAATATGGAAAGGAAAGCAGGTTCGCCTGGTAAAAGCAGGGAGAAAGGTGCCAGTGTATTTAGCTTGCTGGGACCGTACAAGGGATTGATTTTTTTACTCTTGCTATTTGCTTTGCTCAGTAATGGTATCAATCTTTTTTTACCTAAAATTGTTGCCAATGCCATTGATGCATATCCGGCACATTATGAATTGCAGCAGGTGCTGGTTAAATATTTAGTGGCGGCATTTATTATTTTTATTTTTACCTGGCTGCAGGGGCTTGTACAAATCTATGCATCGGAAAAAGTTGCCAGGGATTTGCGTTCCAGGCTGGCATATAAGATATCTGTACAGAGCCATGCCTATGTTGAAGAAAGCAACCCTTCTAAACTGCTAACCAATTTAACAGCTGATGTAGACTCTATAAAAATGTTTGTGTCCCAGGCCATCGTGTCCATCGCGTCTTCTATCATTATTATTATCGGAGCTTGTGTGTTGCTGTTTTCTATCAACTGGAAATTGGCCCTCGCTGTCGTAGCAATTGTGCCCATCATTGGTGGCGCATTCTTTTTTGTATTAAAAAAAGTACGGGTGATTTTTTTACAAAGCCGGCAGGTAATTGACCGGCTTAATAAAGTAATCAACGAAAGTATTTTAGGTGCTGCCATTATAAGGGTCATCAATTCACAGCAACTGGAATATGAAAAATTCCTGGATGCCAATACCAAAGCAAAGACATTGGGAATGAGTATTCTTAAATTGTTTGCCGGCCTGATACCGGTTATCATTTTTACCGCGAACATGGCAGGCCTTGCCATACTTACCATGGGCGGCCATTTTGTTATTACAGGTTCGATGTCGTTGGGCGATTTTGCGGCTTTTAACAGTTACCTGGCCTTACTGATTTTTCCGATACTGGTGATAGGTTTTATGAGTAACGTAATAGCCCAGGCTACGGCAAGCTATCAGCGCATCAGCAGTGTGCTCAATACCCCGGAATTACCAGACACCACATCTGTAAAAAGCGTTTTAAAAGGAGGTATTGCAGTGAAGGACGTATCTGTAGTATATGGGCAAAAACCGATCTTAAAATCAATCAACTTTTCTGTACCTGCAGGGGCGTCGCTTGCGGTAATTGGTCCTACGGCGGCAGGTAAATCACAACTGCTATACCTGCTCACTGGTTTGATACAACCCACAACAGGCGTTATAGAATTTGATGATATAGCCATTGAAAAATACAATAAGGAAAACTTTTATAGCCAGGTTGGTTTTGTTTTCCAGGACAGTATCCTTTTTAATATGAGCATCCGGGAAAATATTGCTTTTAGTAACCTGGTTACAGATGAATCGCTTGCCAGAGCTATTGCTACAGCAGAGTTAAAAGATTTTATTGATTCGCTGCCGGATAAGTTAGATACAGTGGTATCAGAAAGAGGCACCAGTCTTTCAGGTGGACAGAAACAACGTATCATGTTGGCGAGGGCATTGGCTGTGAACCCTAAAATATTATTGTTAGATGATTTTACGGCAAGAGTTGATACCAATACAGAAACAAAAATTCTGAACAATTTACGTAATAATTATCCCGGTATCACACTCATTTCAGTTACTCAGAAGATATCCGCAGCAGAGCAATACGACCAGATCATTGTACTGATGGAAGGGGAGATAGTTGCAACGGGTATTCACAAAAATTTAATGAAACAGAGTCCGGAATACATACAGATTTTTAATTCACAGCAGAGCACCAGCAATTATGAACTACAACCTCAATGATATTTCAGAACAGCAGCCAAAAACTTCCACGCTGCGTGCCCTGCAAAAACTGTTAAAGCTAATAACGGAGGAGCGTCGTAATATGGCCGGCGCACTAGTGGCTATTTTTGTTAACTCTGGCCTTAACCTGCTTGCTCCATTTATTGTTGGTTATGTAATTGATAAATATATTGTGCATAAAGATTTTGATGGGGTAATGCGGTGGGCTGGTATACTGCTTGGAATGTACCTGGTAGCGTTTGTTGCCAGTTACCTGCAAACAAGGATGATGGGAGGCGTTGGGCAGCGGATGTTATTTAAATTACGCAATACTGTTTTTAATAAGCTGCAGGAACTGCCTGTAGGTTTCTTTAACCAAAACAAGGCCGGTGATTTAATTTCAAGGGTTAATAACGACACAGATAAAATCAATCAATTTTTTTCTCAGTCGCTGATGCAGTTTATCGGTACAATTACCACCATGGCTGGCGCCGGCATATTCTTACTAATCATCAATTTTAAACTTGGCGTAGCTACCCTATTGCCAGGGGTACTAATTTTTATATTTACCAAATTCAGTTCGCCATGGATAAAAAAAAGAAATGCCCTTAGCATGCAGCGTACCGGTGGACTTAGTGCAGAGATACAGGAGAGCCTTCACAATTTTAAAGTGATCATTGCTTTTAACCGGAGAGACTATTTTAAAAACCGTTTTGAAGAAGCCAATAATAAAAATTATACCAGTGCCATTGCTGCCGGTATTGCGAATAATGTGTTTATACCAGTATATGGATTTTTTGCTGCAGTGGCGCAACTGGTAGTACTTACATTTGGTATTTATCTCATCAGTACCGGCCGGTTTTCTATCGGTTTGCTGGTGAGTTACTTAGCCTATGCGGTCAATTTTTATAATCCGTTACGGCAACTCGCAGCGTTGTGGGCTAATTTCCAGGTAGCTATGGCAGGTTGGGACAGGATTTCTTATATCTTAAATTTAGACACCAATTTACAAGTACTGCCTGCCGAAACAGTTCAAAAGCCCGGCGATGCTATTATGGAATTCAGAAATGTTTCATTTGGGTATGATGAAGGAAAGGAGATTTTGCACAATATTAATTTTACTTTGGAACAAGGAAAAACCTATGCCCTGGTTGGCCCAACCGGTGGCGGAAAAACGACAACAGCATCTTTAATAGCCCGTTTATATGACCCGGTAAAGGGACAAGTATTATTGAACAACAGGGACATCCGCACCTACGAGGCTGCAGAACGCTCGGCAAGCATTGGGTTCATTTTACAGGAGCCATTCTTGTTTTCCGGCACGGTACAGGAAAATATTTTATACGGCAATGAAGCTTATGCAGGGTTTTCAAACGAGCAGCTGGAGGCTACTATTAACTCTGCCGGCCTGCAAAGTCTCTTGAATATTTTTGAAAAGGGACTTGATACGGAAGTCAATTCCGGCGACAGCATCAGCATTGGACAAAAGCAGCTGATTGCTTTTATGCGGGCGGTATTGCGTAGTCCGGCATTGTTGATCCTGGATGAAGCCACCGCAAATATTGATACCATCACCGAACAGATATTGCAGGAAATTTTAAACAAACTACCTGCAACTACCACACGTGTTATTATTGCCCACCGCTTAAACACCATTCAAAATGCGGATGAAATATTTTTTGTAAATGCCGGAGAAGTAATCCGTGCCGGTTCATTCGATCATGCAGTTAACATGCTGTTGCATGGTGAGCGGCAGAGTTAAAATTTGACTGAAGGAATAACAAATAGTGCTATGTGAAGAATCAAATGACGGTTCGTTTTGTGAATGGTGAGTGGTCAATGGTGAATTATTGACCACTCACCATTGCCAATTCTCACTTAACTTAACACTAGATTAAACAGGCCATCATAGATCACAGGAGGTGATAAAATTTACCTAAGCATCAAAAGCACGGATGATTCAATTTCGTTTCTACACAGTGAGGAATATTCGCCTCTTCAAAACGCTGAACAGGATGGCAATAATTGATTAAATGTGGCAACCAACAAACAGTTCCCAAAATCGCGACATCATTTATTCAAATGGTATACTTGTTGAAGGATAGATTACAAATCTTTCCGGTAGCAGGTGTGTATTGAAACAGATAACCTTTAATTAATCTTCGCTTTATAACCTGTTTACATTAGAAAGGTTTCTTTGTAAAACCTTTGTTATGAAACTACTCTACTGTGTTTGTTTTCTTACTGCATTTATTTCTGTTTCATTTGCGCAAGCCCCCTCGCAAAATGTTTTTGTCATCACTCTGGATGGTACCAGGTGGCAGGAAATATTTAAAGGCGCAGACGAAGCCTTATTGCGCAATGGCGATTATGTAAAGGATTCTACGCTGATGCTGCAGCAATATGGACAGGGGAATGCTGAAGATCGACGACGCAGGCTTATGCCGTTCTTTTGGTCCGTGTTGGCACAGCAAGGTCAACTGATGGGCAACAGGGATTTGGATAACAATGTAAATGTGGCCAACCTGTATAAAATTTCTTACCCCGGTTACAGTGAAATGTTTACTGGTTTCGCCGATAAACTTTTAATACCTAATCTGGAAGTAAACAACCCTCGTACCAATGTGCTGCAATGGCTCAATGCCCAGTCGAAATATGAAGGAAAGGTGGCCGCCTTTTGTTCATGGCAAGTACTTCCATTTATATTAAACGAGAAAAATGGGGCGCTTCCTGTAAATGGGGGCTACGAAATGCTTGAAGAAAGTGACAGCATCAGTTCACTAATTAACGGTGTGCAACAAAGTGTGTATGTAAAGGGTAATACAAGGCACGACCTGCTCACTTTTGAATGCGCTAAAAACTACATGCAGCAGCACCATCCAAAAGTAATGTACCTGGGTTTTGGTGAAACAGATGAGTTTGCACATGAAGGAGAATACGATACTTATCTTCAAAAAATACACCAGGCAGATGCAATGATCGGTGAATTGTGGTATGCAGTTCAAACAGACCCGGTATATAGAAATAACACCACGTTTATTATCACCACAGACCACGGGCGGGGTAATAAAAATAGTACCTGGTCAACACATGGTTTTTGGGTAAAAGGATCGGGGCAAACCTGGCTTGCTATGCTGGGAGCTGGCATTACACCGTTAGGAGAATGCAGCGAAAAACAGCAGGTATATCAAAAGCAGCTGCCGGCTACTGTTGCTGCTTTACTGGGTGTTACGTTTAAAGCAAAGCATCGTGTAGCAGCAGCATTACCAGGTTACATAAAAGAGCAGCCGGCAACAATGGCGCTAACAGTAAAAAGAAAATGAGATGCACCGCTTTTTAAAAACCCAGGTGGCGCTGATAGGGGGGTCAGTGGCTGACTTTGGAATAACTATTTTACTGGTGGAGGGGTTTCATTGCTGGTATGTTGCAGGAAATGCAACCGGCAATATTGCAGGAGCCCTGGCCCAGTTTTTACTTTCCCGTAATTGGGTATTTACAGAACACAGGCAGAGAGTTCCGGTTCAAATTGTGAAGTTTATTATCATGTGGCTGGGAAATATCCTGTTGGCCGGATTGGGCGTTTTTTTACTTACACATTTCCTCAACCTGCACTACCTGTTGTCGAAACTGGTAGTATCTGTTTTACTCGGCCTCAGCTATACTTATTTGCTCTCTAAAAAATTTGTGTTTGCCTGATTTTTTGTTTTGGTGAAATAAAGAAAAAAAACTTTTCTTTGTTGAAAGCGATCTACGTCCCGGTCACTTCATAAAATCAGATTAGCTATTTACAAATTACCAAAGCAATTGTATATGACCGGTATAATACATTTTTCAACCTTTTTAATAGCCGGTATTTTACTGAATCTTACTCCCGGCAACGACACCATTTTTATTCTGACAAAAAGCATAGGTCAGGGCAAGAAAGCAGGTATAATGTCTGCCCTGGGCATCGGTACAGGAAGTATTATTCATACTTTGCTGGCGGCATTTGGCCTGTCTGTTATCATAGCCAAATCTATCCTGCTCTTTACTATCATAAAATATGCCGGGGCTGCTTATTTGTTATACATTGGTTATAAAATGCTAACGGACAGGAGTCAGCTAAATACGAACGTTTCCATAAAAAACGGCCAGGCAAATTATGTGAAAATATACAGGGACGCTATTATTACCAATGTGCTCAATCCAAAGGTGGCGCTGTTCTTCATTGCTTTTTTGCCGCAATTTATTGACGCTTCCGTAAAAAATACGGTGCTTCCCTTTTTGTTGCTGGGCTTTACATTTATAACAACTGGAATGATATGGTGTCTGCTGCTGGCTACATTTGCGGCGGGTATTTTTTCGAGGCTAAAAAATAATACGGCCGTATCAAATTACATCAATAAAATTTGTGGCCTTGCATTGGTAGCGCTTGGTATAAAGGTGGCGGTCACAAGCCAGCGATAGGGCTTACTTCCATGCTTCGACAGTGTTTTTTTATGATTACGCGGGCTGTTTACAAATGATTTTATTCTTTATATTTCCCCGGTCATTTTCATTGCTCTTTTATTTATTTCTATGTATTTATTCGGTTAATTAAATTCGCATTTTGTTTAGAGCAGAATGCAGCAATTCTTCAGGCATGCTTCTGTAGGATTACTTAGGCAAGACGAAGGTCCGCAATGCGTAAAGTGGCTTTTGTCTATGGTAAAATGATCACAAAATATACTTCAGCCGCAAATACTGTAACAGCATAATTGTTTTGGCGTCTTGTATTTGGCCGGTGTCAATCATTTGCAAGGTTTGTTCAAACGGTAGTTCAAGCACTTCTATTTCCTCTTGCTCGTGCGCAACACCGCCACCGTCTGTCACTTTCATATCATGCGCATATTCGGAGATAAAAAAATACAGCATTTCAGTGACAGAGCCGGGAGACATGTACACCTCCATTATTTTTTTGACCGAATTAATTTTGTAGCCGGTCTCTTCTTCTGTTTCTCTTTTAATACAATCTTCCGGATTGTCTTTGTCCAGCAAACCGGCACAGGCTTCAATCAGCAAGCCGTCTTCGTTGCCATTGATGAATGTGGGCATGCGAAACTGGCGGGTTAGAATGACTGTTTTTAAAGACAGGTTGTATAGCATAATGGCGGCGCCATTGCCGCGGTCGTAGGCTTCACGGCTCTGCGTTTGCCAGGTGCCATCTTTTTTTAAATAATCGTAAGTTATTTTTCTAAGTGTATACCAGTTGCTGGATAAAATTTCTCTCTTAATAATTCTCACCTTGTTATTCTGCATGGGGTACATCTTCTAAATGGTAATAAACTTTTAATCCTCTTTCTTTTGCAATTCTTACATCTTCGTCAGCACCTTTGGAAGCACCTTCAATGCGAAAAACAGCATCACATTTAGAAAGCAAGCGATGTGCCACCGGGTATAAAATTTCCTCATAAGCGGCATCGCCGGGCTTCGTTGACCCTGCAAGTTGTAGTAAAGGCAACGCAACCCATTCACCAATCATTGGGGTGTGCCCCAAACGAAACAATGGCAATGCAACGGCTTCTAATTTAGCCAGGTTTTGGCGCATCAATTCAGGATCGTCGTTGGTTCCGCTGCGGTAAGGGCCTGCAATTAATATAAACATAATGTATTACTTTTTGCAAAGAAAGCAAGTGAAATTTACAATGGAATTAAGGTAGATTAAGAATCTGTTTATTTATCTTTTTTTCTTAGGCTGCTTAAAAATTCCGGCGTAACTCCTAAATACGAAGCTATTTGTTTTTGAGTAACCTGTTTTACAATTTGAGGATATTTATTTATGAAATGCTGGTATCTTTCTTCTGCGGATAAGGACAGGTTTTGTATTACCCTTACCTGTTCCCGGACGTAGGCATTTTGCATAATGATCCTGAAAAATCTTTCAAAACTGGGCACTTCAATAAAAAGATTGTCGAGGTCTTTTTTCTGCAATGCAACAATAGCACTGTTCTCTACAGCTTCGATAAATAGCATGGCTGGTTGTTGATTGACAAAGCAAAACATGTCTGTTATCCACCAGTCTGATAAGGCAAACATAATAGTAGCTTCTTTCCCGTCTTTGTCAAGATGATAGGCTCTCAAGATTCCACTACTTACATAATAGATATTGTTGCATAATTGTCCTTCTCTTAAAAGAATCGTTTTCTTTTTAATTGCCTCCGGCTTTAAAAGGGAAATAAAATGATTCGTCTCACCCGTAGTTAAGGTAATATGCTTGGCTATATTTTGTAAGATGAGATCGTAAGCCATACTATTCTCGATGATTTTAAAATGCAAATTATTTAGATCATAATGAAGAAGGTAAACCTAAATACAGATTTTCATTCATTAAAGTTTACTTGCAAATCGCTGCACAGCCACAAATATAATTGCCGGCAATTATAAACCGCCGGCAATTATCAAATAAAAAAATGCTTTAAAAATCGAACCTAATGGAACGATTGTGCCGATCATAACAAACAGCAGTTTACACTTTAGGCAATGTGTAGCCGTTGTGATATTCTTTCATTAAATATTCTTTGTTGATGGCTTCATCAGTAAAAGCGTTTTTGGTTCTATCCCACAATAATTTTTTACCACTGCGGTAAGAAATATTGCCCATTTGCGCAACTGTAGCAACATGGGCGCCGGCCTGTATAGGGCAGTGTAAATCTGCAGCATTGCGACTTTTGATGGCACCAACCCAATTGATCATGTGCATGTCCAGGCCATTGTCCGATGGCTTTTGAAATGGCATAATCACTTTGCTCTTGCTTTGCTTTTCTTCAATCACTTCCCAGCCGCCACGGTTTAAAATCAGGGTTCCATTATTACCGATAAAAGCAATGCCATGGTCGCGGTCATATGATCCGTTGTCAATACCCATGGCAGAATCCCATACCAGGTTGAACTTGTCAAATTCATACAAGGTGGTTAATGTGTCCGGTGTTTCTTCATATAAATCTGGGTATGCAAAACGCCCGCCAAGACCAACAATACTCTTTGGCAAATCAGCCTTCATGCCGAGCAATCCATAATCAAGCAAATGTACGCCCCAGTCTGTCATTAAGCCACCGGCATAATCCCAAAACCAGCGAAAATTAAAATGAAACCGGCTGCTGTTGAACGGCCTTATCGGGGCTGGTCCCAACCATTGTTTGTAATCCACGCCTGCAGGTGGCGCACTGTCTGGCACAACTGGTCCAGGTTTCATCCAGCCCTGGTAGCACCACACTTTTACGGTGCGAATATTGCCTAATTGCCCGCTCTGCACAAAATCAACCGCATCTTTAAAATGCTTTTGGCTGCGCTGCCATTGGCCGGCCTGCACTATTTTTTTATACCGTTGCTGCGCCGCTACCATTGTAGTGCACTCAACAATGGAGTTACCTACGGGTTTTTCTACATACACATCTTTACCAGCTTCGCAGGCATGTATCATAATCAGGGCATGCCAATGATCCGGCGTACCAATAATTACGGCATCAATATCTTTTTGTTCCAGTAGCTTCCGGTAGTCGTCGTACCTTTTTATTTTCGTAGCATCTATGTTCAATTTTCCGAGTTCACCCAGGCGGGTATCAATGGCGTTTTTATCAATATCACAAACTGCCACCAGGTTTACCCCGGGTACTTTCAGGGCCGCTTTTACATCAGACCAACCCATACCATTGATGCCGATAGCACCGATGTTTAACTGATCACTGGGAGCAATGCGATTTTTAAAAAAAGCATAGGCTTTGTTATCAAACACAGAGGCCAACGCACCTGCACCAACCAGCATAGACGATTGGTTTAAAAATTTTCTTCGTGATGACATAATCGTTTTTTTTAGAAGGCGAAAAATAATTGTTTTTATTGAATTGAAAGCAGAGGAGTGTGGTATTTATACAAATGTCCATTTGACTTTTCTGCAATCGTTTTTTAGACTATAAACTTACCAATTAAATCTTGATCTGCCATTGTTTAAATGCTCATCGGAAAAAAATAAAACCTTGTAAGTGGAAAAATGGATGGAACAGGATAAAAAAACTTAGTTTTAATATGGCTGCTTGCCGGAGTTTGTTGGTGCATATACCACATTCTTCTGGACTTATTCTATTTCTAAAAAATATAAAATAACATTCATGAAATTAAGTGCATTTTTTTTGTTGGTAACAATGGTGGTTGTAACCACCGCAACAGCTCAAAAAATTGAGCCGGCAACAAATGTGGCTGCCAGCGGTTTTTCGGCAGACAGGTTAAAGCGAATTGATGATCAAATGAACGACTGGGTTAAAAAAGGATGGGTGAATGGTACGGTAGGGCTGGTGATACGCAATGGCAAAATTGTGTACTATAAAGCTGCGGGATACAATGACATAGCCACCAAACAAGCGATGAAAAAGGATGATATTTTTCGTATCGCTTCACAAACTAAAGCTATCACCAGCGTTGCGGTAATGATGTTATACGAAGAAGGAAAATTTTTGCTGGATGATCCCATCTCACAATATATACCCGCCTATGCAAATGAAACTGTATTGGATAAATTCAATGAAGCGGATACCACTTTTACTACAGTTCCGGCAAAAAGGCAGGTTACTATCCGTGACTTGTTAACGCATACATCAGGTATTGGCTATGCGCAAATTGGCAGCAAAGAAGCCAATGCCATTTATGCAAAAAACAGGATAACGGCTGGGCTTGACGTGAGCGGCGATAAATTGTCAGATGCCATGATCCGCCTGGGAAAGCTACCACTCATGCACCAGCCCGGTGAAAAATTTACCTACGGCTTAAATGTAGATTTGCTGGGCGATTTGGTTGAAATGTGGTCGGGGATGAGCCTCGAGGATTTTTTCAGAACCAGGATTTTTGAACCATTGGGTATGAATGATACCTGGTTCAATTTACCGGCGTCCAAAGCCAGCAGGCTGGTAAATATGTACAGTGAAGATTCAACCGGTACCTTACAAAAGTTAACCGGCGAAGCCTTGGGTGGACATATTGATTATCCGCTGCGCAAGAAAAATTATTTTTCAGGTGGTGCCGGGCTTTCTTCCACAGCCTATGACTATGCAGTGTTTTTACAAATGATGTTGAATGGAGGTACTTACAATGGTAAAAGACTATTGAGTCGCAATACAGTAAGAATAATGACGATGAACCAGATTGGCGATGTGCCTTTGGGTAACGATAAATTTGGGCTAGGCTTTTCTGTAGTTACCGAAAAGGGTAGTGGGGCAAACCCCTCACAGGTAGGCACGTTTAGCTGGGGCGGCGCTTTTAAAACATCCTATTGGGTAGATCCTAAAGAAAAAATGGTAATTGTATTTTACAGGCAGTTGCTCAACACTACTCATGGGGAACTGGCTGATAAATTTAAGGTAATGGCGTATTCGGCGCTGAATGATTGAGGATATATGCGGATGATGGAACACGGATGACACGGATTTGAGCTGATTTTTACGGATAAAAAATGGGGAACGACCCACCAAAGGTCATTCCCCATTTTTTTATTAGCCTCATTGAGGACGCTGATTTAAACTGGCAATAAAATCAGCGTTAATCAGTTTTATCCGTGTCATCAGCGTTCCATCCTTCTCTAATGATTGAGGATATATGCGGATGATGGAACATGGATGGCACGGATTTGGGCTGATTTTTACGGATAAAAAATGGGGAATGACCAACCAAAGGTCATTCCCCATTTTTTATTAGCCTCATTGAGGACGCTGATTTAAACTGACAATAAAATCAGCGTTAATCAGTTTTATCCGTGTCATCAGCGTTCCATCCTTCTCTCTATACCTTGTCAAAAGTCACACATTCCTTCAATTCTTTTTCTGTGTAAGCAACATTGTATTGCTTCAACACATCATCCGGTACGCCATTCCATTGGTTGGGTACATTGCCTTTGTAGCCAATGTCCTTCACGCCAATTTCTGAAGTATAGAAGCCGGTGCAGGTAAGGTCTCTCATTAAATTAAAAAACGAAACGCCTGGTTGCATGCCCGGTTTTACTTTATTGGGGTAAGCAATATCATCCACAATTTCTATCCGTTGCTTTTCAGTGATATCATTGAACGATTTGTCAAAACGCTTCAATGACTCCATTTGCAACCAACGCAGACCACCCCGCATAGGCACCTGGTGTTCCGGCATATCTTTTACAATAAACTCTATAAACTCAGGCACTTTAGCGTCTGTTGCACTGCCACTCACTTCGTCTTTTGGTACAATAATATCTGCCAAAATGGTGATAGTGGCCATTTCTTCTTTGGTAAAGAAGACTTGCTCATTGAGTTTTTTGATTACTTCCAGCTCTTCTTTTGTGCGGCTTAAATCTACTGCGGCAGCTGGTTCTGTTGTTGTTGCCGTTGCCGCTTTTTTATCCGAAGGATTACAACTCTCTATCAACACACCAGTGGCTGCGGTGCCGACTAATAAAGCTTTGATCGATTTACGTCTGTCCATAAAAATATTTTTATAAATTATTTATGCAGTATTAAAAAATTATTGTCCGGGCTAATTAACAATTATCATCATCGTTGCATCGCCCTCTTGTACTGATTTATTTCAATTGAACTTCAGCCCTCAAATTGAAGTGCTTGCCCCAATTTAAATATTCTGTTTCTTCAACTGGTCAACAATATATTCACTGGCTCTCATAGATAAAGCAAGTATGGTCCAGGTAATATTTTTATCACCCTGCGAAACAAACTGGCCACCATCAACATTGAATAAATTTTTACAATCATGTGCCTGGCTCCATTTGTTAAGCGCTGACGTTTTTTTATCATCGCCCATACGTACCGTACCTGCTTCGTGAATGATATTACCAGGATTGGCAAGGCCATATTGATTGTCGGCATTGTCATCTCCCCAGGTAATTACAGCACCCATTTTGTGCATAATTTCCCTGAACGATTCCTTCATGTGTTTGGCCTGGTTTATTTCCTGCGTGCCGTACTTTGTATTAAAACGCAACACCGGAATACCGAATTTATCCACTACGTTAGGATCAATTTCGCAATAGTTACTTGCCAGCGCCAACGCTTCACCGCGGCCTGCCATACCAACAGAAGCACCATATAAATACCGCTGATCTTCTTTTAAAGAAGCGCCGTATCCACCGGCTTCTTTTGTTTTACCGTTGATGGGTACTTTGCCATTTTGCCCTTGTATACCCATACCAAAACCATAAGCCGGCTGTTCCATACCTCCCCAATATTCAATATGATAACCACGGGCAAAATCCAGTTTTTTATTATCGCCCCACCATGGAGTATACACGTGCATACCGCCAACACCATCTTCGTTGTATCTTTTACGGCCAAATAATTTTGGTAAATAACCACCCATGGCAGCACCGGTTGAGTCATGTAAATACTTGCCCACCACATTGCTTGAATTGCCTATGCCGTTTGGATGAGCGGAAGATTTTGAATTCAACATTAGCCTGGCGCTTTCACAAGCACTTGCTGCCAAAATAACTACTTTGCCCTGCACCTGGTATTCCTGCATATCTTCTTTCAATACATAAGACACGCCCGTTGCAAGACCCGCCGCATTGGTCATCACTTCCCTTGCCATCGCATTGGTGATCAGGTCAACATTGCCGGTCGCTACTGCTGGTTTTATCAACACAGACGAAGAAGAGAAATCACCGTATACCTTGCAGGAACGACCACATTGGGCACAGAAAAAGCAAGCACCCCTTTCTTTATTAATTGGTTTGGTAAGTATAGACAAGCGGGAAGGAATCACCGGGATATTAAGACTTGTTGCCGCATCTTTAATAAATAGTTCATGCAACCTGGGTTTAGGAGGTGGCAGAAAAAAGCCATCCGGATCGTTTGGCAATCCTTCGTTGGTGCCAAACACACCAATCATTTTATCAATTTTATCGTAGTAGGGTTTTACATCATCATAACTGATCGGCCAGTCATCACCCAAACCATCAATACTCTTATGTTTAAAATCACTTGGTCCAAAACGCAAAGAAATTCTTCCCCAGTGATTGGTACGGCCACCTACCATGCGGGCACGCCACCATTCCCATTTATCGCCGGGTGCATGGGTAAAAGGTTCGCCTTCAATATCCCAGCCATGGTAACAGCCATCAAAATCGCCGAATGGCCTAAACTTGGTACTGGCGCCACGACGGGCAGATTCCCAGGGATTTTTTAATTGTGAAGAATGAATGGCAGGATCAAAATTAGCGCCTGCCTCTAACAGGCAAACTTTTAACCCAGCATTGGCCAGCACATACGCCGCCATACCTCCACCAGCACCTGAACCAACTATGATTGCATCGTACTGTTTTGGTTGTTTTTTAATTTGCAAACTATCGCCCATGTAAATAGTTGATTTTTTTTAACAAGCTTAATAAGAAAAATACCAAAGGGAAAAATACAAAAGTTTTACCTCATAGCATCAGGCAAATTCATCTTTTTATGTTTTTATTGGATAAATGGAATTTTTAACTAATTCTGTTGGATTAAGTATAAAAAATTACTGCAATTTGTTATACAGTAGGCATTAAAAAGGTGGCGCCATAATGTAAAATTTAATTTGGGTATTTCCTGTAAACATTCATAAAACATCGCTTCATCATTGCATTTGTTGTAAAAAAAATCTATGTTAGTATTCAGATTTATTTCTGCGAGACTTCATTCTTTTGCTTCCGCCATTTAAAGTTTTTTTTATTGATCCTTGCTATGTCGTTATCTGCGCAGGCAGATAGCGTATGCAATGATTGATAATTGGTATCGGATGGTATAAAAAATAAAAACAAATTTATGGGTGTACTGATGCAGGCTTTTTATTGGGATTGCCCCCGGCTGGAAACAAAAGAATTTAAATGGTGGAATTTTATAGCACAGAAAGTGGAGGAACTGCACAAGGTTGGTTTTTCTGCACTGTGGTTGCCTCCGGCATGCAAGGCCGCGAATTTGGATGGACCGTCGATGGGCTATGATCCATATGATTACTACGACCTCGGAGATATTAATCAGAAGGGATCGGCGCCAACCTGGTTTGGTTCAAGAACTGATTTGGAAAAACTTATTCAAACTGTTCACCAACAGGGCATGCAGGTGTACGCTGATATGGTACTTAATCATACAAATGGCGCAGACGAAGAAGAAGTGAATTTATTGGACGGCCAAAAGCGCTGGACAAAATACAATCCTGGCAGCGGCAAATTTTCGAGAGACTGGACTTGCTATCACCCATCTTATTTTGAAAGACGGGATGGAGAAGTGTTTGAAGGCATGCCCGATTTGTGCCACCATAATCCTTATGTTTATAGTGAATTGATGGAATATGCCCGCTGGTTGATAGAAGAGATAGGCTTTGATGGGTTGCGCTATGACTTTGTAAAAGGTTATGGAGGCTGGATGATCAGTGCCATACTTGACAGGTTATATAAAAAAGAGGGTACCACCAATTTTTCGCCATTCGGGGTAGGAGAGTACTGGGATTCGGATGGCAACATTACAGAATGGCTAAGAGAGAACAATGCCTTTACAGATAATCCTGTTACAGCGTTTGATTTTCCCCTTCGCGGCAGATTGAAAAATCTTTGCGATAGCTATGGTTTCAGTTTGCAAACGCTTACACAAAAAGGCACATTACTCACTGATGGTACTGCTTCCTGTGCCGTAACTTTTGTAGAGAACCATGATATCATCAGGCAAGATCCCATCGTATGTGATAAGATGCTCGCCTATGCATATATACTTACACACGAAGGGTATCCCTGTGTGTTTTGGCAGGATTATTTTAATTATGGGCTGGCAAAAGCCGGAAGTAAAAGCGGCATTGCTGCACTGGTAACAATACATGAATTATATGCCGGTGGAAATACTGAAATACTTTATTGCGATGATGATTTGTACATCATGCAACGCCACGGCAACACGTGGCAAAAAGGGTTGGTATTTGTGTTGAATAATTCCGGCCGTTGGAATGGAAGACTAGTAAATACGCAATGGGCACAAACACAATTTATTCCCGAAGCTTTTTGTGGAAATGATGAAGCAGGTTTACCAATTGAAAAATGGAGCGATGGATACGGAGCTGCCGATTTTTGGGCGCCACCAAGAGGATACGTTGTGTATGTGCCTGCGGGTATCTGATGAATTGAGTTTCAATAGTTGGTTAAAGAGGGGCTTTATGGTAGCGCCCAATCAATTTTTAAGGCGCAGAAAATTTTTTTCTGCACCATTTTTGTACTGTTACATTTACACTTAAAAGGCGCTGTATGTCTGCAATTAAATTATCGGTAGCTGAAAAGAAAGAATTACGCTTTGCAGGATTGGGTACGGCCGGCTATATGTGGAAATGTAACCTGGATGATGAAACAAAAGTAAAAGTTGAACGTAGGATGGATACCAAGCCATTGAGCCCTGATGCCGTTGGTGCCAGCCATGATGAAATTTTCATTATCACCGCTTTGAAGAAAGGTACTGTGCATGCCAGTTTTATCCAGTTCCGCCACTGGGAACCTGAATCTTCGGCCATAAAAAAAATGGATTATACAATTGAAATTAGCTGATAACCTTAGTTTACAGTCATCAGGTTTAATACTGCAGATGGTATTATACCCATTTTATTGATATCGTACTTTTTAAACGTTGTTACCGTACGTTTTTCTACTGTTTAATAATTTTTTTCACCAGGACCCTGTCCGCCAAAACAACCCGTACAATATATGTACCTGCGGGATACCGGGTTATGTCCACATTATAGAGCGAAGCACCCGGGCCGGAAATATTTTTTTCATACAATTTTTGCCCGAAAAGATTGTACAGCTGAATGCTTTTCAAGTTGGCAGGATTGGGAT
Source organism: Chitinophagales bacterium (assembly GCA_038210625.1). Lineage (GTDB taxonomy): Bacteria > Bacteroidota > Bacteroidia > Chitinophagales > Chitinophagaceae > Ferruginibacter. Next base: position 112,698 of record JBBQWL010000013.1, on the reverse strand, counting down.
AAAACTGCACGGCAATATTGCTTTTTGCAGGATTGGGAGTTACCAAAAAGCCAGCTGCTTTTAAATTTGGATTGATAGTGATGGTGCGTACATTGACATCATCCAGGTAAATATTATTTTCAAATCCGTTGGTATTTCTAAACGCCAGCAAAACTTTTCCATCATTTACATAGGGTGTAAGGTTAATAGAATCCCTTCTCCATTCGTTGGCACCTGGCCTAAATGATTCGGTCGTTTCAGTAGCGGTTGTAACCAGTGTTGCACCCCATTTTTTATATAAGCTGGTATAGGTTATGCCGCAATCCTTACTGATCAGTACTTCGAGTGTATCCCAATTATTACCCGCTGTACTTACCGGTGTATAAGTGGATGCAGCCACCTGGAACGTAAGAAAAGCAGAGTCTGTATTGGCAAAATTAAGTTCAGGCAATCTCAGGTAATCCTGCTCGTCTGTATTGGTATAGTCAAAATTATTGATGCCCACACTTGCATTACCTGTTTTTGCAACGCCGGTTACTTTTTCCCAGGTAATTGACTGGTCGGGGTTAACAATATCCCAGCCTGCAGGCGGGAACGTTGATCCTTCAAAACTTTCAGCCACCGAGGCAACCGCATCGGCATATTGTACAACCGTAGTCAGAGTATCGTTGCCCGTAAATTGATCTGTTCCGCCATTGGGCGCAGTTACAAATATCTTTATTTGGTGTGTGCCAGATATAATAGTTACCGGGTTTAAAGTAACTGGCGTGGTTGCCAACGATGCAAGGGAGCCGGTCCAGTTATAAATAATCGGCGTGCCATTATCAACCACGGTTTCAATAATTAAGGAGTTGAGTGTTTGTGTGCCTTTGTTCCGGATGGTTACCTGTGGTGTAAATGAACTGGTACATATACGTTGCACCGGAGCATCGATTGTTTTTAACTGCGCATCCAATGTTTTGAGTACTACAGGTGTGCACCCATCAGATGTAGTTAACGAAGAGCGGTAAGTAAGCAGGGCTGTCTGCATTCTTACTGCCTGCAGTTTTGTAAACATCAGGAGGCACTGGTCAAAACTATAATCCATAAAATTTTGGTACATAATACCATTACCGGTTTTTGTGCAACTATCCAGTTTTATACCGGTAAAGCAAGCTGTTGAGGCGTCTCCCTGGTTAGGGGTGTCATCCACAAAATCACTGCCGGTACAAGCGCCATTATCATCGCCCCAGATATGGAACAAATTAAAGTAATGACCTGTTTCATGGGTAAGTGTTTTACCTTCATTGTAATTCGTGTATGACCCTCCTGGTATGGAATGATAGTCTACCACAACTCCCTGTTCCAAAGGAGCGCCATCGTTGGGGAAAGTAGCATAGCCCAATAAGTTATTGGACAATACACAAACCCAAACATTATAATATTTGTCACCGTTCCAGATATCAACGCCACCAGAGCTGGTGTGCTTTACGCCATCATCTGAGTTTGAAAATGAAGTCTTCCTGGTAACAACTCTGTCAATCCCATTGGTAATATCGCCGGAGGGCGTACGCTGTGCAAGGCAAAACTGAACAGATGATGTACCGATCAGCGGCTTAAAATAAGCGGGAACACCACTAAGGTCCGTATTTGCTGCGCTGTAGGTTTTGTTTAAAACATCCAATTGCGATAATATTTGCGCATCGGTTACAATGCCGGGATTAGACATCACGATATGAAATACAATTGGTATGGTAGATACTGCAGCGGGCTTTGCAGTACCTGCATTATTTTCTGTGGTTTGCCGGGCAACCTTTTCAGCTACCATCCGGTTAAAAACATCCAGTTGATGGTAAAACTGTGGTTTAAGTGCAGGGGTGCGTTTAAATTTTTCTTCTAAACGCACCATGGTAGCGCATTGTTCCTGTTTTACTACCTGTTTATTTTTTTGAGCAAATACTCCAGAAAAAAATCCGTTGATCAGCAGCATACATAACACTACCAGTATATTTTTCATTGCTAACATTTATATTTTTAAAATTACTACACCTTACAATCACTGAAAAAAACAAAAGGTAAAAGGTTCATTTGTATCGGTTATTCTAACGGCCGGATTACGCTTTTGGTATTGGTATCAGAACAGTAAATATACACTAATGAAATTGTTTTGTTGCTGTGGTTAACAATGCATTAAAGAAAAAGCCTCAATGTTGTACCACCAGTTTTTTAAAAACAATATTCTTGCCGTCGTTGAACCGCACAAAATATATTCCGGGGACCATACCTGAAATATTGACTTTTGATGCTGGTGAACTAATATGAACCCTGGCAGCAATTTTTCCACTGCCGTCAATAATATCTGCCAGCCCTGCCTGACGTGCGCCGCTAATGGTAAAATAATTTTTTGCAGGATTGGGAGATAGTTCAACGGCCTGCACTACACTGTTCGTAATAGGTACAATTGGGCTATAAGTGAACGCACCATTGGTGTCCAATATTTTTAACCGGTAATAAGATGTCCCTGTTTTATCGGTCGTGGCTTTATCCGCATAAGTATATAACTGTTTGCCGCCCGCAACGGTAGCAATTCCTGTAAAGTCCGTGCCATTATAACTGCGTTCTATTTGGTAATGTAGTGTATTTGATTCGTCGCTTACCTTCCAGTTTAAATAGATGATATCCCCATTTTCATTGGCTGTAAAGGAGGTTAGCTTTACTGGTAATGCGACGGGCTTTACAAGCGTAATGTCATCAAAATAAACATTGATGGCGGGAGGGTTGAACAATATTTGTGTTTGCATCCTTATTCTTATAGTTCGGGTACCGGCTGGTGCCACTCTTGTATCGGTATAAGCTACCCAACCGTTGCCTGAACCTCCAAAATAAGACTGCCAGCTGGTGGTATAACTGGATCCCAATACGGAATTGGAGGCATTCCGGAATTCCACAATAAAACGCCCCTGGTCTGTTTGGTTGCTAACCGGTGTTTGAATATAACCGGAGAACACATACGGCATGGCACCAGCGTCTATATTTACAGCATCTGCCGATACATCAATATCTTGCATCAATTCAAAGGGTCCCTGTAAAAATGGACTACAACCGGAATAAAATACGGTGCCACCCGCTAAGCCGGTTGTATGATCATACGGGTAGTTGACGGAGCCATCAGGTATCATCGTCCAGTTTAGAAAATTACTTGTAGGAACCAGCAGGCAGGTGGAGGCGCCCTGGCTTAAAATTGTCCACCCGGTGCCCCGTGGCAGGTCTTCTGCATACGAATTTACTACCAGGTTTTGGGCAGGCGCCAAATTCAAATACAAGATGCTAAAAATGAAAAGTATACATTTCCTCATGCAGCAAGTTTTTACTAATGTACAGTAGTTTTTTGGATTATGCCTGTCCCGGAGCATAACCGCTAATAAACGCTAAAATACCCAACTGATTAAATTTTCATGTTCTTTTCATAATTGGCTAGTTTTTTACTTTAGGTTTCCTATTCTCCAGCTCTAAAAAGATATTAAGAAACTAAGTAAATTAAAAAAAATGAGGACCAACAACCGTATTTTAAATAGACGGCTCTAAAAGAAACCCCTTTTACAAATAAACATGAGTGTTAATCATGTTAAGAATAGATAATAATCATATTTCGTTAAAATTTTTTGGTGAAAATTTGTGGCATGATTCCAAAGTAATTATTCAAAGACAAAATAAATTTTATGATGAACGTAGAAAGTAAACCAAGGTTAAATGGGGCATCTGATATAAAACCAGAATTAAAATCTTGGGTAACCAATATAGCCAGGCAATGCGATGCAAAAAATATACATTGGTGTGATGGTTCTAAGGAAGAGTATGATGGCATTTGTGCCTCCTTGGTAAAAAAAGGAACTTTTATAAAACTTAACCCCGAAAAAAGACCGAACAGTTTTGCCTGCTTTTCAGATCCGAGTGACGTAGCAAGGGTAGAAGACAAGACATTTATATGCAGCAGGAGAAAAGAAGATGCCGGCCCAACCAATAACTGGATGGAACCAACCGCCATGAAACAAATTTTGAATGGCCTGATGGATGAATCCATGACCGGCAGAACCTTGTATGTCATTCCATTTTGTATGGGGCCTGTTGAGTCACCCTATTCCCGTTATGGTGTTCAATTAACGGACTCAGAATATGTAGTGGTAAACATGTACATTATGACACGTATGGGAGAAGCAATTTATCCTTACCTGAAAAAACATGATTATGTAAAATGTGTCCATACGGTAGGCGCTCCGCTTAATACCAATGAAATAGACAGTAAATGGCCAAACAATCCAACAACCAAATACATTTCTCATTTCCCTGAAGAAAGACTGATTATTTCTTACGGCAGTGGTTACGGCGGCAACGCATTGATGGGGAAAAAATGTTTTGCCCTGCGTATTGCATCCGTGATGGGAAGAGAAGAAGGCTGGTTGGCAGAACACATGTTGATACTGGGAGTAGAGTCTCCAGCAAAAGAAAAAACCTATGTCGCTGCAGCTTTCCCAAGCGCATGTGGTAAAACAAATTTCTCGATGATGATTCCTGCAAACGGAGTGGATGACTGGAAGGTAACAACCGTGGGCGATGATATTGCATGGATACATAAAGGCAACGACGGTAGTTTATATGCTATCAATCCTGAAGCTGGTTATTTTGGAGTTGCTCCCGGCACTAACTACCACACTAACCCCAATGCAATGGAAACTATTAAAGCCAACACCATTTTTACCAATGTGGCTATAACAAAAGAGGGTGATGTATGGTGGGAAGGTATGACCAAAGAAATACCGGAAGGCTTAACAGACTGGCATGGCAAACCATACGATCCAAAAAGTGGAGTGACTGCAGCCCATGCCAACAGCAGGTTTACCGCACCCGCTTATCAGAACCCCGCAATTGATAGCGACTGGGATAATCCAAATGGCGTACAAATTGCCGCCTTTGTTTTTGGTGGAAGAAGAACGACTGCCGTGCCGCTGGTATGCCAGGCTTTTAACTGGAGCTTTGGCGTATATGCAGCCGCAACCATGGGTAGTGAAACCACTGCCGCAGCATTTGGCGAAGTTGGTAAGGTTAGGCGTGATCCATTTGCTATGTTGCCGTTTATGGGCTACAATATGGGCGACTATGTAAACCATTGGCTGCAATTTGGCCGCGACCTTCCAAATGCGCCGCGTATATTCAGCGTGAACTGGTTTAGAAAAGATGAAAATGGAAAATTCTTATGGCCGGGATTTGGTGAAAATATGCGTGTGTTAAAATGGATTGTACAAAGAGTACATGGTGGCGCCAGTGCGGTAGAATCTCCAATTGGATGGATGCCACGTTACGAAGACATGGACTGGACTGGTATTGAAAATTTTACCAAAGAAGATTTTGGAAAAATAATGACCCTGGACAGGGAACCATGGAAACAGGAGCTATTATCTCACGAAGAATTGTTCTCTAAATTATATGATAAACTTCCGAAAGAATTTTATTTCATCAGGGAGTTGTTATTAAGTGCTTTATGGCGTTCTCCTGAACATTGGGGACTTGCACCTGAACATGTATGATAATAAAAAAATAACGGGTAATTGTTACCCGTTATTTTACATTTTAAATAATCTGTTTTTCTTGTCCCTTTACTGATATCATCAGTGTAACCGGTTGCACATTCTTTGTGCAATTTTGAACGATTGATTGTTTTTAGCGATTGCCTGCTATATGTAAAATCCGGATCAGTAAATTTATTTCTTGCGAATTGGTTCGGCAATATCCGTAAGTCACAATTTATTTTAACGTCTCTCCGCGATAATTGAAATGAGTTAAAATTAGTTTTATGAATTGGTTTACACAGTTGTTTACAGAGCCCTCTGTAGCACAGGCAGTCATAGTTTATTCATTGGTCATAGCCTCGGGTATTGCGTTAGGTAAAATAAAAATTCTCGGTATTTCTTTTGGTATTACCTGGGTACTTTTTATAGGGTTAATCTGCTCCTATTTTGGCATTACTGTACCAAAAGAAATGGAGCACTTTGCCAAAGAGTTTGGCCTGATACTTTTTGTTTACGCCATCGGGTTGCAGGTAGGGCCTGGCTTTTTCTCCTCCCTTAAAAAAAGTGCATTGGGCAACAATGCCCTTGCGGCTTCGGTAGTATTGCTGGGTGTACTGATAACGATTATTTTCTTTTACACTTCCGGCAGCCATATGGCCATCATGGCAGGCGTGATGAGTGGTGCGGTTACCAATACTCCCGGACTTGCAGCAGCGCAATCCGCTGTGAAGGATTTGCAGGTTCAGGGTGTAGATAATTCTACCATTACATTGGCCTACGCAGTGGCGTACCCGTTTGCAGTGATTGGTATTATTTTTTCGCTGATACTGCTAAAAAAGTTATTGCGGGTAAACATTGAAGATGAGCAGGAACTGCACCGCAAATTAAATTTTATACAATCAAGCAGGCCGCAATCTATTCACATTAAGCTGGAAAATAAACAGCTCATTGGGCAACCTGTGAGAAAGATTTTTAAAATGGTGAATGCACCCGTAATTATTTCGCGGATGTTTCACAACGGTACTACTATAACACCAACACCTGATACGGTTTTATCCGAAGGAGATGTGATGCAATTTGTTGCTACAAAAAAAATAATGGAAAAGGTAAGGTTGCTGGTTGGTACAGACAGCGACATGAATTTAAGAACAGAGCCTTCCAGCAATTTAATATCCCGGGCCATTGTGGTAACCAGAAAAGAAATCACCCATAAACGGCTGGGAGATATTCCTGAAATACAGCATAAAATTTTAACCCTTACCCGCATCAAAAGGTCAGGTATTGAAATGGTAGCGCATGGCAATATCTTTTTGCAGCTGGGTGATACGGTCACCGTAGTTGGCACAGAGGATAGTGTAAAAGCTTTTGCAGAAGTAGTCGGTAACTCTTTAAAAAGACTGGAAGCACCAGACCTGGGACCAATATTTATGGGCATTGTATTAGGAGTTGTTTTAGGCAGCATTCCATTTTATATTCCATCCATCCCCGTACCGGTAAAAATTGGCATGGCAGGAGGGCCGCTGATTGTAGCACTTTTTCTCAGTCGCTTTGGCAATCACTTGTACCTTAATAATTACACCACCAATAGTGCAAATTTAATCATCAGGGAATTGGGCATTGCCTTGTTCCTGGCAAGCGTTGGTTTAAGCAGTGGTCATAATTTAGCTTCGGCGTTCAGCGACGGCAGCGGATACAGGTGGATTGTGATGGGCATAACTATTACCATGGTGCCCTTGCTGGTTATGGGAATTATCGCCAGTAAGTTTTTCAGGAAAACCTATTTTGAAATATGCGGCCTGCTTGCAGGTGCCTGCACAGATCCGCCGGCATTGGCATATGCAATTAAAACAGCAGGTAATGATATACCTTCTTCAACCTATGCAACTGTATACCCGCTCACAATGATTTTAAGAATATTGGCCGCACAATTACTGATTTTATTTTTTACATGATCCTGATTATCCTGCAACAACCAACATAACAAAAGCCGTCAACTTGTAAGCATGGGCATGTGGCTTTTTACCCTCAACTAATTAAAATGAAAAATAAATATCTATACCCCGCAAAAATTTACTCCTTAGTTATCGTGAGTGTTTTATTAAGCTTTCGGTTAACGGCTCAAACAAAAGCAAAGGAAGTAAATGTACAATCACAAAGCTGGATAAGCGAAAATGGAACGCTTAGGTTTAGCAAAAAATTGGGAATGATAGCAGACCTTCATATGCGCAGGAATAATTTTTTTGCCGACCCCAGTTTTTATTTTGTTAGAACCGGCCTGGATTACTGGATTAATGAAAATATTACTGCTGTGCTCGGATACGGACAAATGTGGTTAGCACCAGCTAACCCTGCCTGGCATCATTTTGTGCAGGAACATCGTATCTACCAGCAATTACAGATGTTTTCAAAAATTGGTAAAATTACCTTGCTCAACCGCATCCGGAACGAACAACGCTGGCAGGAAAAAATTGTAAACGATAAGTTTACCCACGACTATAAATTCACTGACCGCATAAGATACCTGCTAAGTTTTACGATACCTGTTTTTGATAACAAACAATTGCCGTCATTGGTTTTATCAGATGAACTCGCAGTACAATTTGGAAAGGACGTAGTGTACAACACTTTCGATCAAAACAGGCTTTTTATTGGCATTAAGCAACCGGTATGCAAAGCGCTGAGTTTTGATATGGGGTATATGCTTTTTACACAGGAAAAATCAACAGGATACCAATATGATAAGAACCATACTTTCCGGTTATTTTTTTACTATACGCCTGATTTTAGAAATAATAAGTAAAAGGATTGCGTTAATTTTACCCAATAAAGCGATTGCTAATTACCTATAAATTCAGCGGACATTCCAATGGAAAAAAGCACTTTTAAATCCGGCATACAAATGTCTTTCCGGTCAATAATGATTTGGCGTGTTGTACAAGCCGTTGTTTGGCTTGTCGGCGCTGCCATTGTTTTTTGCCTGATATTTTACCCTGCTACCGGTATTAATTTATTCTGGAACATGCTGATTCCTGCGGCGCCTTTTTTGCTGGTAGTGTTTACCGGAGTTTGGCGAAATGTATGTCCTATGGCCACGAATGCACTTTTGCCAAGGCATTCCGGTTTGTCTAAAAGAAAAAGATTATCCACCAAACAAATCGCCCTTTTAAACCTGGTTGCAACTGTTTCATTGTACCTGATTGTACCTTTACGACATGCTTTTTTTAATACCAATGGTCACGCTACAGCTGTTTTAATACTCACGATGGTTGCGTTATCAATTGCCTGCGGTTTTATTTTTGAATGGAAAAGTGCGTGGTGTTCTGGTTTGTGCCCGGTACATCCTGTTGAAAAATTATATGGGTTAAAAACAATGGTCTCCATTCCCAACGCACATTGTGCGCAATGCAGAAATTGTGTAATTCCCTGTCCGGATAGTACGCCCAATATACACCCGTTAACATCCAACAAAACCGTGTATCAAACCATTGCAGGTTATTTAATGGCAGGCGGTTTTCCGGGTTTTATCTGGGGCTGGTTCCAGGTGCCGGATCATAGTTCCCTAAAAGGTTTACCATTAATTATTGCCATGTATAGCTTTCCCTTACTGGGTGCGGCTGCAACACTTATCTTGTTTTTACTATTGAAACGTGTAGTTATAAAAATCAAGGAAGCCACACTGATTAGTATTTTTGCCGCAGCTGCTGTGGCGTGCTATTACTGGTTTAGAATACCTTCCCTGATTGGTTTTAGTGTGTATGATACAGACGGAATGCTTGTAAATTTAAAAGGGGTGTTGCCCTGGTGGACGGTGTATATAATGGTTGCATGCAGTACACTTTTCTTTTTTTGGTGGATTGTTTTACGCAGGGCTAATCAGCAAAGCTGGGTAATAAGGCCGGAATACGCTATAACAAAAGCAGATGCAAAAAGGAATGACATTATTTTCCCGGCTGCTAAAAAATAATTTTGGCCAGCCAAAAGCTCCTTAAAATAAAGATTGATCACTCGTTCAGCAACAAAATTGCTGTAATCTTTTAATAATTTAACTGCTTGCGATACCTTTAACCGGTTATGGATTTATTTCAGTGGACACTTATTTTATCAGGTACTTTTATTTTAGGACTTTCCAAGGCAGGCCTTAAGGGAATTGAGATGATGAATATTACCATCATGGCGCTCGTATTTGGCGGAAAATCTTCTACAGGTGTTGTGTTGCCCTTGCTTTGTGCGGCGGATATCTTAGCTGTTACTTATTACAGGCGCCATATGCAGTGGCCGCAATTCTGGAAAATAATTCCCTGGATGATGGCAGGTGTTTTAATCGGTGTGTATGTGGGTAAGGACCTGGATGAAAAACTTTTCAGAAGAATGATGGCCATTATTATTGTGCTGACAGTCATCATTATTGTAGTGATGGAATTCAGAAAAACAACTGCAGTGCCACAAAATAAACTCTTTGCTGCAAGTACCGGATTAGCAGCCGGGTTTACGACTATGCTGGGCAACCTTGCCGGAGCTTTTGCCAACATTTATTTCCTGGCGCTACGTATGACTAAGAACGACTTTATCGGTACAGCTGCCTGGGTATTCCTGGTCATTAATTTTTTCAAGCTCCCCTTCCAGGTTATCTACTGGAAAAATATTTCTTTATCAACTTTGCAGACAGACCTGTTGTTGTTACCGGCCCTGGTAGCAGGCTTTTTCGTTGGCCTGAAAATAGTGGCGCTGATAAAGGATGACAGCTATAGAAAGTTTGTTATTGTGCTCACGTTTTTAGGTGCTATAGTTATCTTCTTTAAATAGCCTTTCTCAAAATGAGCTGAAAAGGGCTTATTTAAGTTGGTTTTTACCTTTGCTATAAGTAAAAAATGAAAATTATTGGGAGATTTGAATATCCTGCTGTTGCCCCTTATCTAACGCTTTCAAAACGCAGCAAAACAGCCATTCAGCGCATTTTAATACAGATCATTTTTTGGTCAAAAATCAACTGTTTAAAAACAAAAAATAGTAACTTTAAAAGATGAAAGAATTCTCTATACACATTGCTGTCAACCCGGAGATCCGCTTTGGCAAACCTTGCATCAAAGGCACCCGAATTACGGTTTGTGATATTCTTAAGTGGCTTGCTTCGGGTATGAGCTACGCCCAGGTGCTGGAAGATTATCCCCTCTTAAAGAAAGAAGATATTATGGCCGCCCTGGGCTTTGCAGCCAACAGGGAATCTGTCATCAAGATTATTACCGCATAATGAAACTGCTGCTGGACGCCAATATATCAGGAAGGATGGTCAACAGGTTAAAAACCCATTTCAGGGATTGCCTTCATGTGGATGAGATAGGCCTTTCCGTACCTGTAAAAGACATCGATATCTGGAAGTACGCCTTGCTCAACAATTGTATAATTATCACCAACGATAAAGACTTTCTTAACCTACTCATTGAAACAGCTATTCCTCCAAAAGTTGTACTGATACGAACAAGCAACCAGAGCACCGGTTATGTGGGAGGGTTGATCATAAAACGTGCAGACGACTTTAGTGCTCTTGGCAATTCAAAAGAATATGGCTTTTTAGACATCATCTGAAATCAGGTTTACCAATATCATTTTTTCAGGAACATTTTTGTCACTGCATGGTTTCCTACGGCCGTAAAGACCAATATCATTCACCAAAAGCAAATGCCTTCAAATATTAAAGAGTTGTCAACTTCCTTAGGATTGCTTCTCTTAACCAGCTTAGGTTCATTCGTTGTAGTATTTATGAATCTATTGCAGGTATAGCCAGCAACGGAATTTTGGTATGGTAGCTCATCCGTTTCGTAATGCTGGGATGAAAGATTTTGTCTGCGAAACTCCTTTTGTACGGTATCATCGCCAGCATATCAATTTGACTATGGTTGATGTAATTTTGAATTACCAGTTCAAAATCGGTCCCAAAAAGATGATCGACGCCAATCATTTTATCCTTGTATTGATCTTTCAACATTTGTTCGTAGGCAGGTATTTTTCGGTCCTGCTCTAAAAACGTCAACGCGGTGTCATGTGCTTCATTTGTAAACACTACCACCTGCACCTTTGCACCATAACAATCAGCCAGGTCAAAAATCGTATCAAGTATTGCGGGCTCCGTTTCAAAATGGTTAGTAGCCAGTAAAATTTTCGCCGGCCTTTTCCATTGGTAACTCACAGGTATTGCCAATACCGGCACCAGGCTCTTTCCAATGATATCGGAGGTTTTACTACCCCACCATTTTTGCAGTAAACCATTTGCACCGGTTGTCCCCATAATTATGAGATTGATATTTTTTTCGCTGCAGGTTTGAAGAATACTTTCTTTTACACCACCCGTAAACACCAATTTGTCAATTATAAGTGCATCTTTTTTCTCCAGGCTTAATTTTAACTGGGTTAATTTATCGGTTGCTTCATGTAACTGCGACTGGTTATATTCTTTGTTCACGCCTAGGTAATCCGTGTACACATCACCATTCAATTCAAAGGCATGTAAAAGTGTAATGGTGGCAGGAAAAATTTTAGCAGAGTCAACAGCAAAGTTGACGGCGTTTTCGGCACAGGCGGAAAAGTCGGTTGGCACTAATATTTTTTTCATAGTGAGAAATTTTGAAGGTGAGCGACAATTTAATACCTGTAATAACAGGATGAATAATAAAACTACCAACCCTCAATACTGCCTGCAATGATTTATATCAGTGCGGCTGATGATTTTGAACTTTAGAAAAACAATTTAATTGCTTGTTTGTATTTTTATCTATTTTCAATTTACACTATTTAATAAATCAATGCCAGCCGAGCAAACAGCAAAATATTTTACCGGCACCAAAGCTTCCGCAGCCTTTTCTGATAATAATAAGGTGAAGTTAATTCGCGGCGGTAAAGTTTACTTTGAAATGTTGTTATCAATGATCGGGCAGGCAAGTGAGAACATCCACCTGCAGACTTATATTTTTACAGAAGATAAAACCGGTTTACTCGTGGCCGATGCATTGATGGCTGCCGCTAAAAGAAACGTACAGGTTTATTTACTGGCAGATGGTTATGCATCCCAGGCATTGTCTGAGAAATTGATTGAAAGACTTCAGCAAGCCGGCGTTCATTTTCGTTTTTTTGAACCCCTGCTAAAAAGCAGGCATTATTATTTTGGCAGACGGTTGCATCAGAAAATTTTTGTTGCCGACGGCCGGTGTGGCCTGGTAGGTGGATTAAATATAGCCGACCGGTACAATGATATGCCCGGAATCCCTTCCTGGCTTGACTTCGCCGTTTTTATAGAAGGAGAGGTGGCACGGCAGCTTTGCGTATTATGCTGGAAAACATGGAATGGATTTCCGGCAAAGCTGGAAGCCACATCCTGCGATGATGCAAGCCGAAAATTTGATTTCATAAAGCACGAAGCCAGCAGCGTACGAATGCGGCGCAATGATTGGGTACGGCGCAAAAATGAAATTTCAGCCACTTATGTTGAAATGCTGCGACGCTCCAAATCGCATGTTACCATTATTTCCAGTTACTTTTTGCCGGGAAAAATAATCAGGCGCCTGTTAAAAAATGCAACTAAAAGAGGGGTTAAAATAAAGGTAATAACGGCAGGACCATCGGATGTAATGGTTGCCAAACATGCAGAGCGCTGGATGTACGATTGGCTGTTGCGCAACAATATTGAGCTGTACGAATACCAGCCAGCCGTGCTGCACGCAAAGGTTGCCGTGTGCGACAGTGAATGGTTTACCATTGGTTCATATAATATCAACAACATTAGCGCTTACGCAAGTATTGAACTAAACCTGGATGTGCGCAACAAAGCCATGGCAACGGAAATGGAAAATATGATGGAAGACATCATACAAGAAAAGTGCCTGGCAATCACAGCGAACGGTCATGTGTACACAAGAAATATTTTCATCCGGTTTATCCGCTGGTGTTCGTACCAGTTTATTCGCATGGCTTTTTATATGCTTACTTTTTATTTTAAACAGAGAAGAAGGTAGGCACCCGAAATAATGAGTCCTCTGACTGTAAAACATGATGCATAAGTTTTCAGTTTTTATTCTGTGAATGATGAACATCATGCTATCACACGTACCGTGTCACAATCTTTTCACCGCTGAATGTGTTACTTTGTATTGGAATTTAGTAACTCAAAAAGCAAAACAACAATATTTTATAAAATAATCTGTTTACTTTTACAACAATGAAAAAGCTTCTGGTAGGCATATCGGCGTTTTTGTACATTAGCACTTCTGTTGGTGCAACGGTGCATGTGCATTACTGCATGGGCAAACTGGCAGGGTGGGAACTTGGCATTGCCGAAACGAAAACCTGCGAAAAATGTGGTATGCAAAAGTCTTTGCAGAAACAAAACGGCTGCTGCAACGACGATAACAGGTTAATACAAAATAATACAGATCAGCGCATCACTGAGTCTGCTTTTCATTTCAATCAACCGGTAGCCATTGTGGTACCGCCTTCATATCTTGAGCTTCCAGCTCCTTTAATTTTTTCTGTTACACAAGCAAGCCCGGGCATTCATTCACCTCCGTTTGGCAGTACTATAGCGGTTTATATCCGAAACTGCGTTTTCCGAATTTAGAATTTGTACATAGGTTTATAGCCCGGCGAATTTTGCCTGGCTTTTGGCATTTCCCGTATGCCATTACTATTCAATTAATCAATTCAAATAAAAAATCTACAACAATGAAATCATTCAAAATGCTGATGATGGCAGCTTTTACCATCTTCTCTGTAAACGTTTTTGCGCAGGCACCAGCAACCGGAGCTGTAAAAAAACATACGCATAAAGCAGAAAAAACAATGTACACCTGTAGCATGCATCCGGAAGTTAAAAGTGACAAACCCGGTAAATGTCCTAAATGCGGAATGGACCTTGTAAAAGTAAAAAAAGAAAAATCAAAGCCCATGGCAATGAAAATGTACACCTGCAGCATGCATCCTGAAGTTACGAGCGATAAGCCCGGTAAATGCTCCAAATGTGGGATGGATTTGGTTGAGGTGAAGAAGAAAAATTAATAATTAAGAATTGATAATTAATAATTTTTTCGGATTGGTTGCAGTGCTCCTTTGCGGCTATCTGGTTAATTTTTACTTACAACTTATAACTTTCTAATGGTTCAAAAATTAATAGAAATCGCTTTACGCAACAGGCTGGTTGTACTGTTGGTTGCAGCCTGCCTGTTTGCATGGGGCGTCTATTCCATTCAGCGAAACCCTGTGGATGCCATTCCTGATTTGAGCGAGAACCAGGTAATTGTTTTTACTGAATGGATGGGCCGCAGTCCACAGGTGATTGAAGACCAGGTAACCTACCCCTTGGTGAGTAACCTGCAAGGTATTCCTAAGGTGAAAAACATACGTGGCTCCTCTATGTTCGGGATGAGTTTTGTGTATGTAATTTTTGAAGACAACGTAGATATTTATTGGGCAAGAACCCGGGTATTGGAGCGCCTCAACTTTGCGCAGCGATTATTGCCCCAGGGCATAACGCCTACATTGGGACCAGACGGAACCGGTGTCGGACATGTATTCTGGTATCACCTGGATGCACCAAAAATGGACCTGGGTGAACAGCGTGCATTGCAGGATTGGTATGTAAAATTTGCTTTGCAAACAGTGCCTGGCGTTGCTGAAGTCGCTTCCTTCGGAGGCTTTGAAAAGCAATACCAGTTGATAGTAGATCCTGTAAAACTGCAGTATTACAATGTGAGTCTGATGGATGTAATGAATAAGGTGAAGTCCAATAACAACGATGTGGGTGGAAGGAAATTTGAGATGGCAGATATGGCCTACATCATTCGCGGCCTTGGCTATATCAAAAACAAAGAAGATGTAGAAAACATTGCATTGGCTAATTATAATGGCATACCGGTAAGGGTGAAAGATATCGGCTCTGTACAAATGGGCGGCGACTTACGCCTCGGCATTTTTGATGCCGACGGAAAAGGCGAAGTGGTTGGGGGTATTGTTGTGATGCGCTACAATGAAAATGCGGATAAAGTGATTGCAGCCATCAAAACAAAAATGAATGAAGTACAAAAAGGGCTGCCCGAAGGTGTGACTTTTAAAACCTCTTATGATCGCAGCACTTTAATTGAGGAAGCCATTGCGTCGGTAAAAGGAACGTTGATAGAAGAGATGATTGCGGTTTCTATCATCGTGATCATTTTTCTTTTTCACTGGCGCAGCGCATTGGTGATATTGATTCAGTTGCCTATTTCAGTTGCCATCGGTTTTATTTTACTGGAAGCTTTTGGTATTTCTTCCAACATCATGTCTTTAACAGGCATTGCACGCGCAATCAGTGTGGTGGTAGATGATGGCATTGTGATGGTGGAAAACAGTTACCGGCATTTGAGCGAGGCGCAGGCGGCAAAAGAGTTATAAGTTATGAGTTATAAGTTATAAGTGCAGCAACCATATGCGGTTGTGTGGCTAACATAAATAAATGATCAACCCATGCGGATTAAACAAAATAAGAATTTACTGACTCCCGAAGAACGGATGGCGATTGTTTTGAAAGCATCGAAACAGGTGGGGCCGGGGGTATTTTATTCAACCATTATTGTGGTCACTTCTTTTTTGCCGGTGTTTTTACTCACCGGTATGGAGGGCAAATTATTTCATCCGCTGGCATGGACAAAAACTTTTATTTTGTTGGTAGACGCTTTTTTAGCTGTTACGCTGGCGCCGGTATTAATTTCATTTTTACTGAAAGGGAATTTAAAACCCGAAAGCGCCAACCCTATCACAAGAACACTGGAAAAAATTTATACTCCCATTTTGCAATGGTGTTTGCAATGGCGCAAAACCATCATTGGTATTAACCTGGCAGCATTGGCTATTGGTATAATAATGATGACCCGTTTGGGATCGGAATTTATGCCACCGCTGGATGAAGGATCTTTATTATTTATGCCGGTTACTTTGCCCGATGTATCCAATTCAGAAGCTAAAAGATTATTGCAGGTACAAGACAAACTGATTACCACCATTCCCGAAGTAGCGCATGTACTCGGCAAGGCGGGCAGGGCAAATACTGCCACAGATAATTCACCCATCAGTATGATTGAAACCATCATTTTGCTGAAGCCAAAAAATGAATGACGGGCAGGTATTACCAAAGATGAAATCATCAATCAGTTAAATGCTAAAATGCAGATACCAGGTGTTACCAATGGCTGGACGCAACCCATTATCAATCGCATCAACATGCTCTCAACCGGCATCCGTACTGACGTAGGATTGAAAGTGTATGGTCAAAATCTTGATACCATCAACGCCTTTGCGCAAACCATCAAAAAGCAACTCGAAGGTATTGATGGTGTAAAAGATTTGTATGTAGAACCTATCACCGGGGGCAAGTATATCGACATCAAAATTAAAAGAGAAGAGATAGGAAGATATGGGCTGAGCGTGGATGATGTAAACGCAGTAATTGAAATTGCATTGGGTGGGATGAAACTAACCACTACGGTAGAAGGCCGCCAGCGCTTTTCTGTGAATGCCAGGTATGGACAGGATTTTCGCAACAACCTGCAAGCATTAAAACGTTTGCAGGTACAAACGATGAGCTTTGGCCCTGTGCCGCTGGAAGCAGTTGCAGACATCAAATTAACCGACGGTCCGCCGATGATCAATTCAGAAAATGCCATGTTACGTGGTACCGTGTTATTCAATGTGAGAGAAAGAGATTTGGGTAGCACTGTAGAAGAAGCGCAGGCAAAATTAAACCAGCTCATCAACAAATTACCCAAAGGATATTACCTGGAATGGAGCGGCCAGTTTGAAAACCAGTTGCGTGCGAACAAAACTCTTATGATGATTATGCCGGTAGTAATTCTCATCATTTTTATCGTGCTCTATTTTACGTATCATTCGATAAAAGAAGCCATGGTAACAATGATAACCGTTCCTTTTGCCTTAATTGGCGGTGTATTTATGGTGTATTTCTATGGCGTGAATTTATCGGTGGCAGTAGCGGTGGGTTTTATTGCTTTATTTGGAATGGCCATCGAGACCGCCATGCTAATGACGATCTATTTAAATGAAGCAATGCAAAACATGGTGGCAAAACATGGCAACTCAAAAGACACTATTACACCAGCCATCATCCGCGAATTTGTTATTGAAGGCGCTGCAAAAAGATTGCGTCCAAAACTGATGACAGTATCTGTTGGCCTGTTTGGATTGATACCGATTTTGTGGTCAACCGGTGTGGGCAGCGATATCATGCGGCCCATCACTATACCACTGATTGGTGGCACTATCACTTCCACCATTTATGTATTGCTGATAACCCCTGTAATTTTTGAAATGATAAAGGAAAGGGAATTAAAAAGAAAAGGTAAAATTGAACTCATCGATGTTAAAGAATAAATTATTACTAATCATTGCCGGCCTTGCTATTGCAGGCAGCGGCAGTGCGCAGGTTTTAAAACTCAATGCTATCATTGACAGCATTGCGGCGCTGCACCCTGTTGTAAAAATGTACGACAATGAAATTCGCTCCATGGATGAAGCGGCCAGGGGCGCTAAAAGCTGGATGCCACCTGAGTTTACAACTGGTCTGTGGATGGTGCCCTACAATCCGGCACTTTGGAAAAAAGGCAATATGGGCGAAAACGGAATGGGCCAATACATGATTGGTGGCCAGCAAATGCTGCCCAATAAAAAGAAACAAACCGCAGATGCGGCTTATATGAATGCCATGTCATCTGTAGAAAAAGAAAAGAAAAATGCCTCTTTAAATGAACTGGTAAATGCAGCCAAAGGATATTACTATGACTGGATCATCCTGCAAAAGAAACTGCTGGTGTTGCAGGAGAATCAAAAAATTCTTGACTTCATGATAAAGAATGCGGAGATACGCTACAAGAACGGACTTGGAAAAATTGGCGCCTATTATAAAGCAAAAGCAGAACTGGGCAAGGTGCAGAATATGCAACTGATGATTGAAAACGATATCAAAGAAAAACGCATTGGCATCAATACATTGATGAATAAAAATGCGATGAACAATTTTGATATTGATACTGCGTACCAGGTAAATGATTATTCAACACTGGTATTTGACAGCGCTCTTTTTTATAGCAACCGCAGTGATTTAAAAGCCATTGATAAAGATATCAGCCTCACTTATTTAAAACAGGAAACCGAGCGCCAAAGCCTCAATCCGCAGTTCGGCATCCGCTATGAGCACATGTTTGGCTTTGGTGGTTTACCCATGCAATATTCGCTGATGGGTATGTTAAAACTGCCGCTTGCAAAATGGAGTTCTAAAATGAACAAGGCAAATATCGAAAGCCTTAAATGGAAAGCCAATACACTGCAATCACAAAAAGAAATGATGGTGAATGAGTATAGCGGCATGGGCTACAGCATGCGCAATGAAATGTTGCTGAAGCAAAAGCAATTAAAATTATTTGAAGACAATATCATTCCGGCATTGCGCAATAATTACAAAACCATGCAACTGGGTTTTGAACAAAACACCGAAGAATTGTTCATGCTCTATGATGCATGGGAAGCGTTGAATATGACACAAATGGAATACTTAGACTTGCAGGGCCAGGTGTTGAAATTACAGGTATCATTAGATAGGTTAATTGAAAAAAAATGAAGCAATTAAAAATCATAACAACGTTGCTGTTGCTGCTTTCCATTGCAGGTTGTAAAAATAAAAAAACGGAGCAAACCATACAGGTATCATTACCTGACAAGGTTATTTACACCTGCTCCATGCACCCTGAAATAATAAAAGATGCACCAGGCGATTGCCCCATTTGCGGGATGAAACTGGTAAAGAAAGTAACATCAGGAGTTAAAGTTGCCGAAGCAACGCTCGCCGCATTATTAAAACCTACCAACGAATTTGTAGTGTCTTCCATACCGGTAACCACCATTCAAAAAAAAGAAGAAGCCATTGAGATTGAAGCGCTCGGCAATATAGCTTATGATACAAAGGAAGTTGGCAATATTTCATCCAACGTAGATGGACGAATTGAAAAACTCTATGTTCGTTACCGTTTTCAAAAAATAAACAAAGGGCAACACATCATGGATATTTACAGCCCGGAATTACTGACTGCACAGCAAAATTTATTGTTCCTTTTAAAAAATGATGCAGCCAACGCAAATCTTATCCAGGCGGCAAAAGACAAACTGTTGTTGCTTGGCATCAGCAATCAGCAATTGCAACAGGTAATTAAAAACAACAAACCGGCTTTAACTGTTGCTGTATACAGTAAGTATGCAGGGCACATTCATGAAGCATCTATAGGAGGCCCAATGAATGCCGGTTCCCCCAGTATGAAAGATATCGCCTTGCTTACAGAAGAACTGTCTTTAAAAGAGGGGATGTATGTACAAAAAGGGCAGTCATTTTTTACCATTTATAATCCCGGAAAAGCCTGGGTTGTATTAAATATTTACGGCGATAACCAGGGGTTGGTGAAGCCGGGAAATATCGTAAAGGTGATTCCCGAAACCGCACCGGGTAAAGGTTTTAATGGAGTGATAAATTTTATTGAACCGTTCTATCGAAAGGATAGCAAAACATTAATGGCAAGAGTTTATTTTGATAACAACAGTTTAAAAATTCCCATAGGCAGCCAGGTAAGCGCCACCATTTTTGGCAATACAAAAGATGCTTACTGGTTACCAAAGGAAGCCGTTTTGTCGTTGGGTATGGACAAGGTTGTTTTTCAGAAAACTGATGGTGGCTTTAAAGCACAAAAGGTAAATACAGGTATGTTGCACGATAGCCTTTTACAAATCATCAGTGGAGTATCTGCTACCGATTCTGTTGCGGTAAATGCGCAATATTTAATGGACAGTGAAAGCTTTATTAAAGTAAAAAATTAAGGCATGAAAAAAAATATTTTTGTACCGGGCCGTAGTACTGCTATGATGCTTCACAGGCGTCGCACCCTTGTGCATTTTGTTCTTTATGCAGCACTGGTCGCAGGGCTTATTGCATTTGTTGCTTCCTGCAAAAGCAAACAGCCGGCAGCAAAAGATTCTGACACCTACTATACCTGTTCAATGGACCCGCAGGTGATAGAACAAAAGCCAGGAAAATGTCCCATCTGCCATATGCAGCTTACCGCCGTAAAAAAAGGCAGCAGCAAAAACAAAGACGAAATTTTACTGAGCGAACAACAAATACAATTGGGTAACATAACTACGGATACCATTCGTACCGGCAGTATCGGAGATCAATTGGTATTAACCGGCACCCTGAATTTTGACCAGATGAAAGCTTCTTCTGTTAGTGCAAGGGTAAGGGGCAGGATAGATAAATTATATTTTAAAAACATAGGCGATTATGTACCAAAGGGAGCGCCGCTGTATGATTTATACAGCGAAGAATTAAACAGCGCCCAGCAGGAATATTTACTGGCCGTTGACAAAAAAAATATTTTCGCCAATGAAACCACCATCGATTTTGAAGAGCTGTTGCAAAGCGCTAAAAATAAATTACTCTTATGGGGCATGAACGATGCACAGATAAATGACCTTGTTAAAAATAAAAAAACAACTGCCACCACAACTTTCTACAGTACTGCACAAGGCTATATAACCGCCATGGATTTACGGGAAGGTGATTATGTAATGGATGGTGGCAGCATTGTAAAACTTGCAGACTTGTCAACACTGTGGGCCGAAGCGCAGGTATATACATCGCAACTGAATGCGATTGATTTGAAAGGTACTGCGACAGTGCAATTTCCGGATATGGATGGCAAAGAAATAAAAGGTAATATAGAGTTTGTAAATCCCGAGATCAACCCTGATACAAGAATCAATTTAATCCGCGTTGCCATTGCAAATACAGGAAGACAATTAAAACCCGGCATGCCTGCCTACGTGGTATTAAAAAGTAAGCAGCGACACTCGCTTACATTGCCTGTGGATGCAGTATTGCGGGATAGCAAAGGCGCAACGGTCTGGATAAGAACCGGAGAAAAATCCTTCATCAATAAAATGGTGGAAACCGGTTTGGAAACAGGCGACCGCATTGAAATTAAATCAGGCTTAAGCGCAGGTGATGTGGTGGTAATAACGGGTGCCTATTTATTACAAAGCGAATATATTTTTACAAAAGGTTCCAACCCAATGGAGGGTATGAAGATGTAAATAGCAAGACTATAAAAAGTTGGTTGCTTATAAAAATTGCTTTCCTGTCTTCTTAAACTATCTCTTTTAGTGCGTCACAAAATATTTTCATTTCAGCAATGGTACCCATGCTTACCCTGCACCACCGGCCATTAAAATGATTCCGGCTTTGTACCTGGATATTTCTTGCTGCCAATTCCTTTATGCAGTCTTTTTTAATGGTATCAATATTGAACAAAATAAAATTGGTATTGCTGGGAATATATTCCAGCGACAGTTGTTGAAATGTTGCTGTACACATTGTTCTGGCCCTGGCTGTTTTTAAAAGAATATCTTTCACATAGGCCGTATCATCCAGCGAAGCGATCGCAGCTGCTGCAGAGACAATACTTATAGCGCCATCTGACCATGGCTGGCGTGCAGCCAGTTTCGCAATTGTATCCGGGTGAGCAATGGCGTAACCAATTCTTGCACCTGCAAGCCCGTACACTTTGGAAAATGTTTTAGCCACCACAACATTTGGATTAGTTACGGCAAGGCCCGAAAGTGATTCTATGCTGGCATATTCAGTGTAGGCTTCATCAATAAAAACCATTGTTTTTTTTGATACCGTTTCGGCAAAATCCTTCAGCTTATTTGCGGAAACAAAAGTACCTGTGGGATTATTCGGATTGCAGACGTACACCATTGCTGTGTCATCATTTATCCTTGCCTGCATAGCATCAAGATCCGTTTTTTTATCCCCGGTTAAAGCGACTCTCTCAAACTCAAGGCCGAAGGAAGCCGCCTGCCCATTCCACACTTTATAGCCCGGTTCGGCAGTAACAACCTGTTTCTTTTTTTGTGATACAAGCAAACAGGTGAGGCCGATTATTTCGGAAGAACCTGCGCCCAGCAGAATATTTTCCGCTTCCACCTGCCAGTGCGCAGCTATCTTTTGTTTGACTGATAAAATATAATCGTCAGGATAGCGGTTACTTGACCGGTAATGTTGCAACATCGCTTTCTGTGCCATGGGCGAGGGGCCATAGGGGTTTTCATTGCTATTTAAAAGAATGGCACCGGCAGAAGGTGAAAATAGCGGCTTTGCTCCGGCAATTACATCTGTTGAAATTGCTGTGGCGGCCAAAGTTGTAAACGCTTGCTGCAACCACAAACGACGGTTGTATAACATAAAAATGATTTTAAGAAAGATAGTTCATTTTTAACTTTTTGTATAAATAAAGTGTTCTTTAATGCATATGAAAATACCAGGTCGAATGTTGATATGGATACCTGTAATTACAAACCCGCTACATTTAACCGGGCAGGATTTTTATTTATACTTTACACAGTAACTTTAAGTATGAAAATTGTTTACGGAATAAGCGGCTTTGCTGCTGGGATAATGGCCGGACTTTTACTGGGCGTGCTGGAAACCAAATTGCTGATCCGGCTTCACCGGGAAGCAATTGTTCCGTTTGTAATTGGCTTCACGGTGCTGGTTTGTGTTATTGCCGGGAGCGTAATCGCTGTAAAACTTGCAGCTAAAAACAATTCCTATTTTATTGTTTAGATGAAAAAATACTAAAAGCCCTGATCCATTTTTCTCTGTATGTTTTGTTGGTATAAAAATTGCTTTTTGCAGCGAAACGACAATATCAAATGAAGCCAACTTTGTTACTTACTACCCTCACCTGTTTCATCAGTTTTGCAAGCCTCAGCTCTTTTGTCGGGCATGGCAACACAGGAATTATAGAAGACGTCCTCAGTCAAACTAACCAGTTCAGAAAATCTAAAGGATTAACGGGTTTGGTAATGGTGCAGCAGCTGAACGCCATTGCCTTGCAACACAGCTTAGATATGGCCAAAGGTAAAGTTGCATTTGGTCATGATGGTTTTGCCAAAAGAAATGCCATGGCAAGTCACCAAATCAGGCAGCTACACAGCTTTGCGGAAAATGTAGCCTATGGTGCTACATCCGGAAGCCAGGTAGTTAATTTATGGAAAAACTCATCCGGTCATCGCCGTAATATGCTGGGCAATTTTAAATACATCGGCATCGGTATTGCCAGGGACAGGCAGGGCCACATTTTTTACACGGAGGTTTTCGGCGGATAAGATTTTGCAAACAACTCATTTTAATAACAATATTTTCAGCCACCACTTATAACGTTATTTTGAAAACGATTGGTCAAGCTTTAATGCTTCTGGTAACAGTTTTTTGATGTTCTCTTCGTCTATTTCTTCTGGTGTTAAAAATATTTTGAAGAACACCTGTTTATTGGTTTAGTGAGTTAAAAAATTGTCTGCATCGTTTAACGTGTTGCCATACCAGCATCGCAACAGCACGTCTTCTTTTAATTTCTCCCCTGGGAATGGTAGATGGCCATATGATGCAGATGCCTTTATGGCCGTAAAAAAAAGGAACATTATAGGAGATTTTTTCCTTGCAATATGCCGGCAAACCTTCGCAAATAATTTGTCTTATTACGTCCACAATGATGCGTTCAGTTTCAGGAAGCAACGAAAATAATTCTATTATATTTTTACTTTCACCCTGTTTTGTTTGCAGAATTTTCATGGCAGGCAAGTACACAAAAACGGATATACATATTTTGCCAGCTGGTAAAGTAGTAGAATCATTCCGGGCTATTTATAACCTGGTATCAGTTATGCAAATTATCAAAGGTGAGCTCAAAGGAAAGGTGCTGGATGATTAAGGGAAGTAATATCTTTTTAAAAACGATGACCTTCCAGCGGTCTTTTTTATTATACTTCTGCAGATCGCTTTTTAAGTCCCAGGTATTTAAAACAATTCCAGTTGTTAAAAATCCCTTGTCTATTGTATTGGTAAGGTGAAAGGCATCTGTTGTCCAGGCCAAAAATGTTTTGCTGCCAATATAAGCTTCGCTGAAATCTCCTGCGTCAAAATTTTTATACTTTCTTTTGTAACTTCTGCTGATATCAGTAAAGTCATTTCCCTGGCCAAAACCGTGGTGCTCAATAGCCTGGTTAAATCCATAAGATACACCGGATAACGCAAAAGCCCCATAACCAAAAAATTCTCTCTTAGTTGGTTTCCACCACTGTTGCGCCTGCGAAGTAAACAACAAAAACAAAGCGAATGAACTTAATAATATTTTCTTTTTCACATGTTGTTGTTTTCAGTAAGTACCAATGGTCTTTTGGGTAAACAGGTTGTATTCAAAATATGTTTTCAACAGGATTGGTGTGCTAATAACGGATAAACGGTTTTTTTATTTTTGTGGTCTTCGTTCAATGCCAATTTCGTACTTCCCTTCTCTCCTCCGGGGATAATGGGAAGTAAAATGCAGTATAGAATCACCTGGTATACTATACGTAGTTAAAATAAATAGTTTTAACTTTAAGAAATAGCTGCCATGAAAATCTATAAATTTGTTTCCCCCGTTTATATGCTACTGGCTGCCGGCGGCCTTAAAGCACAATCCAATCTTAGCGAGAGTTATAGTGGCAATGATGTTCAATTTTACAGGATGAATGGGCAGGGATTGTTGGAAGACAGATACGACCCTGCAATAGAAGGTTCGCCGTTTTTAAATTCTGAGTGGGTCTCTGCGGAATTCGTAACAAGCACGGGGATGTTGTTATCCATCAGTAACGGAATTAAATTTTGAAAGTCATGAATTGTAGTACCAGGATCCGGCAGGCAATACATTTATGGTGAAGCCGGCCTACTTAAAAAATTACATTCAGCAGTTTAAATTCAAATGACAATGGTCCATACATTTTTAGATCTGGTTATCCGGCTATAGAAAAACAAACAGAAAATTATTTGTATTAATCGATCCTGGAAAGCAAAATTGAGCTGCTGAAAAAAAGTTTTAAAATCATTAAACCGTTAAAGATGATTACAACGGAACCTTCAGAAAAGAGTTTGGAGAAGACGGTAAGTATTATGTTTTTTTCTGAAAAAAAGATTGTGCCTTTGCAGAATAGCAAAGAATTTGTAATTGCATTAATGAAAGATAAAGAGCGGGCTGTTCAGCAATACTTGCAATCAAATAAAGTAAATTTTAAAAAAAATCGCTGACTTGCAAAAGCTGTTTAATTAATATAACGGTCTAAAATAAATTGTTAAAATTGGGTTGCCGAAAATTGTAGAAGCAATAGCTGTATGGGTTTGCCGATATAGATTAAATAACGTTTTGCTATTGCTGAGTAAATATGTTTTTAAAACATACAAGTCTTAATTACAATGCACTAATTAAAAAAGTTAAAAGACTGACACGGTTTTTGCTAAGTAAGAGAAAAGAATACCTGTTGGTATATTATAATTAAAATAAACGTTTCCCGGGTTTTACAAATATTTTGCGTTCAACGATGATATGACGTTAAATGGGTATAAATTGGTTTGGTGTTATAGAAATAAAAAGATGAACTTTGTCTTTAACGCTTGCTTTTAGACAGACCATTAAAATAATATTCAATATAAATTCGTTATACATTAGCAATGTAAGGCGGGCGAATGAGTACCTGGTTAAATCTACCGTTACAATTATTGCGGTAAATAAAATTCATTAAACTGCTTATTTCAATGATAACCTCAATACTTTAGGAATAATTAAAACCGTAAATGAAAAATCTACAACCTCTTTTTGTGTTACTTTTTTTATTGACGTCGTTGGTGAGTTGTCAAAAAGAATTAAGTTTTACATCAGGTATACCTGGCATAAAAATATTTGAAAAAACCTGGATGCAGAAAAACCTGGACGTGGTAACTTATAGAAACGGAGATATTATACCACAGGTTACAGATAATGCCACCTGGAACAGCTTAACTACAGGGGCATGGTGTTATTATGATAACGATACAGCCAATGCCAAATATGGCAAATTATACAACTGGTATGCAGTAAATGATCCGCGTGGACTTGCTCCCGATGGATGGCACATACCATCTAAAGAAGAATATATAGCACTGGTAGATTCATTGGGTGGCGACGTAGTAGCAGGAGGTAAAATGAAAGCTACTGTATTATGGAATAGTCCCAATACGGGCGCTACCAATGAAAGTGGTTTTACCGGTCTGCCTGGTGGATTGCGGTCGGGTGGAGGGGTGTGCACTTCGATGGGTATTGCAGGATATTGGTGGACGACTAAAGAACATGATGCGACAACAGCAGTAGAAAGAAGTTTAAACTATGATATCACCGACTGCTACATGTATTTTTTGGAAAAAACATGGGGCATGTCTGTTCGTTGCGTTAAAAACAAAAACTAGGAGTCATCCCTTTCTTCTCACAAGGTCTCGTTATATTATTTCTTCAACTTTATATTTCCGCCTACCTCAAGTTTGCTGGGAACAGATTCAGGAATTGAATGGTCATAGCCAGCATCGTTCAGGGTATTCAAAAATTCAACAATTCTGGGTATGTCTTTAAATTCAACCCTGATTTGTTTTGCAAGCGTGTCAAGCTGTTCTTCCTGAACATGCTGTGTTTTTAACGGTTTGCCTCTCAGGTCTTCATAAAAAGTAAGCACGTTTTCAAGGTTTGAAATTTTCCCGCTATGCATATAGGGCCAGGTAAAACGTAAGTTCCTCAACGATGGGGTTCGAAAGGCAAAACTGTTATGGTAGCCGGAATCAATATCTTTTCTTTTATCAGCATCCGGGGCGCCCATGATATGTACTTTGAAATCCGAAAACATTGGGCCACTGTGGCATCGTGCGCAACCTGCATTCATGAAAAGGGTAAAGCCTTCTTTTTCTGACGAAGAAATTGCTGACGGTTGGCCACGCATATAAAGGTCGAACCTGGATTGATTGGCAATAAGGGTACGTTCAAAGCAGGCGATTGCTTTGGCAAGATTAGTTGAAGAAATCGCAGTATCACTACCAAAAACATTTTTAAAACGTGTACGGTAACCAGGTATGGAGCGAATCCGGTTTAGTATAGTATTCAACACTTCGTTTTCTTCAACACCGGCACCTCTCATTTCTTCAAACTGGCGGATGGGATGCAGCGACTGGTTTTCAAGACTGGTGGCCCTCAGATCCCAGAACATGGGCGCTTCTGCAGGATCGTATGTTCCATTTACGTCAATGCCATTGAACGCAGTATTCAGTATTGATTGTGAATTTCTTTTTGTAGGAGGAATAATGTCCGGACGACGGGAATACCGGTTGGAACTGAGCCCTGTGCCACCCACACCGATAGAAAGTTCAATATTTTCTGCATAGCCGAATTCCGGATGGTGACAACTGGCGCAACTTACATCCTTATCGCCAGATAGAATCGGGTCATAAAATAACAAACGGCCTAACGCCGCTTTTTCATTATTAAAAGGATTTTGGGCGGGGTGAATCACTGTTAATGGCAATGCACTTACAGAGCCAAGGTCAGCGACATCTTTTTTTCGGTGAGCAGGCGCAGAATGATCGGCAGATTGTAAGCACGCATTACAAAGCAGGATAACAGATACGGTTAACAAAGATATAACAGGCAACAGGAGGCGTGGCATAATAAGGTGGAAGAAAGTGCAAGCTAAGTTAGTACATAATTGAAACTAATTGCAGCTAAAAAACAGCGTATTTAAACAGCTACGCCTAAACCCGGTAACTGAAAGATACTTTCTCTTTACGTCTTTAAACAAAATTGAATCACCTTCTTTAAGGGAATTCATTTTACCAATTCAGCATCTAGTACAAATATTGATACCCTCCAGCTTTTTTGTTTTCTCAATCATCTATTGTTGGCATGGTTTTACAATTATGTAAGTGACAATCAATTCAAAAACATTTTAAAACCAGGCTTATGTCAATAAATCTTTTAGAAACAGTCCAACAAAACTTAGGCTACCCGGCATTGCAAAAGATCGATCCAAATACACAGGAAGTAGTGCAGGATGCGGATACGCCGGATGAACATAAATTTAGCCAGGCAGCTATACCTGCTGTACTGACCGCATTTTATAAATATGTTCAATCGGAAAGTGGAGGTGCAGAATTTTTAAAAAGCGACTTAAATACAAACTGGTTGGATAAAATTTTCCCCGATAATGAAAAGGCAGCGGTACAAACCATTTCCTCATATGCTCATCAGTCAGGGCTTGATCCCGTAAAAAAAATAAATGAGATTGCGATGGAGACGGTGAAGGTGGCAAAAGAAAATTTGCCGGCCGATTCGGGAATAAAAGAGTTGAAACTTTTTTTCAAAAACCAGCGGAATACTATTTTACTCTATTTACCGGCGGCGTTGAATATGGGCGAATTGCTACATGACAGTACGCTGGATGACAATACCAATAAAATGGAAGGGCCGGTTTCCAGTTTGATGCACAGCATTGGTACTGCTTTTGATAACTAAAGATACTGCTGTGTGACAAATGCTGTTATCAGCCTAATTATATGCGGCTGTTGCTCAAGTGACACTGCGCTTTTTGCGGCGCAAATATTTAAAACAAAAAGCCCGCAAATGATTGGATTTGGTTGGTTAAATTATTAAATTTGGTTACACTAAATATACAATTATGAAAAAGTATCTGTTGCTTGTAGTTTTGTTTTTTTGCATTGCTGTCACATATGCATTTGATAAAGGAAAATGGACTGGTTACATCAGCGATTCTGATTGCGGCGTAAAAGGAAATAAAAAGGATCATGCCGCCTGTGCTAAAAAATGTATTGCGGCAGGTGCCAAACCTGTTTTTGTTGTTGGAGAAAAAGTATATACCATCAACAATCCTGAAAAAGTGGCCAATTTTATAGGTCAAAAAGTAACCATCAGCGGCACCATAACCGACGATGCGCTGGAAATTGACAAGGTTGGAAAATAAATAGCAAATAAAAATTTTTGTTTAAAAGGCTAAGACAAATTAAAAAGTCTTAGCCTTTTTATTTATTCCAACGTTGTTCTTCTACAGTAAGCGTGGAAGAACATTTGCAGGTGTCAAAATGAGACAAAAAAAATATTTTTAATCACTGATTTATAAAATAAATAACCGTTTCAATAAATGGCTGGTATACAAAAAAATGCGTCTAACAATCTTAATTTTATGTCGGGTGGTGGCGAAATGGGGCACCTTATTAGGTCAAAAGACTGGGGTCTTACTTCATTGGGGATGCAAGCAGAATGGGCACAAAGTTTAAAGACTACATTAGGCATTTTGCTTAATTCTAAATTTCCCATGTTCCTATGGTGGGGTCCACAACTGATTTGTTTTTACAACGATGCGTACCGGCCCAGTTTAGGTCAAAATGGGAAACACCCTTCCATACTCGGACTACCTGCTAAAGACGCATGGCCGGAAATATGGCACACCATTGAACCCTTAATCAACCAGGTGCTGCAGGGCGGTGGCGCCACCTGGGCAGAAGATCAATTAATACCCATTTACCGCAATGGCAAAATGGAAGATGTGTACTGGACGTTCAGCTATAGTCCTGTGCAAAATGATGATGGTTTTATAGCAGGCGTTTTGGTTACCTGTTTTGAAACCACACAATCTGTATTGACCTATAAAAGCCTGCAACAAAGCGAAACGCAATTGCAATTTACCATAGAAGCTGCGGAACTGGGCACCTGGGATTACAACCCGGTAACAAATAAATTTAGTGCAAATAACAGGCTTAAGGAATGGTTTGGCTTAAATCCTGAAACAGATATTGATTTAACTGATGCAATAAACGTAATTGTTGACAAAGACAGGCAACACGTTACTGATGCTATTAAAAATGTATTGGACTATGCTTCAGGTGGCAATTACGATGTTGAATACACCGTCATCAACCCGGTAACAAAAAAAGAAATCATTTTACAGGCCAAGGGAAAAGCGTGGTTCAATGAACAACGAATTGCCTACCGTTTTAACGGAACATTAAACGATGTAACAACGGAAGTGCAGGCACGGGAAGCGAAAGAAGAAAGCGAAAAACGTTTCCAGGCAGCCGTGTCTGCGGTACAAGGTATTTTGTGGACCAATAATGCCGTTGGCGAGATGGAAGGCCTGCAAACAGGCTGGGCTTCACTTACCGGCCAAAGCTATGATGAATACCAGGGCTATGGGTGGGCAAATGCAGTACACCCTGATGATGCGCAAGCCACAATTGATGCCTGGAATAAATCATTACAGGAACGAAAAGATTTTGTTTTTGAACATCGTTTAAAAATGAAGAACGGCAAATATGGGTCATTTGCTGTAAGGGCAATACCGCTCTGTAATAAAGATGGCAGCCTGAGGGAGTGGGTTGGCGTACATACCGATATTACAGCGCAAAAAAATGCCGCCGCGGCAATCATTGAAAGCGATAAAAAATTCAGGAACACTGTTCAGCAGGCACCCATTGGCATTACTATTTTAAGAGGTCCGGAGTTTATGGTGGAAATGGCCAATGATGCTTACCTGGCCCTGGTAGACAAAAAGGAATCCGATTTTACAGGCAAGCCTTTATTTGACTCGTTGCCGGAAGCGGAGGGCACTGTGCGACAATTATTGAATGATGTATTAACAACAGGCATACCATTTCATGGAAGCGAATACCCGGTGCCAATTCAACGCTATGGTAAAGAGGAAACGAGATATTTTGATTTCCTTTATCATCCCTTAAGAGAAGATGATGTCACTATCTCAGGTATCATTGTTACGGTAACGGATGTTTCTGAATCAGTGAAAGCAAAACACCTCATTGCCGAAAGTGAAAAGCAATTCAGGAATATGGTGACACATTCGCCCATCCCAATGACCATACTGAGAGGCAAAAACCATGTTATTGAAATGGCCAATAAAGTGATGTTTGAAAATATTTGGCGAAAGAAAGAAACGGATGTCATCGGGCGAAGCATTTTAGAAGTATTTCCAGAACTAAAAGAACAAAAATATCCTGAACTACTTGACAAGGTTTTTACAACCGGGGAAACACACAGTGAAAAAGAATCGGTAGCATACGTACGGGGAGATGATGGGACGAAAAAATTTTATCTTGATTTTGAATTTGCGCCGTTGTTTGAAAAAGACAATAGTATATCGGGCATTATCATAACTGTAAATGATGTTACAGAAAAAGTACAATCCCGGCAGGCAATTGAAGAAAGCGAACAGCGGCTACGATCATTTGTAGAGAGTGCGCCATTCCCAATAGCTATTTACCTCGGCAAAGAAATGCGGGTACAAATGGTGAACCAGGCTGTACTGGATGTTTGGGGAAAAGGCAATAATGTAGTGGGCAAATTATATGCAGAAGTGTTGCCGGAATTGGAAGGTCTGGGAATTTATGAACAACTGGAAGAAGTATTTACTACAGGTGTTCCCTTTCATGCGTATGGCCAACGTGTTGATTTGGTAAACGACGGGGTACTCACAAAATATTATTTTAATTACAGCTTCACCCCATTGTTTGATATCGAAGGACACATATACGGTGTAATGAATACCGCCGCAGATGTAACCGGGCTTGCCATGGCAAAACAAAAAATAGAAGAAAATGAAGAAAAACTCAATATCATTATTGCAGCCAGCGAATTGGGTACCTGGGCGCTGGATTTAGAAACAAATGAATTTACCTATTCAGAAAAATTCCTGGAAATATTTGGAGTTGGCAAAGAAAAAATAACAGGGCACAACGAACTGTTAGCATCTCTTTTTCCGGAAGATTTACCCGTGAGAAAAAAAGCTGTTAGGGAAGCCTATAAATCGGGTGTGCTGCAATATGTTTCAAAAATACGGTGGAGCGACCAATCCATACATTGGATCGAAAACAAGGGCAAGGTTTTTTATTCAGAAGACCACACGCCAGTTAAACTGATCGGTACAACAAGAAATATAACTGCAGAAAGAAACTACCAGCAAACGCTGGAAGAAAGGGAACAAAAATTCCGCCTGCTGGCAGACTCCATGCCACAACTGGTATGGACGGGCGATGTACAGGGAAATATTAATTACTATAACCAGTCCGTTTACAACTATACTGGTTTTACCGAAGCGCAGGTAATGGGCGAAGGGTGGCTTTCGATTGTACATCCGGATGACCGGGAGGGGAATTTGAAAGCTTGGCTTCATGCAATCACTACCGGCACAAATTATTTTTTTGAGCACCGACTTGGGTTGGCGAATGGACAATATCGATGGCAATTGAGCAGGGCTATTCCGCAAAGAGATGCACAGGGAAACATCCGGATGTGGGTTGGCACCAGTACCGACATCCAGGAAATCAGGGAAATGGATGAGCAGAAGGACTTGTTTATTGGTATGGCCAGTCACGAATTAAAAACGCCTGTCACAACAATAAAGGGATATGTGCAGTTGTTGCAAACAATGTACGCAGAAGGGGCGGATACTTTTTTACAGGATTCATTGGGCACAATCGGCAGGCAGGTTGCCAGTCTTACTACCCTTATCACAGATCTGCTGGATCTTTCTAAAATTAAAGCCGGCGGCCTGCAACTGGTCAGGGAAGATTTTGATATCAATGAAATGGCAGAAGAAATTATAGCCAATGCCAAACAGGTAAATCCTGGCCACCGCATTAGTTTTTCACAAGCGCCTGCCACAATTGTGCAAGGCGATAAGGACAGGCTTGGCCAGGTGCTGGTAAATTTTTTGACGAATGCCGTTAAATATTCGCCAGACTCAAGGAGTATCCTGGTGAAGACAGCGCTGGATGGTGATAACGTTATTGTATCTGTACAGGATGCTGGTATTGGTATTAGTAAAGGCGACCAACAAAAAATATTTGAGCGTTTTTACAGGGTAGAGGGCAGAAATGAAAAAACCTTCCCGGGCTTTGGTATCGGTTTGTTTATAGCGGCTGAAATTATTAAAAAACACAACGGTAATATCGGCGTAGAAAGCCAGCAGGGCAGGGGTTCTACTTTTTATTTTTCCATCCCGATTACAACAGCGAAATCGCTGTAAAAAAATCTCTAACCAATTGTACGCATAGCCTATACGTTGCGAGTTATACCTGTTTGGTTAACCCGGTCGGCACCGAAGGTCAGACCGGGTTAATTGTAGTAGCTTTTGCAGCTTGGCCTCGCAAGTTGCCGTGCGCAGGACGCGGAGCGGAAGAAAAGTTGACATTTGTCATAATAATCGCCAACTGTTATCATTTGTTACAGCTGGTGAAACTTTTACCTTCTGCAAAACTTTTAACCATGAAACATTATCACATCATCTCGCGGATTGCTATTTATCTGTTGTCAATTGTGCTGATTATTTTTGGAATCTTTCATTTGGTTTATCCTCACGACCTGATGGCGTATGTTCCATCTGAACTTGTGGGTGGTATAGTATGGTCATATTTTGTGGGTGTTGCTTTCATTCTTGCAGGGCTGTCCTTTATGACCAACCAGTATGTAAAATTCACCGGCTATATTCTTGCAGCACTCCTTGTCTTTTTTATATTATCTGTTCATATTCCCAATTTTCTCAACGCTGGTTCAAAAGAAACCCGCCAACTGGAAATTATCAGTATTCTTAAAGACCTTGCTATTGCCGGGTTTGCGTTACACCTTGCAGCAGGAGCACATCACCAGCACTTTCACCTCGAAGAAAGTGATTGATGGCAAGCATGCATTGAGTATTTTATACACTATAAAAATTGGACGAACAACATCACTTCAATTATGCGGCGCTTATTAGTCATAAGACCCAAAGGTCGGCTACGTGCGACAGTGATATATTCCTTTTGACAAGTAACTCCAATAAGGTTGAACCAGCAATTTTAACGGTATGGTAATTGAACGATACCTGTTACAATAAAACATAAAAAATGGCTAATCAAAAACAATTTGGTGTATGGATGGATACACAGTCAGCAATCGTTGTAGGCAAAGAGGCACCCGAGGCAGAAACAATTTCTGTGCTGGCTTCTATAAAGGGGGAAAAAGGTTCCCCAAATTCAAGTGAGAAGACAGCAAACAATGAACAAAAATCTTTGCAGCTAAAATTTTTTAAAGAAATTGCTGCCCACCTGCAAAATGCTACTTACATACATGTAACCGGTACAGGCCAGGCGCAGGAGCAATTTATTCATTACCTGGCAGACACGCCGCAGTTTAAAAATACCCGTACAGATGAATCTACGGCGAATAAAATGAGCGGAGAAAAATTGGTTGAATTTATGTCTGACAAGCTGAATTAATTTGTATGCTGCTAGTACGAACCCGGCGGGTGTTTTATCACTCACCGGGTTTTTTATTTTGTGGTGTTTTAGTAATGCCAACAAAGAGTTAAGACAAAAAGAAAAAGCCTTCGCATGATAAATGCTGCTCAGTAAAAATGATGTGTAAATAAATGATTGGCTGATACGTAAAAGTAAACACGGTGACAAGGGTGAAGGGCGAAAAGACGCAACAACACCTCACGGTGGACGATGTTTTATAAAGGTTTGTGAGGAACCCCAACATAGACGAAAAGCCGACACACATAATAATTTCATGGACTTCCAAGGCGAGATTCTGCGACGACCACAAGCGTTACAATTTTTATTCTCCACAGGACTCCTGCCTATCAGTGTGGTGTTCTCAAATTGCTTTATTCAGTATTTGCGCAATTGATATTACTTCCTTTTATCAGAGGGCGAATCCTGTAACTTTTGCTGGTTACAGACTTCGGCAATTTGTGCGGAGACTCGCCTTGGAAGTTCCCTGGCAGTAAACTCGGAGCGGAAGAAAAATATCCATTGCAAATGAAATAGTAGTTAAACAAAAATTTACTAGCTCCCGAAGCAAAAAAATGTTGGACAAATACTTTTCATCACTTTACGGTGTAACTAAATGAAATTAAAATAAGGCAGTAAAAAGAGATCTAAAACATGTCCCGGCACAGTTTATTTGGTATTGCTGTCGGGATAATTCTACATTGAATTGGAATTCTGGCCACCAGTGAATCCTAAATATGGAAATAGCATCCTTTTTCTGGAAAACAGTGAAATGAAAAAGTTTATAACAACCTGATTTTCAATCAAAAAAAATACTGGCATTATTATGCCTTTAAATGGAGATAACCCTAAAAATAAACAATGAAAACTTTCCACAACCTTAATTTCTTTATAGTCCTTATTTTCCTGTCGGTTTCCTGCACGTCTTCAAAACCAATTGCAGCAAAATTTAATAATGAGCAAAGAAAAGGCAGGGATAACAGTAATCAACTATTTATTGTTACAAACGACGGAGTAAAAATCACCGCTAAAAAACTGCAATACCAAACAAGAACATCCCTGTTTCCAACCAATAATGTAAACGACAAAGCAGTGTTGCTTGATGGTAAAAAAGTTGAATTTGGTCAGTATGCAGCCATACAAACATCTTATGCATACAAGATTTTATATACCCCCGAAAATAGCAGCCCCAAATCGAAAGGAATATATATCAGCCGACTGCGCTCTGGTAAAATAAATCTGTTTCACTATGAATATGCAAGTACCGAAAAAAACAGCTGGCAAAAAAGAATGGTTTATCATGAGTACTACTTTCAGAAAGAAAATGGCCAGCCTGAAACGTTGAATTTTGAAAACTTTGGTGACGTTATCAGGGACAATAGCAAAGCCTGCGACATGCTGGTGCAACTATTTCCGCTGGGTGAAATACCAAAAACTGATGTTAAAAAAACTTTTAAAAACCTGCTGGCAATTGTTGACTTATATAATCTACCAACTACAGAATATCTACAGGTACATCGGTAAATCAATTCCGCCAATACTCTTTGTTTTATTTTATTACTGCCGCTTTCAGAAATAGTTTAAACGTTCTGGCAGAAAATTTTTCAGATAATAGCGAAAGTTTGAAGTAACTAAAACTAACGAAATGTTTTAACCATCATTATAAAAGAAAAGGTAATGATGGTTGTATTTATTTCGAAAAATATATAGCAGCTGGTATTATCAATAGGCTAAATTGTTTTACCCATTTTATTTTTATATCGATATCAATCGAGGCAAATTGATCTTTAATTTGTTCATGAATATGTACCGGAAGTAGTAACGATGGGCAACAGGACAGAGCCCTGCGACTGATCTATGCAACCACCCTGTAGAGTTTCCAGGTATTTAATTAGGCCCATAGGGCCTGTATATCGGTAACAATGAATCAGTAAAGCAATCTTCGTTCCGTAGGAACGGTATGTTGTACTTACAGTACTCATAAGCGCAGAACTCTGTCCTGTGTCTGCACGTTATCAAGCAACAAATTTTACAGTTCTTCAAACCCCGAAGGGGTGAAATAGGTTGGAAATGTCATCATCCCTTCGGTATTTTGATTCAACTATTCTTCTGGCTTTCTATAATAATACCAGCCTTTCAGGCTTTAAACAACATGACGTCTATAATTTTTTTAATGTTTCGAACACTTATGGACAGAGTCCTGCTCCAGGTGGGGAGCATCGGTCATAGAAAATATATAAATAAAACACGGATAATTTTGCCACGGTAATGACAATTTTTTACCGCAACAGTATAATTGTACCGCTCAAATTTCTCACTTTCCCATTTACGGACCCAGTAATACTATAAGTATAAACACCTGCAGGGCTTTGCCTGTCTTTATAGTTGCCATCCCAACCACGGCTGTTTTGTGAAGTGGTAAAAATTTTAAGACCCCACCTGTTGTAAACAGCAAATTCTTTTAATTGTATCATACCGGCCTGGGGTATACGAAAGATATCATTCAGACCATCACCATTGGGAGTAAAGCTACGGGGGATAAAAATAGTACAGTTTTTATCAACTACGCTTACATTAAATTCTTTGGAACAACCATTTATATCGCCGGCAATGATCTTATAATTACCCGCTTTGAATATTTTTATTGAAGAAGCAATGCTGCCATTTATTGTATAACTAATTCCATCCAAAGGAGCTGCTATTAACAGCGTATCACCCGTGCATAAGATGGTGTCTGCTGGAATGTTGAGGGCAGCAATGCTGCTGGCACTTACAACAAAAGGTTCAGAAAGCAGGCAGGACCCCGGCACCACAATACGTACATTATAAATGCCCTCTGCCTCGTTTACAGTCACGCTGTATTGCTTCCCGATAGCCCCTGCTATAGCAATATCATTTTTATACCATTGATGGCTTTCAGCACCTGTAATCCCGGGAGCTGTTAGTACATCACTTGTTTCGCACGAGCCGTTAATGTTTCCTGCTATGTGGGGGAAATGATAGTCTTTGGTTGGCAGGAGGTGAAGGTCATCCAGGTAATAAACATAATAATCCAGTAACGTAGTACTGTCTGTGAGATGGATATCGGACTTCGGTATGGAACAATCGGGCCCTATGGTAACTGCCTGTATACCTGGCGGTGCTATAAAACTAATTTTTCCCTGTACCCAATCTCCTTTGCTGTGTACAACTGTTTTACCTAACAATACCCATCCGGGATAGTTAGCAGGACAGCCGTTGGCTGCACTGTTCGTTGTTCCAAAAGGAATAGCACTGCAATCAGGGTGCCCGAATATAGCGACTGTAAAGGGTTCATTTTTATAGATAAAATCCCGGTCGTCATTTGACTGGAACCTGCCCGCGTTAAAGCTAAATGTATATTGTTCTCCGCCTGTTAATGGCTGCTCCAGACATTGGCTGATATAGACTTTGGCAATGTCTTTTTCTGCAACAATACTTCCCGGCGGCAACTGTTGTTTGATAGCAATGAATGCATTGCCATCCGGCAATGGAAGGTTTGGGGCCTGAAATAACATTACCTGTGCGGAATCATAAGAGCAATTAAAATTGTGATAATAAACTGCCTCATTCACATTGGTATAGGTGCCATATTGCCAATGATCAATAACATGGGAATCGTTGTTGTAAAAATAAGTAGGGCAATGGTCAAAGGACTCAAAAGATGCATTTCTTAAAAGGTTAGCGGTTACGCTGAAGCGGCATTGGCACAAAGGATCCTGCAGGTCCACCAGGTTATCACCATCATCATCTATTCCGTTACTGCAGTTCTCCTGGCTGAAACTGTTTCCAATAACAAATAGCACCAGGTAAATAAAAATGATCAGGATCTTCATGACATGCAGTATTGAAGCATTTTAAAACTACCAAATTGTAACATCTCTGTCAAATTTATTTAACAAGTTCACCGGGATAGTCAAACAGTGTAGCAAGAACAGCCGGTTCATTGTCGTAACGCACCATATACAAACATGCGTTCGGTAGATGTAATTTACGGTGTAAGCAATATGCACATGTAAGGGTAAAAATATACAGGATGTATTCCAGCATCTTTGATAGGATACCATTCGGGGATTAGTAAGGATGGCAACAGAACAGAGTCCTGCGCCTTGGGAGTTGTGTACAGCATGTACCTCCTGCTCCATCGGAGCAACCCCTTTGTAATAAACAAGTGCCATCAACTTTTGCTCTATAGGAGCATCCCCTTAAAATGCAGTTTTAAAATTGTGCGCTTATTAAAGCATAGCTGTTGGCCGCTTTACAGGCACAAGGACGCCAACGTACATTGCCGCCCTGCACCCTTACGCCAACAACAGTTTTATAATTTGAAGAGTGGCTTGCGCCAGGACGGGGAAAGTTGTCGCATTTTGCGATACCTTAAAAATATATATTTGTATAGCTCTAAAAAATCAACATGGCAAATGCATTAAAAAAAATAATGGTTGCAGATGAAATAATAGTAAATAAAATTTACCAGATCCGGCAGCAAAAAATAATGTTGATAAAGACCTGGCAGAGCTGTACGGCGTGACAACTGGAAATTTAAACAAGGCAGTAAAAAGAAACCTACAACGTTTTCCGGACGACTTTATGTTTCAGCTTACAGAAGTAGAATTTAAAAGCTTGATATTCCAAACTGGAATATCAAGTTGGGGTGGTACAAGAAAAATGCCTGTTGCTTTTACAGAACAGGGCGTTGCCATGTTGTCCGGTGTTTTAAATAGTGACAGGGCAATAGAAGTAAATATCCGCATCATAAGAATTTTTACGAAACTCCGCGAAATGTTGTTGACACATAAAGACATTTTATTGAAGCTGGAAAAAATAGAAAAGGAATTGATGAAGAACGATAGCAGGACAACCAAAAATGAGGATAATATTCAACTGATTTTTGGTGCGTTGAAAAAGCTGATCAATCCGCCGTCGCAACTGCGAAAAAGAATAGGCTTTAAACCGGATGATTAGTTAAAGGGAGATATCAATACAAAGAAAATATACAGGGTGTATTCCAACGATTTTGATAGCATAGCATTCGAAGATTAGTAACGATGGGCAACAGGACGGAGTCCTGCGCCAGATGGAGAAATATAAATCATGGCTACATAATTTGCCCGATGACTCCAATTTAATGAGCGAGTATCAGAAAAAAGTTGAAGAGAAGACAGTGTTAGAAAGTTTACCATTAAGGGCCGTAAGATTTTATATATTTACGGTTGCAAGTGCAATATTAGGAGAACTTAATCCGGAAATTGCAATTCCAACATCCATTGCATTATCTGCTTTTAATTCTTTTATTTTAGGGAATATCAACAAAAAGTGGACCCCCAATCAATTTATTGAAAACGAATACCGTCCATTGGCAAAGAAGAATTGATGTTATATTAGTTTAGAAAGCTGTAGCAAATTAAAGAAGAGTACAATAAAGCTAAAAACGTACAAGAGTGCGACGCCACCGCAGCCCCACAACGCTGCTGTCTTAGCCCGGCCAAACCCATTTCCCTATTACTTATCCACAAGTTACCCAGCTAAATGGCTGTGGATAATCGTGAATAACTCGTGCATACATTCAAAGACTGTTTATGATGCATTGGGCTATATTTGCCCTCTTACTTAAATTATAGAACCGTGCGTTTAAAGAGTCTTGAAATAAAAGGATTTAAAAGTTTTGCCGATAAAACCGTCCTCAATTTTGATGAGGGCATTACCGGCGTTATCGGGCCCAACGGCTGTGGTAAAAGCAATATCATCGATAGTATTCGCTGGGTAATCGGCGAACATAAAATAAGCAACCTGCGCAGTGAAAACCTGGAGAGCCTGGTGTTTAACGGCAGCAAAAGCCGCAGTGCGAGCGGGCTGGCAGAGGTGAGCCTGACTTTTGAGAATACCAAAAACCTGTTGCCCACCGAATTCAACATGGTAACCGTTACCCGTAAATATTATAAAAACGGGGAAAGTGAATACCGCCTCAATGATGTGGCCTGCCGCCTGAAAGACATTCACAACCTGTTTATGGATACCGGCGTTAGCACCGACAGCTATGCCATTATTGAACTGGGCATGGTGGATGATATCATAAAGGATAAAGAGAACAGCCGACGTAAAATGCTGGAACAGGCTGCCGGAATTACCATTTACAAAACCCGTAAAAAAGAAGCGAAACTAAAACTGGATGCTACGGAGCAGGATTTGGCCCGTATTGAAGATTTGTTGTTTGAGATCAACAACCAATTGAAGAGTTTGGAAAGCCAGGCCAAAAAAGCGGAGAAATATTTTGAGATAAAAAAAGAATACAAGGAAGTTAGCATTGAGCTGGCCAAGGCGGCGCTGGAAGGTTTCAACATCACTTACCGCGACCTGAACCACCAACAGCAAAACGAAGTAGACAAGCGCCTTGAACTGGAAGCGGCCATTGCATTGGAAGAAGCGGCATTGGAGCAGGAGAAACTGGGTTTTATTTCGCAGGAAAAAAATCTGCAGGATATGCAGCATGCCTTCAACGATATGTTGGGCGCCGTGCGTAGCAAGGAAAGTGAAAAAAGTCTGGCGGCACAACGGTTAACGTATTTGCGGGAACGTGAAACGAGCCTCAATGATTTTTTACAAAAAGCAGGCGGACAATTAAAAGGCCTGGATGAAAGCATTCAGTTTACCAGCATACAAATTACGGAAGATGAAGTAAAGCTGGAAGAACTGGAGGGCAGGTTGGAAGAATTAAAAAACGGGGTAGAAGACAAGCGCCGTGTATTTGATGAAAAGCGCAGCAGCATTGATGCCCTTCGCAGGGAAAACCAGGCCATACAACGTACACAGTTTGACGCGGAGAAGAAAGTAGCGGTGGCAGACACCAGCATTCAGAACGTACAACGCACCATTGCACAGATACAGGAAGAGAAGAGTCAGCGCCAGGGCCAGTTACAGCAACTGGAAGCCGATA
This sequence comes from Chitinophagales bacterium, assembly GCA_038210625.1. Taxonomy (GTDB): domain Bacteria; phylum Bacteroidota; class Bacteroidia; order Chitinophagales; family Chitinophagaceae; genus Ferruginibacter. Next base: position 70,961 of record JBBQWL010000013.1, on the reverse strand, counting down.
GAAAAGTAAAGGCGGATGAGCTGGAGCAAAAGAAAGTAGACTTGCAACAATTGCAGGATCACCACGAGTTTACAAAGGAACAGATTTTTCAGACGCAGAGCATGCTGGAAAAACTGCGTGGCGAACTGGCAGAAGAGAACCGGAAATTCGATAGCAAAAAAAACGAATACGCCTTGCTGAAAAGCCTGGTGGATAGCATGGAAGGTTACCCGGAGAGCGTAAAATTTTTACATAAAAACCCCAACTGGAACCACGAAGCGCCTTTGCTGAGTGACATTATTTACGTTCAACCGGAATACAGGGCGGCGGTAGAAAATGTGCTGGAGCCTTACCTGAATTATTACGTGGTGAATAATTTGGAAGAAGGATTAAAAGCGATTCATTTACTGGACGACAATAAAAAAGGCAAGGCCAATTTCTTTTTACAGGATAAGTTTACTGGTTTTGAAGAAAGCCATCAACCTGATGGAACCATTGCTGCATTGGGTGTGGTAGAAGTGGATAGCAAATATGCCAACCTTGCCAAACACTTGCTGGGCAATGTTTTTATAGCGGAAAATGAAGATGCCATGCGCAACAGCAATGGTGCGGTGGTGTTGGAAAAAACAGGCAAATATGTAAAAGGAAAATATTCGCTTACCGGTGGTAGTGTGGGTTTGTTTGAAGGTAAAAAGATTGGCCGTGCGAAGAACCTGGAAAAGCTGGTAGAAGAAATCAGTGCACAGGAAATTGTGGTGAACGAATTGAAAGCAACCATCCAGGCCCGTCACAATGAAGTGATTGCTTTTAATGAACAGTTGAAAGAAAATGCCATCAGGCAAACACAGCAGGATATTAATAACCTTACCAATCATGTGTTTAGCCTGCAGAATAAAATTGAAAACCTGCACCACCTGGAAGAAACCAGTACCAAACGGGTGGAAGATTTGCAGGAGCAGTTGGAAGCCAGTCATGATGCCATTGCCAACACAAGAGACGAACTGGAAAAGCTGAATACGCAGCTGGAAGAACTGGGCGATAAAATGCAGGGCATCGAACAGGAATATGCTTCCGCCGAGCAGGAGTATAATTTTGCAACGGCCACGTACAATGATGGCAACCTGCAATTCACCCGTCAGCAAAGCAAGCTGGTGAGTTTAAAACAGGAATTTGAATTCAAGACCCGCCAGTTAAATGATTTAAAAGTACAGGTAGAAAGCAGCACGGTACAGTTAACAGAAGCCGCCGCCAGCATTGGTGAAACCGCTACTGCATTGAGCGAACTGGAAACACTGGTGAGGGATTTATTGTTGAATAAAGATGTGGAAGAAAAGAAACTGAACGAAGCAGACCAGGCTTATTACAATTTGCGCAATGCGCTGGCCGCAAAAGAAAGTGAGTTGCGCCACAAACAAAAATCGAAAGAGACAATTGATCATTTATTAAGCGAAATAAAAGATAAACTGACCGAATTAAAACTGCAACTGGCAGGGATGAAGGAAAGGTTGCAGGTAGAGTTTAAGATTGACCTGGATGCCATCATTGATGAACCAAGAACCGGTGATGTGCCATTGGAAGACTTGCAGGAAAAAAATGACCGCATGCGCAAACGGCTGGAAAACATCGGCGAAATAAACCCGACAGCGATTGAAGCCTATACCGAAATGAAGAAGCGCTATGAATTTATCATGGAGCAAAAAAATGACCTGGTAACCGCAAAGGATAGCCTGATGCAAACCATACAGGAGGTAGAAGCTACCGCCAACCAGCAGTTCCTTGATACGTTTAATAAAGTAAGAGAAAATTTTCAGAAGGTATTTAAGGCTTTATTTACAGAAGATGATACGGCGGATATGGTATTGGTGGATCCGACCAATTTGGCGGAGACAGGAATTGATATTGTGGCGAAGCCAAAAGGCAAGCGCCCGTCTTCAATCGGCCAGTTGAGTGGGGGTGAAAAGACATTGACGGCAACGGCTTTGTTGTTTGCCATCTACTTAATTAAACCAGCACCGTTCTGTATTTTAGATGAGGTAGATGCACCGCTGGATGATGCCAACGTAGGCAAGTTTACGAAGATGATTAAACAGTTTAGTGAGAACAGCCAGTTTATTATTGTTACGCATAACAAACAAACGATGAGTGCGGTGGATGTGATTTATGGAGTAACCATGCAAGAGCCGGGTGTGAGTAAACTGGTGCCGGTGGATTTTCGGAGCTTGAATTAATTTTTTTATTACACGGATTAAAACAGATTACACGAATTTTTAGGCACGAATTACACGAATTTTTAAGCACGAATTACACGAATTAAAATACAAACCCGGCAAGCGCCGGGTTTTTTCGTAGGATCAGGCCTCGGCCTGATCTGCAGAGACCACCAAAGAAATGTTCCCTTCGTTTCTATTCGCTATCAAAAAATGCTTCAATTGTAGAAATATTGACCCAATATTACTGCAATGTCAGTCCGTTTCTGTTTTGGTAAGCCAATTAATACTGGCAGGCCAATTGCATTTAACTGGAAGAATTGTATTTTAAAAACCTTAAAACAAAAATCATGGAAGCACAAGCAATTATTATTACACTTCTTTTAGGCGCTATCGCCGGCTGGCTGGGATCACAATTATTCCAGGGCAGCGGACTTGGATTAATCGGTAATATTATCGTAGGCATATTGGGTGGCTTTGTGGGATATTGGCTTTTTGGTTTATTACATATTAACCTCGGCGGCGGTTGGCTGGGATATATTTTAACGGCTGGTATTGGCGCCTGCATTTTGTTAGCCATATTGAATTTAATTATTCCCCGGCGTATTTAGTGTAGTAAAAACGAATTATCAAAAAGGCGCTTAATTTAAGGCGCCTTTTTTTGTTTGCGCTGTATGGTAGATCGGTTTAGGTATTTCCCGGTTGGTTATTGATAAAATAAAACACCCATCCTTACGTTGTATACAAATATCTGTAGAATCCGATACCCGATTTCCCCTCTTTTGCCTTGTTTTTCATGCTTGCAATGAAGAAGATAAAATTGGCAGGCGGATTGTACTTTAACGAGTAGTCGCTTTATTATCTAATCCTTTTAAGAAAAACAGTATGGAAGCATTAGCAATTATAATTGTATTAACGTATGGCGCAATTGCAGGCTGGGCAGGTAAGTTATTTAAGGGAAACACACTTGAATTAACCGGAAGCGTAATAGCCGGCATTTTGGGTGGTTTGATTGGGTACGTGGTTTGTGCAGCAATCGGTATTAATTCCGGACAAGAATGGCAGGGCTACATTTTAACGGCTGCCTTTGGCGCATTTTTTTTCCTCACGTTGTTAAATATGATTATTCCAAAACGCATTTAGTTTTGTTACTACTTTGTTTAATAAGATACCTTTTAAAGAGGTATCTTTTTTTATGCTTAAAGTTTTAATTTTATAAAAATATTTGTATGACGAACACAGAAATACTCAAACAACAAATCATCAACCTTGTGATGGGCATGGACAATGAGGCTGCACTGGAAGTATTGCACGATGTGGTTCAAAAATTTACCAATCCTTCGTCTGTGGTAGAAGATGAATTGACGGATGAAGAGTGGGATGAAATAGAGAGCGACCTGAAGCGCATTGAAGAAGACGATGCTAAAAAGCAGGAAGAAGTAATAGAACATTTAAAACAATGGAAAAGCGGGAAGTAAGGAAGATGTCTGATTTTTTGATGTCTGATGTCTGATTTCTTTAAGGTCGGGAGCTTTTCTGTTTATGTCAAAGTCTGCTGTACAATTTTTTTAAGTGAGGCGTTCTATTTTACAATCGTCTTTTATTCAATTAAGAAATAACTGCTAACCTAAAAAATATAACTTGCATCTTCGCAACTGATAAAGTTGAAGAGGGGAAATATCCAACTTCCTGCAAGTCTTCAATTAAATAGCTGTTGCAACGAATCAATAAATTACAATCAGAAAAAAATCAGACATCAAAAAATCAGCCATCAGACATTTTTTATATGTTTCGAAATAAAAATTACCAACGTTTATGTCTGCAGAAAAAATTTTAGGTGATTGGAAGAAGAAGCTTTTTAAGCCAGTGTATTGGCTGGAAGGCGAGGAAGATTATTATATTGATAAGATAGTAAGCTATGCCGAGCACCAGTTGTTGCCCGAAAGTGAAGCCGGCTTTAACCTGTCTGTATTTTATGGTAAAGATGCTAATTGGAGCGACATTGTAAATGCGTGCATGCGCTACCCGATGTTCGCCGAAAGGCAGGTGGTATTGCTGAAAGAAGCCCAGCAAATGAAGGATATTGATAAGCTGGAAAATTACATTGAACACCCGCTGGCGTCCACTGTTTTTGTAGTGAGCTATAAAGAAAAAACACTCGACAAGCGCACCAGGTTATACAAGACCATTAAAAAAGATGGCGAAGTATTTACCTCCGAAAAAATCAAGGAATATAAACTGGTAGAATGGGTAACGGAATATATCAAAGCGCAGGATTTCAGCATGTCACAAAAAGGGGTATTGTTACTGGTAGATCACCTCGGCAACGACCTCAACCGCATAGTGCACGAACTTGAAAAAATCACTGTCAACCTTGGGCAACGCAAAACCATTACCGAAGATGACATTGAAAAATACGTAGGCGTAAGCAAAGAGTACAATGCCTTTGAGTTGCAGGCCGCCATGAGTAAAAAAGATTTGGCAAAAGCCATTCGCATCATCCAGTATTTTGAGGGCAATCCCAAAGCCGCACCCATACAATTGGTGTTGCCGGCGCTGTATGGTTATTTCAGCAAACTGTACATCATTTTTGGTATGACAGATAAAAGTGAAAACGCAGTGAAACCATTTTTTTATAACAATCCATTCGCCGCCAAAGAAGCCATCGCCACAGCAAAACTGTACGGTTACGAAGGTGTGGAAAGGGCCTTACTTCTATTGCACGAATACAATTTAAGAAGCATCGGTGTAAACGATAGCGGCACAAGTGATGGAAGTTTGCTAAAGGAAATGGTGGTGAAGATAATGTAGTCCCCTCTCCCCAAAGGGGGAACTTAGATTGGAGCGTATTAGTAAAAAGCAGGCACTTCAATTTTGTTGGCTTTTTATTTTTTTTGAACCCGGCAGGTGTACTGCTATTAAGCTTCACAGGCGTCGCACTCTTGTACAGAAAACCTTTATTGAACTACAGATCGAACGCCTAAAACGAAAAAAGTAAATATCTAAAAGGAGATACTAATGGCGGAAAGTTGTGAAATTAAAAAACTCATAATTTATAATTCATAACTCAGCGAAGCGCTTCCATCGCCGCAACCTTATCCAACGCCAGCTGCGCTTTCAGTGCATCCAATCCATTAAATTTTACTTCGCTGCGAAGGTGTTTTTTTAAAGTGACGGTCAATGTCTCGCCATAAATATCCGTATCAAAATCAAAAATATTTACTTCAATCACCCGGTTAACTCCATCCACAGTAGGGCGAACGCCAATATTCATCATACCCCCTTTTTTAATTTTTAATTTTTCATTTTTAATTGTCACGGCGTATACGCCGTTCCCCGGCACCAGTTTATTTTCATTGTTGATTTGTAAGTTAGCCGTGGGGTAACCGATGGTTCGGCCGAGCTGGTTGCCTTGGATAACGGTGCCACTGAAAAAGTAATCATACCCCAGGCAATTGCGGGCGGTATCAACATCACCAGCCAATATGGCTTCTCTTATTTTAGTGCTGCTGATAGTAATATCCTCCAGCATATATACCGGAATTTCTTTTACTATGTAATTGTATTCGGCGGCTTTTGCTTCCAGTAAATGATAGTCGCCACTGCGGCCTTTGCCAAAGCGATGATCGTACCCAATGATGATGGTATGTGGGTGAAAAGTATTTACCAAAAAATCACTGATATAGGCTTCTGCAGTCTGGTTGGCAAATGCTTCCGTAAAAGGTATTACCACTAGGTGATCAATCTTTAATTTTTCCAGCAGGCTTATTTTTTCTTCCAACGTATTGATTAAAAACAATGGTGCCCGTTCTTTAGCCACCACCTGCCTTGGGTGCGGATCAAAAGTAATGATCACCGTTTCGCCATTTACTTTCGCCGCTTCACTTTGCATTAGCTCAATAATCTTGCGGTGGCCATTGTGCAGGCCGTCGAAAGTGCCAATGGTAATAACGGCATTGCGAAACAAGGGTAGCTGTTGTATATCGTAGTGAACTTTCATTTTTTAGTGGTGCAAAACTACCTGAAAATTTATTAATGGTTAATTGCAAATTGAAATTTAGTTTTGCGGTTCAAATATTTTTATGAGTCTTTACAGTAAAAGAGGGGTGAGTGCCCAAAAAGAAGAAGTACATGCAGCTACCAAACACCTCGACCAGGGATTGTTTGCCAACGCCTTTTGTAAAATTTACCCTGATTATTTAGGCGGCGATGATGATTATGTGAGTGTAATGCATGCGGATGGCGCCGGCACCAAAAGTATTTTAGCTTATTTGTACTGGAAAGAAACCGGTGATATCTCCGTATGGAAGGGAATAGCACAGGATGCCATTGTAATGAATTTAGATGATCTGTTATGTGTAGGTGTATATGATAACATTGTTTTTAACAGTACCATCGACCGCAATAAAACCATTATTCCCGGCGAAGTGCTCTCACAGGTGATTAACGGTTCACAGCAACTGTTTGATGAGTTAAAAACCTTTGGCGTAAACATTCATTACCTCGGTGGCGAAACAGCAGATGTGGGCGATGTAGTGCGTACCATTGCAGTAAACGGTACTATGACATGTCGCTTCCTTAAAAGCAAAGTGATCAGCAACGATAAAATTAAAGCAGGCGATGTAATTGTTGGACTGGCGAGTTATGGACAATCAACGTACGAAACCGAATACAACAGCGGCATTGGCAGCAATGGCCTTACCAGCGCAAGGCATGATGTGCTGAGTAAATATTACGCAGACAATTTTAAAGAAAGTTACAATACCAGTTTGGATGAAGCTGTAGTGTATATTGGTGAACACAAATTATCCGATAACATCACACTCACCACTAACAACTCCCCACTCACAACAACCATCGGCAAATTAATTTTATCACCCACCCGTACGTACGCACCGGTACTGAAAGTATTGCTTGAAAATGAGTTTGATAAAATTCATGGCCTGATACATTGCAGTGGCGGCGGGCAGACCAAGTGCATGAAATACCTGCCGGGCAATTTCAGGATTGTAAAAGACAACTTGTTTGAAGCACCGGAAATTTTTAAGCTCATTCAAAAAAGCAGTGGTAGCAACAATAAAGAAATGTACGAGGTATTTAACATGGGCTGCCGGCTGGAAATTTATTGTTCGCCGGAAGATGCCGAAATGATGATTGCCACCGCCAACACTTTTAATATTGATGCGCAAATCATCGGCAGGGTAGAGGCCAATGATAAAAAGGAACTGGTGATACAATTGAAAGATGAAGAAATTGTTTATTGAGTTATGCTAATAAAAGATGATATTTTTAAAAGATATTATCTCTGTGAGGAAGTGTAGCGAAATCCTATTAAAAGCACTCAATATTTACGCACTTTATTTATTGTATATTATTATCAATTATTGCTTTTAAATTATCTTCAGAACTGCTTATAGATAAGAAGTCTCCATTTTTGTCAATCACAATTTTTGTAGGTATTTCTTCAATTTTATATTTAGTTACTATTTCTCTTTTAGAATCAAATAATACATTAAAAGTATATTCCTTATTGGTAATAAATTTTGCAACTTCTTCTTTTATTGCTGTTGGATTGCCTTCTTCCCAAGTATCGATAAAGAAAAACGCAACGTTTTTGTTTTTATATTCGTTCACTAATTTTTGCATGTTGGGAAAAGACGCCTTGCAAGGGCCACACCACGTAGCCCAAAAATCCAGTACAACCACTTTACCTCTGTAATCTGATAGTTTGACATTTTTGCCTTCAAGGTTCGTTAAATTAAAATCAATTGCTTTGGTATCACCATATTTTGTAGTTATTTCTTCTTGTAATTTTTTTGTTGTTTGTATTGAAGCAGTTTGTTTTATTTTTTCAAATTCACTTTCGGGCAAGTTTAATTTCTTATAAATTTCATGCAATTGATCAACCATTACTGTAGAACCTTGCCCGGCAATTACCTGCTGTTCTATAAATTTTTTTGTGGATTCAATATCTTTTACTTTTTCCATATACCTGGTAAGCCGTTCTCTTCCGTCTGCGCCCATGCCCAAAGTGTCTAAGATTTATATTTCATTTTGATATTTATATGCTGAGTCATATTTTTTTTGTTTAAACAATAACAAGGCATAGGTGTCAACGTAATAAATATAATTCAATTGAAAATTCAATGGGTCTTCGCCGCCAACCGGATTGGTCATCCTGTTTTTTAGGATGTTAATTGATTTTTTTGAAATTTTTTCTGCAAATTCTGGGTCTATAGCCGGGCTTGTTATGTTTTCACCAGATAAGTTCCAGGCAGCGTTATTGTAAATAGCAGCTAAATTTATTTTATCAGCTATTAGGTTTTCGTATTTAGTGACACCGGCTAAATCTTTTTTACCGATAAAATACTGTATTAGACGTTTATAAAATCCATCTTTGATCTCTGCTGTGGTATCCTTAAATCTTATTCGATAAGCCATTAGGTTTTCCAAATAAAATTGTTCAGTTGGATTTTGGTTGGCATAGATATTCGACAAAAAAATACTCCTGGCAATTTCACCATTTGGATATTTCTTAAAAGTACTGTTACTTATTGCTGTAGCCTTTTCGCTCATACCAATCATGCTATATAATTTTAAAGCAGTCAATAAATCTTTTTCAGCATTTTTATTTTCAAGTTGCTGAGCATATTTAATTATTTCAGGTTTTGCTATAGCATTGTCTTTTTTATAATTTAACTGCAAATAAAAAAAATAGACATCCTGTTTTTTTTTCAGCGATGGGTTCTGTGTATATAGTTCCTCTATTCCAGTAATAATTTCGTCTGCTTTAATCTTTAAGCCTAATGCACTGTTTTCATAAAATGACAACTGTAGTTTGTTTAGTTTTGATATCTCAAGCTCTTCTTTAGTTTCTTCTTTTAGATAAACCACAAACCCCTTCTTATTATTATCATCTACCATATTTTTTTTACCATCACTTATGGTAAACATTACAAAGTTTAAAGAATCTGGCAATGCCAATGAAAATTCGTAAGTGCCTTCTTTTTTAATTAATGGCACAGGCTGGGGCATATTTAATTGGTATACTATCCTTACAAAAGCATTGTCAGGAATTAAAAATCCTTTTGGAGGTGCATAAACAAATACCTTTTCAACTCCAGACACTACTGCTGAATTTTTAAGGTATATTTTCCCTTCCTGGCAAAAGGAGATTTTAAAAGAAATCAAAAAGAAAAGGACAAGTAATTTTTTCATCGCAAAAGTATTTAGAAGCAAGTCGTAAAAAAATGAACAACTCATAAATATACGAGAGATGGCATCTTTTAAAAAGATATCATTTTTTGGAAGAGTTCTCCGATTTCTTTATTTAGATGCTTTATTATTGCTCCTGTATCACAAATGTAATTGGCTGCTTTTTGTAAGCTGTCACAATATTTCCATTTTGTTTTGCAGGCTCCCATTTAGATACTTTCTTTATTACCGCTACGGCTACTGAATCCATACCATACCCAAATTTTGTTTCTGCATGAACATTGCTGACGCTTCCATCTTTATTTACTATAAATTTTACAATCACTTTGTAGGTACCTTCTGGAGCACCATTATCAACAGGAATGCTTGGGTTTAGATTTTCTATGAGAAACCTGCGCCATGCTGGTTCTCCACCAGGGAATTTCGGTTCGTTTTCTACCTTGGTAAAAATTTTATCATTGTCTGTATTAAATATGGCATTCGTTTCAATTTTCTTTTTCTTCATAGTTATTTCAATCACTCCATTGGCAGCTCTATTTCCATATTTATCAATCGCCATTTTGTTTTTCAACACATTGATGCTTTCTATATTATTTGGCGAAATTGAATTTAATTTGAAGGCGTTGGTTTGTATCTTACCATCAAGAACATAAAGTGTATTAGCTGGCAATTGACTTGTTTTTTTATTGACAGCTACTGGTACGGTATCTTTTATAACAGGGTCGGTAATTGTAATATTTGAACCTATTTGAACAGCATATTTTTCAATAGCGGCCAATACATTTTTTGCAATGGTTTCTTTGGCTTCTGCTGTCCGCAAATATTTTAGATCTTTTTGATTGGTAATAAATCCAGCTTCAATTAAAACTGCAGGGCAGTTGGCTGATTGCAATACCCAAATACCATTCTCGCTTTGATTGGGTTGGTCAAATACAGGTAAATCATAGTTGATATTAAATTCCTGAAGTATTGCAGAAGCAAATAATTTGCTTTTGCTACTGTTTGAATAAGCGTCCTTCGACACCCAGGTACTTAAACCAGAATGATAAGTTGATGAATCCGGTGAATTGCTGGCATCAATATGAAATGAAATAAATAAGTCAGGCTTTTGTGCATTCGTAAAATCTGCTTTATCCTTGGGGCTTGAATACACATCCGTGTTTCGGGTTAACACGATATTGATATCAGCGTTGTTATTCAGCGCTTTTATTTTCTGCACAATGGAAAGCGCCATATCTTTTTCTGTGACTTTACCATCCAGGCTTGCAGCGCCAAAATCTTTACCACCATGCCCGGCATCTAATACTACCGTAATAGTTTTACCACGGTAGACAGGACCCTTTGCAATCGTTTTTGTTTTTAAAGTAAAAGCTGCAAATAAAATGGCAGCCAATGGCAATACCAGTATGCGACCGATATAGCCTGCTTTTGGGTGGTTGTTTTTTGTGAGCATCATTAATCTTCGTTTTATGGGTGAATAGAAAAAGGGATTGCTTAATGGAAATCGATACTGCGGATAGGTGGCCTGCAAAATCATAGCGGCAAATGCTTCGGTGTCGCTGTCTTCAACCGCGATTTTATCTGCCATAAATTCATGAATCATATTGAGTTCTTTGCGCATCAGCCAAAAGAAAGGATTGCACCAACAAAAGATCAGGATGGCATTGAGGAACAATTTATCGTAGCTGTGTTTTTGCTGTACATGCGCCAGCTCATGTTTAAAGACCTGGTTGCCGGTGGTACTGTTGATATCAATATGATCGTTCCAAAAAATATATTGCAAAAATGAAAATGGTGTGCCTTTTGCCGTTGTGTTTACAAAGTGAACATCGTTAACAACCGTTTGCCGGTGATGTTTTAAGAGGGTACGGATTTTTATAAATACTTGTATAAACAGGCTTAAAAAAACGCCGCTTGTTAACAGGTACAACAGTGCGGCAAGTTGCTCCGTTGTAAAATTATTTTTATGTGCAGTCAGCACAATTTCATCCAGGTATTCGTTGCTGCTGGTTACTACCTGCAGTAGTTTGATGGTAGGCGCCGGTGCCTCTGCGGTATGCCAAATATTGATTTGCACCAATGGTGCCAACAAAGACAGCGCCACCGCAGCAAGCAAATAAAACCGGTTGTACTGGTGAAATATTTTATTGCGCAGCAAAACCCAGTAATAAGCAAATAAAACACCAGAGCAGATAATAACCTTCAATAAGTAGAATGCGAATAAAAGCATGGGAAACAGTTATGAGTTATGAATGATAAGTTGTAAGTCGTAGGTTTTATGTTGTAAGTTTAGCGCATCCGATTTGAAGAAATTATTAATTATTAATTATTAATTTTTAATTCGTTTCAGCTGTTTCAACAACAACTCCAGCTCATCAATACTTAAATTATTTTCCTTTACCATAAAAGAAACGGCGTTGCTGAAATTGCCTTCAAAGTAGCCTTTCACTAAACTCTTCATGCTGTTTTTACTGTAGGCATCCTTGCTTACCAATGGATAATATTGGTGCATGCGGCCATACACTTTCAGGCCTACAAATTCTTTTTCTGTCAAAATTTTAATGATGGTGGCCACCGTATTGCTATGGGGTTTGGGGTTGGGTAGTTCTTCGATGATCTCTTTTAAAAATGCTTTCTCCAGTTTCCAGATCACCTGCATGATTTGTTCTTCTGCTTTGGTTAATGTCTTCATTTAAAATCGATTTTAATTTTGCAAAACAAACCTATAACTAATATTTTAGTTTTACAACTATTTATTTAGTTATTAAACAGATTTAACATTTACCTTTGGAAAAATTAATTTTTATTGCAGGCATTCATTAGGTTAAATTTGCATCCGCTGGTGGTCGGTACCGAAGGTCAGATCGCCTGAGTTGCCTAAAGAAAAAGAGAGTAACGAATGGGAAGGGATGCTTAAAGCTATAAATGTACAAGTGAGTGACACAACGATGTCGCCACTAAATGCCACTGCCGGTAAAATAAATAACAACTACAAAACACAAACAAACCATGTCTCAGGCCTTAATTGAATTAAAGAATGCCAATATTTACCAGGGTGCTAACCTTATTCTAAGCGATGTAAATATTACCGTGGACAAGGGAGAGTTTGTATACCTGGTTGGTAAAACGGGTACGGGTAAAAGTAGCCTGTTAAAAACATTGTATGGCGATCTTGATTTCAAGGAAGGTGAAGGAACCGTAGTGGGCTATAACCTGAAAGAACTGGACTGGAAAAAAGTGCCTTTCTTACGTCGTAACCTGGGCGTTGTGTTCCAGGATTTTCAACTGCTGACAGATAGGAATGTAAACAATAACCTGAAGTTTGTTTTAAAAGCCACTGGCTGGAAAGATGAAAAATTGATGGACGAAAAGATCAATGATGTACTGGAGAAAGTTGGGCTGAAAACGAAGGGTTTTAAAATGCCTTTTGAACTGAGTGGTGGCGAACAGCAGCGCATTGATGTAGCGAGGGCTTTGCTGAATTCTCCTAAATTAATATTAGCCGATGAGCCTACCGGAAACCTGGATCCTGAAACAAGTGATGAAATAATGCAATTGCTGTTTAGCATTTGCAAAGATTATAATACCGCTATTGTAATGGCCACACATGACTATATGGTGATCAATAAATTTCCTGCCAGAACAATTAAAACGGAAAGAGGTAAAGTGTTGGACAATGCCAGTATTACCATTTAGAAAGGGCAAAATAAAATATTGTTATTGCTGACTCCAGAAAATTTCGATTAACCTGTCTGCATTTTTTTGATTGTTGTACAATTGGTGCAATACCTGTTGTCTTTTTTCATTTTCCTCCAGGGCATATGGCTTAATGTATAAGTTTTTAATGTTGACTTTAAATTCAGCGGCAGTTTCTGCAATGTTACAAAGTTTATCCAAACCAGAGCCTGTTACGCCCGCTTTGTTAACAAGGCAATGCCTGCCGTTGTAAAGCGCATTCAGTAATTTTAGTTTTACACCGGTGTTATTAAAAGAAGGCAGGATATTTATCTGCGCCTTGGCGATCATATCGTGCAACTCCTTGTCGGACGGATTAGATACAAGACAGGTATGCGGATTTTGGTGTGCCAAAAACTCCAGTTTTTGGGATGGATTTTTTCCTGCAATTACAAATGGAATTTCGAGATCCTGAAAAACTTCCTGTAATAACCAGATGGCCGCAGCTTCGTTTTCGTTGATTGCGAGGTTGGCATGATACAAACAAAAGCAGCCATTTCCCTCTCTTCCGGCAGCGTGTTCATAAGGCAAAAAAACGGGCAGGTGAGCAATATCCAGCGCTTTAAAATATTGCTGATATAATGACACATCCCGGGCACTGACTGCGTTGATAATTACTTTCCGGGCCAGCTTATTTTCGTATTTCTTTAGCAGGCAGCTTTCATGCTGGTAATACATTTTTTTCAATGGACTGCTTTCATGCTGTGCCAGCTGATGATAATATTCAAATTCGGCATTGTGCAGGCGCAATAAAACAATACGGTTGCTTAAATGACCAGTGTATAAATGCCAGGAGCAATGCACCCCTTCGATTAGGATGGGGTAGTTGTCTTTTTGCAAATTCTGCAACAGTTCTGCTGATTTTCTTGTACTAACGATAAAGGGTACATGAAAAGAAAATTGAGTCCAGCTTTTTTTGCGTTGATAATAATATACCGCAGCACAGTATTTATTTAATTCCTCCTGCCGGGGCCTATCATTTACAAAGCAATGCAGGTAAATTTGAACGCCATTTTGATGCAGCGTTTTTATTTTGTAAAAAAGGTCCATAACGCCCCCAAAGTCTGCCGGCCAGGGCACATCGTGTGTAATGATATGTAAGTGTCTTTCCGCCATGGTTAATTTGCCAGCAGTTGGTTATAAAATTCAACCAGCTTTTTTTCCTCCTTTTGCCAGTTGTATATTTCCCTTGCTTTAATGCAATTGGCTTGCAGCTCTTTATGTAAAACCTCGTTGTGCAGTAAATTGTTCAATTGTTGGGCAAGGTTTGTAGCACTGGTGTCTTCCACAAGCACTGCAATCGGTAATTGTTCATTGATTTCCCGGTACACGGGATAGTCAATACACAATTGCGGAATACCAGCATGCAGGTAGTCAAAGAAACGGTTGGCAAGGGAATAATAGTTGCTAAGTCCTGCATTATCAAAAAGTGTTATGCCGATATAAGCCTGTTGCGTAATGGATCGCAATTCACCTGGGGTTATCTTTCCTTTAAAAATTACTTTTTGCTGCAGGCTATTTTTTGCAACCAGTTGACGGGCCTGCTCCATAAAGTTTCCATCGCCGCAAATAATTAGTGTGCTATCCACCCATTGCATTGCCGGTATAAGTGTTTCAAAGCAACGACCTTCATTCACCGCGCCCTGGTACAAAATAAATTTTTCAGTTTTCCCTTTTAATGGCAGGCTTCTTACCAGTGCTATATTTCTTATCACTTCGTATTGCACACCATACATGGTTTTAAATTCAGCGGCAATGGGTTGGTTTACGGTATAGCCATCCGGAAATTTTGGTACGGCGAATTTTTCTATCTTTTTCCACATTGCATATATAGCAGGGCGGGTGGCAATTTCTTTCATTTCACAAAACAGCTCGTGTGCATCGTACACCCTTTTTGTCTTTTTTACCCGGGAGATAAAATAGCCAGGCAAAATAGTATCCAGGTCGATAGCAACGATACAATCCATTTTTTTGAATAACAGGAAAAAGAACAACCTTACATTATAGACTATATAAAATAATTTACCCTTTTCAAAAAGGCAACCCAGTCTTTTTTGTTTAAATGGTTGGGGTGTCAGAGAGATGGAACTCTTCATTTGGCGACCTACGAGTGTAACATCGTACCCTGCTTCAGCAAGAGAAGTGCAGATACGAATCATTCGCTGATCATAAGAAAGATCCGTTGTTACAGTACAAAATATCTTTCGAGGGCGCATGGTTTTACCAGGTTGGATATTTGGCTCATTATTGTTCATGTAAAAGAATGCTTTGGAATTGGAAGCTGCATCAGCTGTCACCGAATTTTTGTTGCCTGCGCAAATTAATCTTTATGAGGCATTATAGATACGTTCTATAATTTCAACCGTTTTTAAACCTTCTGCTGCGCTCGCAAAAAGATGGTTGTCATTATCCAACGCCATTAACAGGTTTTGGTATACTTTGTCATGGTTGCTCATACTGCCCTGGTAATATCCGTAGCCGTTGGCGGGGTTGCCCTTTTCAAGTACCGGTGTTTCTATACCTGCTACATTAAAATACTCAAGTTCGTTGAGGTATTGCCCGCCAATTTTTACAGTTCCTTTTTCTCCAAAAATGGTAAATGAACCTTCCATATTTTTTCCGAAACTATTTACAGTGTAATTCAAAGAGCCTATAGCGCCGCTGGACATATTAAACAAAGCTACTCCGCAATCTTCAAACTCAATTGCCGGGTGTGCCTTGTTGGCAGTAATTTTTTTTACAGCATCCACGTCTCCGAGCAACCAATATAATAAATCGATAAAATGACTGAACTGGGTAAACAAAGTTCCTCCATCTAATTTTTTAGAACCTTTCCAATCGGTATAATATTCAATAGGCCGGTTCCAGAAACAGTTGATTTGAAAACTAAAAATATTACCCAGTGCATTGTCATTGAGTAATTTTTTCAAAAAAATTACTGGTGGATTGTACCTGTTTTGTTTTACCACAAATAATTTTTTTTCTGCATTTTTGGCCGCCTCAATCATTTGTTTACCTTCGGCCAATGAAATACATAAAGGCTTTTCACATAATACGTGAACGCCCGCCTGTAGCGATTGTATAGCGTGAGGAGCATGTAAGCCATTTGGGGTACAGATACTGATGAGGTCAAGGTTCTGCTCCGCAGCCAGCAAGTCTTCCAATTTGTAATAAGGGGTAGCTTTATAACGGGCAGCCAATTCATTTGCTTTTGCCGGAACAATATCACATACCGCTTTTACGTTTGCCAACTGGATAATCTGTTCTGCGTGACGCCATCCAATTCTTCCACACCCTATAATAGCAAAATTTTTGTGCATATAATTATGGCAAATATGGTAGATTATTAAATAATTTTAAGGAAAATATAAATACAATATCAATAAAAACAAATAACCTTAACAACTAAACACACAACTTATGCCCCAAGAAGTTACCAATGCAGCGCAAGTACACCCCCCAAGGCCCTTGTTTTTAACCATTTTATGTGTACTTGGCTTTATCGGAAGTATTACCAGTATCGTCGTAAATGCTATCGGATTTTTTAATGCTGAAAATGAAGTAGTACAAATTAAATCCGGCGCGGAGAAAACACAGTTGAGAAATCTTTTTTCTTCCGCTAAAGGTGCTGACGCAACTCCTTTGGCGCTCAGTAATTTGAATGCTGAGAATTTTCAAAAATTCTCCGTGGGCGGCATTGTTTCAGCTTTATTGTGCCTGATCGGCGTGGTGCTGATGTGGAAATTCAAAAAATCAGGCTATTATTCATACGTATTAGGAACCTTTTTTACTTTGATAACCCATTTTTTATTATTTGGAGAAGAGGTAGGAGCCATGGGATTATCACTTATTTGGGCATTGATACAACTGCTGATTGTGATTTTATTAAGCAGATTCTTAAATGCCATGGATAGGGACTAAACAAAGTCAATCGTCTTTTTTAAATGCTGGATAAATATTCTAACCTCCTGAAAAAGTGCTGCATCGGCTGTTGCCAGTTGCAGCACTTTTAGTAATACCATTTTATTATTCAAATAACTTTGTTATCGTAATAAAATCAAATATTTTTCCTACTTTTGCATCCGAATAAAAAAGAGATAATTTAACAAAGACGTTATTAAAAAAAAAGAAATGCCTTATTTAACAATCGAAAAAAAAGCGAAAATTTTTACAGACTTTGGTGGTAAAGCTGCCAATACAGGATCAATTGAAGGTCAGGTTGCACTGTTAACAGAGCGTATCAACCACATTTCTGATCATCTTAAAACCAACAAAAAAGACTTCTCTTCTCAGCGTGGACTGATGATGATGGTAGGTCAGCGTAAGCGCTTACTCACTTATCTGAGCAAACACGATTTGACAGGCTACAGAGGTTTAATTGAAAAGTTAGGTCTACGTAAATAAAACAACTACAATGTTTAAATAAATTAATTCCCAACTATAGTTTTACAGTTGGGAATTATTGTTATTTACACCCGTTTTTCAAATGGGAAATTGCATGCCCTTTTCTAAAAATTTTATAAAATAACAATATGAGTTTAACGACTAAATCAGTAACCTTTGATATAGGCGGTGGCCGTATGGTAACCATCGAAACAGGTAAAATGGCCCGCCAGGCAGATGGTGCGGTTACAGTGCGCCAGGGAAATTGTATTTTACTAGCTACCGTAGTAGCGAATAAAGAACCAAAAGAAGGACAGAATTTCTTTCCTTTATCAGTTGATTACCAGGAAAAATTTGCTTCAGCGGGTCGTGTGCCCGGCTCTTTCTTTAAAAGAGAAGCAAGGTTAAATGATTATGAAATATTAACCAGCCGTTTAATTGACAGGGCGTTGCGTCCGTTATTTCCCGAAGATTATTTATGCGATGTACAGGTGCTGATCAGTTTAGTATCAAGCGATGCGGAAGTATTACCTGATGCATTGGGCTGTTTGGCTGCTTCTGCAGCATTGGCTGTTTCTAATATTCCCATCCAGGAAATTATTTCTGAAGTACGTATTGGCAGAAAAAACGGCGTTTTTATAGTTAACCCCAGCCGTACTGAATTAGCAGAATGTGACCTTGAATTTTTGATAGCCGCTACTGAGAAGAACATTATGATGGTGGAAGGTGAAGCAAATGAGTGCCAGGAAGAAGACCTTATTAAAGCAATTGAGCTGGGGCATGAAGCCATCAAAATACAGATTAAAGCGCAGGCTGATTTAAGAGACCAGGTAGGAAGTGCAGTAAAAAGGGAGTATACCAAACCTTACCGCAATGAAGAACTGAACGAAAAGATCAGCGCTTTTGCAAAAGAAAAAATGTATACCATCTCTGCTTCTGCTTCCGCAAAGCACGATAGGAGCGATGCTTATGATGCGTTGAAAAAAGAAGTAAAAGAATTTTTAGGCGAAGAATTGCCTGCAGAAGATAAGGGATTGATTGGCCATTATTTTGGCGAACTACAATATTATGTGGTGAGAGATATGATACTGAACGACAGAAAACGTTTGGATGGAAGAGGTACGGAAGATGTGCGTGACCTGGCGATGGAGATAAGTATTTTACCTACACCTCATGGTTCATCTTTGTTTACCAGGGGCGAAACCCAATCGCTTACAACGGTTACTTTCGGTACACCGTTAGATGAGTTGCTGGTAGAAAGTGCTCATAAATCAGACTATACTAAATTCATTTTGCATTATAATTTTCCTCCTTTCTCTACAGGAGAAGTAAAAATGATGAGAGGTGTTGGCCGCAGGGAAGTTGGACATGGTAATCTGGCGATGCGCTCTTTAAAGAAAATGATGCCCGGCAAAGAATATCCTTACACCGTAAGGGTGGTAAGTGATATCCTGGAATCAAATGGTTCCTCTTCCATGGCCACTGTTTGTGCTGGTTCGCTGGCTTTAATGGATGCTGGTGTACCTCTTAAAAAGCATGTGAGCGGTGTTGCAATGGGCCTTATTAAAAAAGAAGATCAGTTTGCAGTACTTACAGATATCCTGGGAGATGAAGATCATTTGGGTGATATGGATTTTAAAGTTACCGGAACACGTGATGGGATATGCGGTGTACAGATGGATATCAAAGTAGATGGTCTAAGTATGGACATCATGCGCCAGGCATTGGAGCAGGCCCGCAAAGGCCGCCTCCATATTTTGGATGCCATGTATGCCTGTATGCCTCAACATAGAGAAGATGTGAAACCGCACGCACCTCGCATGGTAAAGCTTATTATTGATAAGGAATACATCGGTGCGGTAATAGGGCCTGGTGGTAAGATAATACAGGAAATGCAAAGGGAGACTGGTGCCACTATCAATATCGAAGAAGTAAACAATGTAGGTGAAGTGAGCGTATTCTCTGCATCTAAAGAAAGTCTTGATAAAGCCGTAAACTGGATTAAAGGATTGGTAGCCACACCGGTGGTTGGTGATACATATGAAGGAACCGTAAAAAGCATTAAAGAGTTCGGTGCTTTTGTAGAGTTTCTTCCTAAAAAAGAAGGTTTGTTGCACATCAGTGAAATAAGCTGGAAACGGTTGGAAACAATGGATGGCATCTTTAAAGAAGGAGATAAGGTAAAAGTTAAATTACTGGAAATTGATCAGCGTACCGGTAAATTTAAATTGAGCCGCAAAGCGTTGATGCCAAAACCTGAAGCACAGCCAAAGGGGTAAGCATTGTCAACATTGATCTTTTATAAAATAATTACTCCGGAAATTTTATCCGGAGTTTTTTTTGCTCCAAAATTTTTCTATTAAAAAAGCAACAACATGAATTATTTGGCTTTTGATTTTAGCACTCCTGAATCAACAATAGCGGAGCAACTCGTTGCTTTGTTAAGTGAACAGGAATTTGAAGGGTTTGAGGAAACAGAAACATCTGTAAAGGCATTTATTCCGGAAGAAAAATTCAATGTGGCCGGATTTGAAGAGATTGTGCAATTGTTTTCATCGCTTGCGTATACTAAAACAACCGTTGAAAATATCAACTGGAACCAGCAATGGGAAGAAAGCTTTGAGCCAGTTGTGGTAAATGATTTCGTGGCCATCCGGGCTCATTTTCATCAACCCATAGCGCAGGTAACGCATGAGATTATCATCACACCTAAAATGAGTTTTGGCACCGGCCATCATGCTACCACTCATTTGGTAATAGAGCGAATGGCTGCAATTGATTTTAACGGAAAAGAAGTATTGGATTTCGGCACCGGCACGGGAATTTTGGCCATCCTGGCGGAAAAACTGGGTGCATCTGTAGTGCTCGCAATTGACAATGATGAATGGAGCATCACAAATGCAAAGGAAAATATCCTCCAAAATAATTGTACAAACATTGTAATTGAGCAACATAATACTATTCCGGTCGTTAAAAAATATGACGTTATTTTGGCCAATATTAATCTCAATGTAATTACAGCAAATCTTAATGCCATTGAATTAATTGCGAACGTGGGATGTAAAATAATTTTTAGTGGCTTTTTGAAAACAGACGAAAGCGTTATGAAAGAAAAAGTAGCGGCTGCCGGCTTTCAGTATATTTCCACCCATCAAAATGGAAACTGGATTGCGATCGAAGTATTAAAATATAATTAATATTTAATATGATGATTAAAAATGACTGTAGAAAAAGATAATTCAATATATTTGTAAACTCAACTCACTAAAGAAACGATGAAGGAATTATTATTGATAATCATTGCTTACTTTATTGGTTCAATACCAACAGCTTTAATTGTGAGCAAAAGCTTCTTCGGCGTGGATATACGCGACTACGGAAGTGGTAACATGGGTGCTACCAATACTTTCAGGGTATTGGGCTCGCAATACGGCACCATTGTAATGATAATAGATATTATAAAAGGTGTAACAGCCGTTTGCCTTTTCTATTTTTTACCTTCCTATTTACATGATGAATGGGCCAGGACTAATTTGATGGTCGGACTGGGATTGTCGGCAGTATTGGGACATGTATTTCCCGTTTTTGCTCAATTCAGAGGAGGCAAAGGCGTGGCAACGTTATTCGGAATGATGCTGGCAATACAACCGGTTATAGCAGCCAGCTGCGTAGGTGTGTTTTTGTTAGTGCTGTTTTTTACCAGGTATGTCTCCCTTAGTTCAATATTGGCGGGGCTTTTTTTGCCCATATGTGTTTTGTGGATTTGGAATGATGATGTAACTATTTATAGAATATTTGCTGTACTGGTAGCTGCTATGATCATTCTCACCCATCAAAAAAACATTGTGAAAATCCTACGTGGTAACGAAAGCCGCATCCCTATTTTAAAGTACCGTGACAGACGTCGTGCCCGGCGAAAATAAACCAATCCCCTAATCTTCACTATCAAAATAATGCTTGAAAAACGCTGCGTGCTAAATTGGTACACCAATTGTTTAGTGTAGGTAAAAGATATACAATGAAAAAAATACTGTTTCTTTTGGCAGTACTGCCATTTTTTGCTGCTTGCACCCGCAATGCAGTTACGGGTCGTAACCAGCTAAGCCTTGTGCCTGAAAGCCAGATGCAGCAAATGGCTGTAACAGAATATCAGAGTTTTTTATCAAAGAGCAATGTAGTGAGCGCAGGTACTAACAGGGATGCAGAAATGGTAAAGCGGGTAGGATCAAGGATTGCTAATGCTATTACACAATATTACACCGGGCAGGGCAAGGGCGATGTTTTAAGTGGGTATAAATGGGAATTTAACCTGGTAGATAACAAAGAAGTGAATGCATGGTGTATGCCCGGGGGTAAGGTGGTAGTATATACAGGCTTGTTGCCGGTTACACAAAATGAAGCAGCTTTGGCCGTAGTGCTGGGCCACGAAATTACCCATGCCGTTGCCAGGCATGGCAATGAAAGAATGAGCCAGGAAATAGTGACCCAAGGCCTTGGAGAACTTGTAAACGTAGCCACTTCTAATAATCCTAAAGTAAATAGTATTTTTAATGCCGTCTATGGACCTGGAAGTCAATTGGGGTATGCCCTTCCTAATTCCCGCAACCAGGAGTATGAAGCAGACCATTATGGATTGATTTTTTGTGCGATGGCGGGCTATAACCCGAGAGAAGCAGTTACTTTTTGGGAAAGGATGATGGCGGCAAGTGGTGGGCAGAAGCCTCCGGAAATATTAAGCACTCACCCGGCAGATGCAAACAGGATTGAAAAAATTAAGGGCTATATGAATGAAGCATTAAAATATTACAAGCCTGTAAAATAAAGCAATTGCTTTATTCATAAAAAGACCTTTCGAAAACCGGAAGGTCTTTTTATTTGCCTTTCAGAAAAAAGCGGTAGCTTTGCCCATTCCAAATATATTTTTGTCGCATTTATCCATTTCTTTTCAAAAACTCCTTACTATACCTATTAGTGTATGTACAGGTAATCTATTTTTACCACCTATTTAAATCATTTTAATTATGGAAGTATTAGTACCGTCACAAACAATTTTAGAGAAACTTCAGTTAAAGGACGAAAAAAATCTGTTGATACAAGGCCTGCCCTCCACCATTGAAAAACAGTTTATTAAATTATCATTTGCTAAAAATATTACTCCGCTTTTAAAAATTAAAAAGATTGATTTCGCCTTGGTTTTCGCCATCAGTAAGCAGCAATTAAGAGATATCTTAAAAGATGTATTACCTGCTTTAAACGAAGATGCGAAACTTTGGATCGCATATCCCAAACAAACGTCGAAAATAGTAAGCGACTTATCGAGAGACTGTAATTGGGAATGCGTAGCCCAACTAGGATATGAAGGTGTTCGGATGATTTCGCTTGACCATGTATGGTGCGCCATGCGTTTTAAGAAAGCCGAAAAAGTGAAACATATTTTTGAAGATTCCGTTAAACTGGAGTATGTTGATAGCCAGGCAAGAGTAATAACTACCCCGCCGGAACTGGAAGAATTATTTACCGAAAATACAACGGCCAGAACATTTTTTGACAGCCTTTCTTTTACCAATAAAAAGGAATATGTTGTTTGGATAAACGGGTCCAAAAAAGAGGATACAAGAACGGCCAGGTTAAAATCTACGATAGAAAAATTAAATAGCGGTAGAAAAAATCCTTCAGAAAAATAGCTATTCAGTTCCTGTTACCAACAGGTGATTGATGCGTTTTGCAACCCAGCTGTCTTTTAGCGGAACCATCCAGTTTTCAAGCAATTCCTGCTTTGAGGTAATGGTATTATTGAAATAGATAGTAGATCCATCAATAAAGTTGTTTTCAACGGCGTAATTTAACTGAGATAGTGGCAGCAGCTGAACTTTATCTTTTATGATAAAGGCAAGTGACTGGCGGTCGAATAAATCTACTTTAAACAATTTTTCGATTTCTTTTATAATGTGAACCGAACTGTCGGTACTGCAGCCGCTAACACCAGTCGCAGATTCATCTGCCATCAATACAATAAACTGTCCAAAAAATAAATTGCCATATCCTTTTACAGTTGCGCCATGGCTTTTCCAGCCGGCTACAAATTGTTCCAATATCTCTTCTATATGCAAAGCTTCGCTTAAAAAAAACAAGCGGCTACATTGGTAAATCCACACCCGTGAAGTGGGTGCAAAATCGGCTGGTATTTGTTCTCTAAAGTCAATATTCATACTGTAAAATTATTATAAACTTGCGGCAATAAGCTCGGCAATATCCAGCACCTGGATATCTTCTTCCTTATTGCTATTTTTTACACCATCGGTCATCATCGTATTGCAAAAAGGGCAGGCAGCCGCAATGATGGTTGCACCTGTTTCCAATGCGTCTTTTGTTCTTTCCAGGTTGATGCGGATGTCACCTTTTTCTTCTTCCTTAAACATTTGAGCGCCACCTGCACCGCAGCACAAACCATTGCTGCGACAGCGTTTCATTTCTACCAGCTCTGCATCAAGGGCTTCCAACACCTTTCTTGGCGCCTCATAAATATTGTTTGCCCGGCCAAGGTAACAGCTGTCGTGATAAGTAATTTTCTTTCCTTTAAAGCCGCCATCTTCCCTCAATTTTATTTTGCCCTCATCAATCAGCTGTTGTAAAAAACTGGCATGGTGTGTAACGTCATAGCTACCCCCAAGTTCCGGGTATTCATTTTTTAAGGTATTAAAACAATGGGGGCAGGCAGTTACGATTTTTTTTATATTGTAGCCATTCAAAACCTGTATGTTTTGGTAAGCCATCATTTGAAACATAAATTCGTTTCCGGCCCTTCTTGCCGGATCTCCCGTACACATTTCTTCTTTACCCAAAATAGCATAACTGATTTGCAGGCGATCTAAAATAGTAATAAAAGCTTTGGTTATTTTTTGTGCCCGCTGGTCAAAGCTTCCTGCACAGCCAACCCAAAATAATACTTCAGGGCTTTCGCCTTTTGCTGCCATCGCTGCCATTGTTGGTACCTGCATATATTTGTGTTGAGTAAAGCAAATGTATTAAATGTTCATTGTTTTATAAGGGTGTTTATTCTGCAGGGAAGTGGTTAATTTTGGCTGACAACTCATCTGGTGAAAAATATTTTGCATCGTATTACAAATTGGGAAGCCTGGCCGTTCGGCATATTATACGCGCCCTTGTCTGTATGCTGGCTTTGGTATATAATCAGATCGGGTGCGGTATGGTTTTTTACGTCCAGTAATCCAAAAATTACTTTTGGCGGATTGGAAGGCGAGCCCAAAAAAGAGATGTATGATTTGCTGCCAAAGTATCTCTACCCGCCTACATTTTTTGTTTCATCAAACGAAGCCCTTACAGTAATTGAACAAAGATTAGTAACGAATAATATTGACTATCCATTTATTGTGAAGCCGGAGGTAGGGGAACAAGGAGTGCTGTTAAGAAAAATCAACAACAGAAATGAATTAACACATTATCATACCCTAATGCCGTGGGATTATATCGTTCAACAATTGGTACAATACCCTATGGAAGTGAGCGTGTTTTATATTCGTCATCCAAAAAACACCAAGGGTGTGGTTACTGGTTTTTTGCATAAAATTCCGCTACAGGTAACCGGCAACGGAAACGATATATTACAGGAGCTGGTGAAGCAACATCCAAAGGGAAATAAACAGCTGGCTTTACTGGAGTCGAAACACAAAGACAAATGGTTGCAAATAATACCGGCAGGCGAAAGGTACCTGCTCAGTTACGCTGCTAATCATAACCGGGGCGCCCGTTTTGTAGATTTAAAGCATGAAATAGACGATCAGCTCACCACTCTTTTTGATGGAATCAGCAGCACCGGCAATGAGTTTTATTATGGCAGGTACGATATTATGTGCAGCAATGTGGCCGATTTAAAAGCAGGTAAGAATTTCACCATTCTGGAATACAATGGCTGTGGCGCCGAACCCAATCATTTTTACGATACCGGTTACACTTTAATTGGCGCTTACAAAGAAATATTAAAACACTGGAAAGCCCTGTACCAGATTAGTAAATATAACAGGCAACACCACGTAGCGCCCTGGTCGTTTAACAGGGGTAGAAAGTTTTTAGCGGCATCCAGAAAAGTGGGCGCAGAAAGAAAAGCAGTCGATTTAAAGATGGGTTAGCAAGAATTTCTGATGTCTGATTTTTTTGATGACTGATTTTTTTCGGATTGTAGACTAAACTTCATTCACAGTTTTTGTTTTTATTGTAGATACATAAAGCATTCAAAAAGGTTCGCCGTGTGTTTGTCTAATTAGCCAGCCCGTTATGAAAGGGATCCTTTTCATAATACTGATAAAAAGATTGGTAATCCACATTTTGCCAAAACCTTCCTGTATCAGCCTTCCTGCAAATACCCTTTTACCAAATAATTGTTGCCAGTTTCGTGCATACACAGCTTCCATCTGCGGCCTGGTGATAGTATGCTCCAAAAAATCGGCAATGGCTTCCGCTGCAACCTTGCTGCTGTGTAAAGCCATGCTCATGCCGTTGCCACATAAGGGCGTTATAATACCGGCCGCATCACCGCACAATAACACGTGATTTTGTACCTGTGTTTTTTTTGCAAAAGAAATCTGTGATATGGTGACTGGTGCCGAAAAAAGCATGGTAGCTGTTTCAAAAATATTTTTTAAATGTTTGTTTTTATACAACACATTTTTTTCCAGTTCGCTGATGGAATTATCGTTGTCTCTTAAATTGGCTGCATTGGTTAAATAACAAAGACAGTAAGCATCCTGTTCAATTTTTGAGATACCGCAATAACCGTCTTTAAAATTGTGCAGCGCAATGGTATCGGCTGCAAAATCTGTTTTGATGTGGTATTTTACGCCAATATAATTACTGAGCTTGTTGTTTTTTTTCAGGATAAAATTCCGTTTCCATTTTACATCCAGGTTACTTCTTTTACCAAAGCTACCGGCACAGATCATACTGGTAAAGTTTCCTTTTGCAGTATGCAATTCAAACTGCTCGTTTGCAAAAATTACATCTTCTACTTTGCAGTGTTCGTACACAATAACTCCCGCAGCTTCAGCAATTTTTTTTAATTCAAAATCTATGGTATAGCGGCTGATGCCAAAACCACCTAGTGGCAAGTGATGTTTCAGTACATTTCCATTGGGTGAGCTTACGATTAATTTTTTTATCACCGGCAATTGCATAGTTGATAAGGGAAGCCCTAACCTTTCAATAAAATCCCAGCTTTCGAGGCTGATGTATTCTCCACAAACTCTGTGAAAAGGGTATTCTTCTTTTTCAAAAAGCGCCACTGAATATTTTTTGGCAGCTAGTTGAATGGAAAGCGCCAGCCCCGCCAGTCCGCCACCAATAATGGTTACATCATATTGTGTCGTTTCATTCATTGATGCAAACAATTAAATGCCGGAATGCCCACTTCCAGCGAATGGAATAATTTTTTATGGCCGCACCTGTAAATATACTATTCCATTCACAAAATTTAAAGCCCCGGGCAACAGAAAGGGGCGCATCATTTTTTACAAGGTAAGAAGAGGAGAAAATACGGGTAATTGCCCGGATAGAATAATAGGCCAACCAATGCCGGTGAAGATCATTAATAAAAAAGCCAATACGGCTTTGTTGCTGCATCCACTGCATCATTTTAACCAATTGCCCGTCTGTAAAATGGTGACAGAAGAGTGAAGAGAAAATAATATCCGGTTTAATAGTATCAAACCAAACCTCCCGGTAATCTTTTACTATCCAGCGGCAGCGCAATGCGGGGTATTGTTGCGCAGCGAAATCTATACATTCCTGCTTGATGTCAATCCCAACAAAATTTACTTCAATGCCTTTTTTATTGCACCATTTTTCAATGGCATGTAAATTATCACCACCACCACAACCTATTTCGCATATAGTAACAGGCTGGTTTGTTTTGCAATGCTGCAGTATTTGTTGTATGCCTTCTACAGTGATACCATGTCCACCCAGCCAGGTATTAATTACGTTCAGTTCCCGCATATTTTGTTCAATGTCGGCAAAAGCAATACTGTCGCTGTCCAGTATTTCTTTTTTGGCAGATCTGTTGGCAAGGCTAATCATAGGTTGCAATAAAAGTTTCCATCGTTAAGCCCGGCCCAAATGCGGCTCCAAAAATTGCCGCGTCTTTACCATGTTTATCTTGTTTTAATTCACGCAGTATCTTTTCTAAAACAAATAAAACAGTGGGGGAACTCATATTGCCATATTCCCGTAAAACATCATAGCTGAACTGCAATTGCTCTTCTTTTATGCCGGTACTCTGTTGAATGGCTTCCAGTATTTTTTTCCCCCCGGGATGAATGCACCAGTGGCTGATACTTTCCTTGTCCATACCTGCATTTAGTAAAGCCTTATCTAATAAACCATCGAAATCTTCTTTCACCAGATCAGGCACGTAACCGGTTAATGTCATTAAAAAACCACGGGATGATAATTGCCAGCTCATATCTTTCCTGCCTTTAAAAGCAACATCCGAAAAAAAGTTTTTCATTGTCATTCCTTTTGCGCCGGAAGTATTGTGCTGCATCAGCACTGCTGCGCAACCATCCGCAAACAACAGGGTAGAGGTAATATTATCAATTGAATTTTCTTTTTGAAAATGCAGCGTGCACAGCTCGGTGCACACAATAATAATGTTCGCTTTTTCATCTGCATTGCAAAGTGCATCCGCAATTTTTAATGCATGAATGGCTGCATAACAGCCCATAAAATTAACAGATGTACGAAAAATATTGGGCGATAAGCCGAGCGCCTCCATTACGTCCAGGTCCATTCCCGGCGCACTCATACCGGTACAACTAACGGTAATCAAATGCGTAATTTCGGCGGGCTCAATGTTACCTGCGATACAATCACGAATGGTTTGCACGGAAAGTTTTGAAGCGTTGCAGGCAAACCACTGCATCCTTTTTTCAAGATCAGGAAAGGGTTCCAGGCTTTTTGATTTGGAATAAAATTGCCTGTCTTCCGCACTGCTGCTGTAGTCTGGCAGTACGCTGTACCTGGTATTTATTCCGCTGTGGCGATATAAAAATTTTAATTTACGGCTTTCGGTTTCGTTACTGCTATAAATGGTATCTGCAAATTCAAAAATGTCATTCTGCTGGTGCTTGTACGGTGGTACGCCCGTTGCTATCGAAATAATTTTGCTCAAAGTTTTTCAATTAAAAATAAAGTAATAAATGCCGCATTGGTGCAAACAGATGCCAGCAGCGTCATACGCATGGTGTTAACAAAATTGGCCGCTGTATGTTTAAGGGTTACCTGCCTGAACCACCAGAAAAAATATACGAGCACGGGAATGAAAAAGATTTGAATAATAAAAAAACTATTTTGCTGATGTGTGGATAACAATTGATATGCCAGTGTTGAAACAGCAAAGAAATACACGATGGCGGTAAAAATGAAAGTACCCCTGTACCCCAGCAGTAAACTAAGGGTATTTACGCCATCCTTCTTATCCTGCTGGTGCTGGTAAATTTGTGTAAGCGGGTAAAAACCGCCAATCAGCAACGATGCGGCAATCATTGCAAACGTTGGTACAGCAAGTATTTTATCGTTACTGCTGCCATGCATCACCAAAAAAAATGTAACCGCCCCCTGGAAAAAAATTACTGTCAGGTAACCAGTGACAGGGTATTTTTTTAAGCGGATGCCACGGTAGCTGTATGCCCGGGAAGCCAGGATATAGGCCAGGATACCAATCACAAAATAAATACTGATAAGGCAACTCATTGCCACTGCTACTGCGTCCAGCAAAATTGTTATATAAAACAATTGCCTGGTTGGTTGCATGGGGTTTTTTATCCCCCCAACGCTTTCAGTATCCCTGTCCATATAACTGTTGTAACCATTGCTGGCAGGGTAAACCAATACATGCAAAATCACAAAAATAAGTACTGCATCACTGGTTTTAATAAAAGGGGTTTGGCTTAAGGCAAACCAATATACCGGCATCAAAAAAAACGAAAAATGAAACCGTAATAATTGTATGGTAGATGATTTTATCAACAGTATATTTTGTGCTGTAATTTAATGCAGTTAATCCAGTATCCATTATCCGGCATTCAGTATGCGGCATGCTGCCCGGCACATCAAAATAGTCAAACGGCTTATCTTTGCCCTATGCCGAATATTGTAAAGATTTTTCTCTGGGGACTTGTAATCAGCTTTTTAGGATCGTTGCCGTTGGGTACGCTGAATGTAGCCGCTATGCAAATAGGCATACAGGAAAGTATCCGGGAGGCCATCTGGTTTTCTTTTGGTTCACTGTTGGTAGAAATGGTGTATGTGCGGATTTCACTGGTAGGTATCGACTGGGTGCGCAAGCAGGGCAGGCTGATGAAATGGATGGAATGGATTACATTGGCTATTATTGTGGCCCTGGCAATAGGTAGTTTTATTGCGGCAGCCAAAGGTGGTGGTAACACAAAAAATATAATGCTCAATAATCACCTGCACCGTTTTTTACTTGGTATGCTAATGTGTGCTATCAACCCTGTGCAAATACCGTTTTGGTTTGGCTGGAGCACGGTTTTATTTACAAAGAATATCCTGCAGCCGGTAAAAATTCAGTATAACATTTATATCCTTGGCATCGGGCTGGGAACCTTGATGGGCAATTGCGTTTTTATTTTTGGCGGCAAATGGATGGTGCAAAGAATAGCCAACAGTCAACAGTATTTAAATTGGGTAATTGGTGGCATATTTGCTTTAACAGCCGTGATACAACTGGTGAAAATGTTGCTGCATAAAGATGGGGTATCAAAGTTTCATGAGGGGAAACAGGGCGCGAATTGATATTTGATTAATGGATAAATTGATCATGAAGTGCAGTCTGACCCTTCACCGTACTCAACTCACCATTCACTATTAACAACTCACCACTGACCACTTACCTAAAAATAACCGTTCCCAACTGTTTCGTCAATTCAATTTCCATGTGTTTCAGGTGCTGGTGAATTTGTAAAAATACCAGCTGTTCTTCCATTGTATGCTCTTTCTCCATGTCCCGCTGGTTTTCATCCATCATGCGTTTTATTTTGCGCAGCTTTAAATAATTCAAAGTACTGAAGACTTCTTCTTTGTATAAATCTTCCCTGGTGGCAATCTTACCTTCAAACACATTTTTCCAATTGTGGCTTATCTCAAAATTATAATCCATCACACTCACCACAAGGGCGCTCAATGCAAAATCTTCATGGTATAAAAATGTTTTCGCATTTGGCTCCAGGCCGTTATCGTACCAGGTTTTGTAAGTTTTTATCAGTTCAATCAGGCTTTTATTATCAATCATTTCTTCAAGCTGGTTGTGTTCAATTTCTGCAAACATATGGTCTGCCACACGCTGTTCGCCTTCCCATTCTTTTAAACCAAATTCCAGTAAACTTCTTACCATGGCCCGTTCCTGCTGTTCGTCCCTGTTTAATAATCCTATGGCATCATCTTCAATTTCAAAAGGAGCGGCGGGTGCGGCAAAGTTGTCGTTGGCCTCTTTCCGGTTCGATTTATTTTCTTCACTGGTAATTTTTTCCCTTATGAATTTATTTACCAGCGCATGTAATCCGCCTTCTTCAATCTTTAATAACTCAGCACTTTGCTTAATATAATCCTGCTGACGCGTAAAATCTTCTGCCTTATTTATTTTCGAAATGGTTTCTGCCACCTGGTTTACCACGGCCGATTTTTTGGCAGAATCTGTACCTGCATCTTTTAAAGACACTTCCAGCTGAAACAGGATAAAGTCTTTTTTATTGGCAGCAATAAACTCTTTAAAATCGGCAGCGCCTACTTTATTTACATAACTGTCCGGGTCTTCCTTATCCGGTATCAATACCAGTTTTACATTCAGGCTTTCTTCCAGTGCAAGATCCATTCCCCGCAGGGCCGCTTTTATACCGGCACTATCGCCATCATAAATAATTGTAAGGTTGTTGGTGTATTTTTTTACCAGCCGCAACTGATCTGGTGTAAGCGACGTACCACCGCTGGCTACTACGTTTTCAATGCCGGCCTGGTGCAGACTCACCACATCTGTATAGCCTTCTACCAGCAAACATTCATCTGCTTTATCAATCGCCATACGGGCAAAATAGCTACCGTATAAAATTTTACTTTTTACATAAATTTCGTTTTCCGGCGTGTTGATATATTTCGGAGCCTTGTCATTTGTTTTTAAAATTCTGGCCCCAAACCCAACTACTTTGCCGCTTTGGTTGTGTATCGGAAAAATAATCCGGCCACGGTAATTGTCCACTGGCCGCTCATCTCTCACGGCCACCAACCCGCTTTTTTGTAGCAGTTCTACATTGTATTGCGCCTGTATGGCAGCTTTGGCAAAACTATCCCTTGCTTCGGGGTTAAAACCCAGTTGAAACTTTTTAATAATCTCTTCCCTGAAACCACGTTGTTTTAAATAACTCAGTCCAATGTCCTGGCCCTCTTCGGTATTTAGTAAATGATTGGTAAAAAACTGCTGGGCAAAATTGTTGATGATAAATAAGCTCTCCGCACTCTGCTGTTGTAATTTTTGTTCGGGCGAAACTTCTGTTTCTTCAATTTCCACATTGTACCGTTGTGCCAGCCAGCGAAGGGCTTCTACATATGTGTACTTTTCATGCTCCATTAAAAAGCCAATGCTGTTGCCACTTCGGCCACAACCAAAACATTTGTAAATTTCTTTTGCCGGCGATACGGTAAACGAAGGCGATTTTTCGTTGTGAAAAGGACACAGGCCGAGGTAGTTGGTGCCTCTTTTTTTGAGTTTTACAAAAGTGCCCACTATTTCAATAATATCAATCCTACTGAGTATTTGTTGTATGGTATTAGGAGAAATCAATACTTGTTTGTTGTTTTATTTAAGCAAATGTAATGACAATGTTTTTATGTTAAAGGGAACGATGTTGTTAACGCAGTGGTTCCTTCGGGCGCCTGGGCTGGCTGTCTGCGCTACTCCGCTCCGGCCTTTATTATAGCTCTCAAAGCCAAAGTTTTTACGGCGCTGAGCCGGGTGCCGCTGCCATGCCCGTCCGAACGCATACACGAAAAAATTGCTTATGACAGCTATATTTCCGGGCGGTCCTGGCGCAACCGGCCTTAAACAACAAACTGGTTTGCCCCATATCGATAAGCGTAGGTAAAAACATTCTCGCATATTGGGAAGCAATTTTGACAATAATTTCTAAAAGCCACTCCAATTATGGCATGGTTTATGAATTTTCCATGATCTTTTTAACCTATTTAACAACAAACTAATACCTTTAACGCCTAAAATAAAATTTGAAATGAAGAAACTTTCCTTTTTCGCAGTCACAATACTATTGGTTAACGTTGCTTTTGCCCAAAGCCTTGACGATGTTAAAAAATATGTTTTGCTGCGCCAGACCAAACCAGCAAAAGAAGCAGTAGATAAATATCTTGCAGTAGAAAAAAATGCACAAAAGCCGGATGGCTGGTATTATAAAGGCTTTGCGTATGATTTAACCTCTAAAGATTCTGCAATGAGTATTACAGACGCCAGCGCTATGAAAACGGAGGCGTTTACCGCATTACAGAAATATTTTCAACTTGATCCTAAAGGAACTCTTTCTAAAGATGAAAGCAACTCCATATTATTTGATTTGTATGCAGGATTTTCATCCGACCTGGGTGTAAAAGCATACACGCAAAAAAATTACGATGTTGCTTTTGAAAATTTTAAAAAAGCAATCGAGGTACACGATTTTATTTATTCAAAGGGCCTGGAAGGAGCCAATAAATATAAATTCAATGGCATTGATACGATGTTAACGCTGTACACGGCAATAGCTGCAAACGACGCCAAGAAAAAAGATGACGCGGCTATTTTTTATAAAAAACTGGTAGATGCAAATATTGCTGATACGCAGTACGTAGATGCTTACCAATACCTTGCTGATTATTATAAGGGAAAAAAAGATATTGCTGCATTTACAGACATCATCGATAAGGGTAAAAAGTTATACCCGAAAAATGCAGAATACTGGACAGCCCTCGAAATTGAACAGGCTACTGATGGTGTAGAAAAGCCACAGATTTTTGATAAGTATGATGCATTGCTGGCTAAGTATCCTGATAACTATATCTTGTCTTTTAACTACAGCGTTGAACTGTACAGGTACATATATTCAGATGAAATGAAAAATGCCAATGCCGATGTATACAAAGAAAAATTACCTGAAATTTTAAAGAAAGCCATTGCGATAAAATCAACGCCTGAAGCTAATTTTTTAATGGCTAACTTTCTTTACAACAATTCTATTGATATCTCTGAAGAAGCCAGGAAAATAAAGGGGCCTAAACCTGCAGATCTTAAGACAAAGAAAGATAAGGAAGCCAATGCCACGAAACAAATGAATGATGCCATTCCTTATGCTGAAAATGTAGTAAATCTCTATGCTGAAAATGCCAAACCTAAGCCCGGCGAAAAAGTGAATTACAAGCAGGCATTGGTAATATTGAAAAATATTTACGATGTTAAAAAAGATGTGGCAAAATCTGCAGCCTACGATAAAAAAATAAAAGAAGCACAGTAATATTTTTTTGAATTAATTTGTAAGAGCAGCATACTACAATATGCTGCTCTTTTTTTAAATTGTGGCGATGAACAATGCTTTACCTGCAATACAATTAATTGAATGCCCCAGGGATGCCATGCAAGGCTGGCCTCATTTTATACCAACTGAAAAGAAAATACAATACCTAAACGCCTTATTAAAAGTAGGGTTTGACACAATTGATTTTGGCAGTTTTGTTTCGCACAAAGCCATACCCCAAATGGCTGATACGGAGCAGGTAATCCACCGACTTAACATTAACGGGTCAAGAACAAAGCTGCTTGCCATTGTGGCGAATATTCGTGGTGCACAGGAAGCCGTAATACACGATACAATCAGTTACCTGGGATTTCCATTTTCCATATCGCCTACGTTTCAGCAACGCAATACCAATAGCAGTATGGAGCAATCGCTGAAAACTGTAGAAGACATACAAAACCTCTGTATTAAAAATCAAAAAAAACTCGTTATTTATATTTCTATGGGCTTCGGTAATTTATATGGCGATGCCTATGATGAAAGCATTGTGTTGAAATGGATAGAGACTATAACCGCAATGGAAGTTGGCATTATATCCATAGCAGACACCATTGGCATTGCTACATCCCAGCAGGTTGGCTCCATATTAAAAACGGTAATAACTGCATACCCGGATACTACCATCGGTGTGCACCTCCATGCTACATCGCTCAATTGGAAAGCTAAGCTGGATGCTGCTGTGCAGGCAGGTTGCCGCCGTTTTGATGGCGCATTAAAAGGCATCGGAGGATGCCCCATGGCCGGAGATGATTTGGTAGGTAATATGGATACTAACCTGATGATTCCCTATTTCAACGAATTGAATTTGCTGAATAATTTAAATGAACAGGCTTTATCGGAATGCATTGGTATAGCCGATGAAATATTTGTATAACACTGCAACAAAATAAATAATTCTTCAAATGCTAGAATTTTTCAAATAATTAAATTGATAAATCAGTTAATGCATTTGTATTTTAATCCATTTTAATTTATCCGTTTCCATCCGCTAAATCAGTGTCATCAGCGTTCCATCCATTAAAACAATCCTGTAATTTTACCCCATGAATTTTCACCTGGCATTTACACCCAAACCATTTGCAACAACTATACATCATCAACAAAAATTGATGCTGATCGGTTCCTGCTTTACAGAAAACATGGGCGCCAAATTAAAGCAACACAAATTTGAAGTGCTCGAAAATCCGAATGGTATTTTATTCAATCCCATAAGTATTACCAAATCCATCAGTGCTTATCTTCAGAATAAGCAATACACGGCTGATGAGTTGTTTTATCAAAACGAGAGCTGGAACAGTTGGGAGCATCACAGCCGTTTTTCGCATCCAGACAAGGAGCAATGTTTACAAGGCATTAATGAATCGAAACAAAGAGCACATGGGTTTTTAAAAAACGCAGACTGGTTATTGTTAACCTTAGGCTCTGCATTTGTATACACGCTTGTAACGGGCAGCAGCGCAGGTGTACAAGATAGCGTGGTAGCCAACTGCCACAAAGTACCTACTGATAAATTCAACAAAAAATTATTGAGCGTAGAGGATGTCACCTTTGCTTTGGAG
Organism: Chitinophagales bacterium; assembly: GCA_038210625.1. GTDB lineage: Bacteria > Bacteroidota > Bacteroidia > Chitinophagales > Chitinophagaceae > Ferruginibacter. The sequence continues at coordinate 35,243 of JBBQWL010000013.1, read as the reverse complement.
CAAATGCTTACCGAATTAAAAATTGCTAATCCATCCATAAAAATAATTTTCACCATCAGCCCGGTACGGCATTTAAGGGATGGTTTTGTTGAGAATAACCGCAGCAAAGCCACACTAATACAGGCAGTACACGTATTGGTTGAAAAGGAACCAGACTGCTTTTATTTTCCTGCGTATGAATTGGTGATAGATGATTTAAGGGATTACCGCTTTTATGCAGAAGACATGGTGCATCCAAATTATGCGGCTACGAATTATATTTGGGAGAAATTTGTAGATGCCTGCATTGATGAACCAACAAGGAAATTGATGGCCGAAATCAATGTCATCAATGCAGCTAAAAGTCACAAGCCCTTTAACCCAACATCGCAACAACACAAAAAATTTCTGCAAACAAACCTGGAAAAAGTCAACCAGCTTAGCAGTCAACATCCCCACATTAATTTTGAAGCAGAGCGGCATTATTTTGCAAAGGGAGATATAGATAGAGAGATAGATACGCGGATGTAGCGGATGAAAACAGGTAATGCGGATAGGTTTTGGCTGAATTGGATAGTGAAAGGCACAGGGAAAATAAGAGTGCTATCGCCTTTTACAATCTTCCAATGCAGCAGGGATAACTTCTAAAATATGCAATAAACCCCAACCATTGTACTGCAAAAAGTCCCCCCTGGGGGATATAGGGGGCTTTTAATGTATCCTATCCCCCCGCACTTCCATTTCATCCATCACGCCCTTTTCATATGCCAGCCATTGTTTCCATCGGTTGCGCACTTTTTCTTTTTTGCAATAGGTGTCTGCCAGTTCAATAAACAGGGTATAGTGGCCGGCTTCGCTTTCCATAAAGCGCCGGTAAAATCTTCTCATGTACGCATCATTTAACCCTTCGCTGAGTCTTTTAAAACGTTCACAGCTGCGGGCTTCTATTAATGCCATTGTTAGTAGATGGTCCAGCATCCTTTCATCCGGACTACCACCTTTTTGCTGAAACTCAATTAATTTATTTACATACACATCTTTTCGTTGCTTGCCCAACTGTAATTTTCTTTTATGCAATTCGGCTAATACCAGGCGAAAATGTCCCCATTCTTCTGTAACAATCGGGCTTAAACTGGTAACTAATTTTTCTTTATCACTATATCGTTGAATGAGTGTAATACAAGTGGTGGCGGCCTTTTGCTCGCAGTACGCATGATCAGTCAATATTTCTTCCAGTTGCATTTCAGCAAGGTCAATCCAGCGGGGGTCTGTAGGTAATTGTAAGCCAAGGATATTTTTAACATCTATATTGTCAGTCTCCATCGTACAAAAATAAATAATTGAAATTAGTTTGTTAAAGATGGATTTACTTATTTTACGGATACAAATTTTTTTATGAAACTCTTGCCATGCATTCTTTCCGCAGCTGTAACCACCGGCCTGGTAATTACCTTCAATTCAAAATTGCTATTGCCCGCACCACTTGGTAAACTGTTGAGTCCCCAACATGGTATTTGGCAGAATGCTGAAAACACCGATGCAGGTTTCAATGAAGTATTTAACTTTCCACAGCTAAAAGGTAAAGTAAATGTGTACCTTGATGAAAGGCTGGTGCCGCACGTTTTTGCCGACCAGGAAAACGACGCTTATTTTGTACAGGGCTACCTGCACGCTAAATTCAGGCTGTGGCAAATGGAGTTACAAACGCATGCCGCAGCCGGAAGGGCCAGCGAGATCATCGGCGAAAAAGCGCTTACGCATGACCGTGAGTTCAGGCGGTTGGGCATGGTATATGCCGCGGAAATTTCATTAAAAGAAATGGAAGCAGATCCAACAACCAAGGCTTCCTGTGATGCTTATACGGCCGGTGTAAACGCTTACATCAGCAGCATTACAGAAGCAAAGTTACCTGTAGAATATAAATTAATCGGCTATCAGCCCGAACCCTGGACCAATTTAAAAACAGCCTTGTTTTTAAAATATATGTCGTACGATTTGGCGGCACACGATGATGATATTGAAATGACGAATGCAAAAACTTATTTCAGCCCGGCAGACTTTGATTTATTGTATCCATCAAAACAAGATTCTCTGGATCCCATCATCCCCAAAGGAACAATATACACAGCGCCCAAAGTAGTGGTGAAAGCGCCTGCCACCGCAGATTCTGTTTACCTCGCCAACAAAGATTTGTTGGTAATGCAGGAAGAAAAGCCCGACCCCGAAAATGGAAGTAATAATTGGGTAGCAGCGGGTAGCAAAACAAAAAGCGGTGCACCCATTTTGTGCAACGATCCCCACCTTGGTTTAAACCTGCCATCGCTTTGGTTCGAGATGCAGCTAAGCACACCCAACTTTAATGTATATGGTGCTACCTTTCCCGGAGCACCCAGCGTAATCATTGGCTTTAATGATCATGTTGCCTGGGGCGTTACCAATGGCGGCCGCGATGTGAGAGATTATTACGAGATAAAATTTAAAGATCAAAGCCGCAACGAATATTGGTTTGACAGTGCCTGGAAAAAAACGGAGTTCCGCATAGAAACCATTAAAATAAAAGACCAGCCGGATTACATTGATAAAGTAGCCTACACTGTTTTTGGCCCGGTGATGTATGATAAAACTTTTAGTGGCAGCAGAATTACCGGTAATAAATATTATGCGGTACGATGGAAAGCGCATGATCCCAGTAAAGAATTGCTGGCCTTCAATATGCTGAACCATGCAAAAAATTATGCGGATTACCTTGCCGCTATCGCCAATATGCATACGCCCGGGCAAAACTTTGCCTTCGCTGCTAAGAATGGTGATATCGCCATGCGCACACAGGGCGAGTGGCCGGCCAAATGGAAAGGGCAGGGCGATTTTATAATGCCCGGTACCGACAGTAGTTATATGTGGCAGGGCATGATACCGCAGGATGAAAATCCATTTCAATACAATCCCGAAAGGGGCTTTGTAAGCAGTGCCAATCAAAAGCCTGCCGACTCAACTTATCCATATTATTTGGGACGTAATTATCCGCCATACCGTGGTTTAATTATCAATAGAAAATTAACCGCCATGAGTGCCATTACACCACAGGATATGATGGCCATGCAAACCAGTAACTACGATGTATTTGCCGAAATGGCAAGACCATTATTTTTAAAGAACATTGATGAAGCTAAATTGGATGAGCGTGGCAAAAAATATTTGTCTATGCTTAAAAACTGGGACTTGAACAATGAACCTGCTGCAACGGGCCCAACCATATTTTCGATACTCTGGACTTGCTTCGATAGCGTAGTGCTGGGGGATGAATTTAAAAAGGCGCCTCAAATAATCTCACATCCTTTTGAGAGCAGCCTGCTGGACGGTATATTAAGAGACAGCACTTATAAATTTTTGGATAATATTGAAACTGCGACAAAAGAAACATTGGCAGATGATGCAACAGCCGCCTTTATAGCCGCGACAAAGCAACTAAAAACAGAAGAAAGCAACTCCCGTTTAACATGGGCGGCATTTAAGGCAACAAGGATAAGTCATTTGGCAAAACTGGAACCTTTTAGCCGGTTAAACTTACCTGTCGGTGGCGGATCACATTGCATCAATGCAACCAAATCAGATCATGGTCCCAGCTGGCGGATGATTGTGAGCCTTACTGATAAAACCGAAGCCTGGGGCGTATATCCGGGCGGACAAAGCGGTAACCCCGGCAGCAAGTTCTATGATAATTTTGTTGATCAGTGGGTAGCCGGCAAATATTACCCGTTGTGGATGATGAAGACTGGCGAAGAAAAAGACAGCAGAATAAAATGGACAATGAGTTTTAGCAATTAGCCAACTTGCAAATAATCAGGTTTATTATTGACTCCTAAAATCGAAAGTGTTCTTCAATTTTCAAATTTTTAAATTCGTGTATGAAATTTGTAACCTCTTTAATTCTGATTGCATTGTTAAGCGTAGCGGCTTGCCTGTACCTGCCCTGGTGGAGTATTGCATTCGTGGCATTTCTAGTTGCAGCGTTAATACCCCAACACCCCGGTAAATCTTTTTTAACCGGCTTCATTTCCATCCTGTTATTATGGGGTTCTTTATCCTGGTACATTAGTAGCAATAACAATCATTTACTGGCACACAAAGTAAGCATGCTCATGTTTAAAACAGACAGCCCCTTTATGCTCATTGGCATCACCGCCCTCATTGGCGCACTGGTTGCAGGTTTCGCAGCTTTGTCCGGTAGTTATTTAAGACGACATTAATTTTTTTGTCCGGACTAAGAAGCTATGTGGTAAAGTCTTGCATCGCCCTCTTGTACCTTTTTAGCTTTGTGGTAGTCGTTTCGATTTATTGAGTTTAGTGGTCATCCTACATTAATCCGGTCACAAAACAATGGCTTTAATGCCATGTTATATAGCAAATTGTAACCTCCATTCGCTTAATTTTTTCTCCGCTTTTACAGCTTCATAACATAATCCCTGTTAAATTCGCAGCTATTTATATTTAACCATGAGGAAATATCTTTTGCTTCTTGCCCTATTGATTGCCATTAAAACATCAGCGCAAAAAATGTATGGCACCGTATTCAATGCAAAAGGCGATCTGCTGCCTTATTCTTCCATCACCATCAAAGGCACAACAACCGGCGCCAGCGCTAACAACAGGGCGAAGTTTGCCTTTAATGTGGCACCCGGTACGTACACCATCATTTGCCAACACATTGGTTATGCCACGCAGGAAAAAGTGGTTACTATTACTACCCATGACGAAGAAGTGATTTTTATTTTGGCCGAACAAAAACTGGTAATGAAAGAGGTAGTGGTAAAAAGCAACGGAGAAGATCCGGCCTACCAGATCATCCGCGAAGCCATCAAAAAAAGGCCATTTTACTTTACACAGGTTAGCGAGTTTTCCTGCGATCTGTATGCCAAAGACATGATAAAGCTCAGGCACCTTCCCACGAAAATATTCGGTAAAAAAATACCCGACGCAGACCGCCAGGAAATGATGCTGGATACACTTGGTATGGGCATTCTTTACCTGTCAGAATCTGTGGGAAAAGTAGCTATACAACAACCGGATAAATTCAAAATGCAGGTCATCAGCAGCAGGGTGAGTGGGAGTAGTGGCTTCGGTTTTAGCTTCCCAACCTTTATTAGTTTATACCAAAATACGGTGACTCTTTTTGCAGAACAATTAAATCCAAGGGGGTTTATTTCGCCCATTTCCGATAAGGCCATCAGTTTTTATAAATTTAAATTTTTGGGTAGCTTTTGGGAAAATGGCAAAGAAATTAACAGCATCCGTATCATACCCCGCAGGGATTACGAGCCGCTTTTTTCTGGTATTATCAACATTACAGAAAACGACTGGCGTATACACAGTTTTGATTTGACACTTACAAAAAAATCGCAACTCGAAATCATTGATACACTGCAGATCACCCAATTTCATGTGCCGGTAACGGATGATATATGGCGGGTAAAAAACCAGTTGCTGCATTTTAATTTTAATAAATTGGGAATTGACGCGGTGGGTAATTTTTTAAACGTTTATTCCGGTTATAATGTGGCGCCCAATTTTACCAAAAATTATTTTGACCGCGTAATTATTAAGTACGACACCAATGTAAATAAAAAGCCGGTTGCATACTGGGACAGCATTCGCCCGGTGCCCCTGGAAAAAGAAGAAGTGAGGGATTATCTTGTAAAAGACAGTGCGTTTGAACGCCAAAGGGATTCGGCCCTTACAAAAACAGCCATTGATTCTTTAAAGAAAAAGCAGGGTAAATTAAAACCGCTGGAAGTTTTCTGGAGCGGCATTAACCGCACGCATTACGGTACAACCAACAGGTTTAACTGGGGTATAAACCCATTGTTAAAAACGCTGGAATATAATACTGCGGAAGGTTTGGTGCTGAATGCATCGGCTTTCTATGAAAAAAATATTACCCCTGCAAGACGAATTACGGTAATGCCAACCGTTAGATATGGATTTAACAATACACACCTGAATGCCTGGGCGGATGTGACACTGCGTGAAAGGGAAACAGATATGGATAAAAAAATCAGGCGGACTGAGTGGGCTTTTTCAGGCGGCAAAAGGGTAAGCCAGTTTAACAAAGAAAGCCCGATTACGCCATTGGTAAACAGTATTAGTACTTTGTTGTACGGCGACAATTTTATGAAGACATACGAAAACTATTTTGCGGCTGCCGGTTTTACCCAACGTTTTGAAAACGGGCTACGCTTTAATGTAAAGGCATTGTATGAAGACCGGGTGCCGTTAAACAATACCACTAAATTTACCGTGTTTAAAAGCGATAGTGTTGATATAACACCCAATTATCCATACGAAAAAATTGCCAGCCAGTTTAACCGGTACCAGGCAGTAATAGTGAGTGCCGATATCAGTTTTAAACCCGGTCAGCAGTACATACAATTTCCTTATCGCAAAGTAGCAATCGGGTCAAAGTATCCCACCTTTACATTGAATTACACCAGGGGATTGAATGGTATTTTGGGCAGTGATGTAAACTTTGACAAATGGAAATTCAATGTTGCCAACGATAATAATTTTAAGCTTTGGGGTTTGCTGAAATACAATGTAGGTGTAGGCGGTTTTTTAAATAACAAAACAGTTTACATACAGGACTACCAGCATTTTAATGGTAACCGAAGTACTTTGGCAGCAGAGTACTTGAACAGCTTTCAGCTATCCTCTTACTATGCCAACAGTACTACGGCTAAATTTTATGGAATGGCGCATTTGGAACATCATTTCAACGGATTGCTCACCAATAAAATTACCGGTTTTAACCAGTTAAACTGGAACCTGGTAGCCGGCACCAATACGTTTTACATCAACCAGCTCAGCAATCATGTAGAGTTATTTATAGGCCTTGAAAATATTTTGAAAATATTTCGGGTAGATTTTATTACTGCCTTTGAAAATGGTGGCAGAAGACGGACAAGCGCCATCAGCATAGGTTTTGGTGGTTTGCTTGGCGGCACTATTAACAAGGTAGTCAATACAGATAAAACGAACGGATTTTAAAATATTTAAGCACCGATTACATATAGCCTCATTTAATTTATCTTTGCGCCTCAATTTGGTTTGCCCTGCAAGCATCCAATCTTACACCACAGTCGGTACCAAAATCAGGCTGTAAAAAAGGTTTCCCGAAAAAATCGGGATCAAATAAAAACTTATGGCAGTATTACACAACCGGGTTTCCCAGGAGGAACTCAAAAAACTGTTGTACCAGGAAACTACACCGCGTACAACCATCTCTTTCTACCAATATTTTACAATTGACAATCCCCAGACGTTCAGGGATGAATTGTATATTCACCTCAATGCCTTAAAAGTATTTGGTCGCATTTATATCGCTGCAGAAGGTATTAATGCGCAGGTAAGTGTACCGTTTGACAACGTAGAAGCCTTTAGAGATTATCTCTATTCTATTGCACCGCTGAATGGACTGCGGTTGAATATTGCGGTAGATGATGATGGCAAATCTTTCTGGGTATTGAAAATTAAAGTACGCCAAAAAATTGTAGCGGACGGCATTACCGATCCTGCATTTAGCATGGAAAATAAAGGCCGTTATGTAAATGCCATGCAGATGAATGATTTGTTACAGGACGACGATACGGTGGTGATTGATATGCGCAATCACTATGAGTATGAGGTAGGCCATTTTGAAAATGCCATTGAAATACCCAGTGATACTTTTCGTGAACAGTTACCGATGGCGGTGGAATTGATGCAGGATAAAAAAGAGAAGAATATCATCATGTATTGTACGGGTGGCATTCGTTGCGAAAAGGCCAGCGCTTATATGTTGCACAATGGTTTTAACAATGTGTTTCACCTGGAAGGTGGCATTATCAATTATGCCAAACAAGCAAAGGAAAATAATTTAGACAGTAAATTCATAGGTAAAAACTTTGTGTTTGATGACAGGCTGGGGGAGCGCATTACGCCCGATATCATTGCCCGTTGTCACCAGTGTGGGGCGCCTGCAGATACCCATACCAATTGTAAAAATGAAGCCTGCCATTTGCTGTTTATACAATGTACTGCCTGTGCAGAAAAATTCGATGGCTGTTGCGGTGAAGCCTGTCAGGCTGTGTACAACCTGCCGCTGGAAATGCAAAAGGAAATGCGGAAAGGCATTGAAAAAGGAACAATGATTTTCAATAAAAGCAAACAACGATTAAGGCCCAGGCTGGATGAAATGAAAAGAAAATGATTTTGCAAATCGCCCAATTAAGCATGTTAAAATTCATCAAAAATACAATGAACTTCAAATGAAAAACTTCTCAGAACCCTCCTTTGGAGGGCAGGGAGGCTTCTAATAAATCCACTTAACACAAACCGGGTTGGGTACTTCAATGCGTTTACCCGTGTCGGTTAGTAAGCCTGTTTTTTTATCGATCTTAAAAATAACAATCTCGTCGCTGGCCTGGTTGGCTGCCAATAAAAAATTACCAGAAGGATCAAAATTAAAATTGCGGGGTGTTTTGCCTAAAGTTGACTGGTGACCAACCAACACCAGTTTGCCAGTATTTTGATTGATGGAAAAAATCGTAATGGTATTTCCATCGCCGCGGTTACTGCAATACAAAAATTTCCCGTCAGGAGATACGTGAATATCAGCGGCGCCCACATCCCCTTTAAAATTGGCGGGAATGCTGCTAATGCTTTGTATTTGTTTTAACGTGCCATTTTTATAAGCGTAAGCAACCACATTGCCTGCCATCTCTTCCATCAGGTAGGCATAGTGTTTATTGGGTGCAAAATCAAAATGTCTTGGACCACTGCCCGGAGCAGTTTTTACAAAGGGAACGGGTGCAGGTGAAAGTTTCCCCGTGCTGTTATTTAAACGATAAATCATTACTTTATCTATGCCCAGGTTAGGCACAAACAAATAATTATTATCGGGCGATAGAACGGTGGAATGTACATGCGGGCCTTCCTGCCTGTCTTTGTTGGGGCCTGTTCCGGTGTGCGCAATAACCTGGCTGGCTGCCTTAATATCACCACCCGTTGCCACCGGAAACACAGACAAAGTACCGCTGGAATAATTGCCCGCAAAAACCCATTTACCTGATTTGGTGACTGACACATAGCAGGGATTTGTACCGCCTGATAATTGTGTACTCATCGCTGTCAGTTTGCCATCAGCAAATGAAAAAGCAGTAACGCCGCCACCTGCAACGCCATCAGTTGTATCAGCCGTTTCAACCACGGAGTACACTGTTTTTTTATCTGCCGAAACAGCGAGGTAAGAAGGGTTTTTTATTTTAGCGGTGCTGACTAAATCAGCTGTTGCATTTTTTTCGTTGAATGAATATACGTAGATACCTTCTGATTTACCTGAGGTGTAAGTACCCACGAGCAGGTAAGGTTTTTTTTGAGCCACCACAATTGTACTAATAAAAATACTCAGCAATAATATAGCAAAGCGCATGATATCTGTTTTAAAAATGGAAGGAATTGTTGATGTATTTTTTAAGTTGTTATTTCCCGCAAAGCCGCATTAATCCGGTTAAAAGTAGCTTCATCGTTCAATATTTCCGGAGCAAATTTTTCGCCAATCACTTTTTCATATAATTCAATATAACGGTTGCTGATGGTGGTAATCCATTCGTCCGTCATCTCAGGAACCACCTGGCCAGCCTTGCCCATAAAATTATTTTCAATCAGCCACTCCCTCACAAATTCTTTACTTAATTGTTGCTGCCGTTCGCCATTTGATTGTCTTTCTTCATATCCGTCCGCATAAAAATAGCGGCTGCTGTCGGGGGTATGTATTTCGTCCATCAAATAAATTTCATTGCCAATTTTACCAAACTCGTATTTGGTATCTACCAATATCAATCCCTGTTTGGCAGCCAGCTGTTTACCCCTTTCAAAAAGTGCCCGGGTGTATTTTTCCATTACCGAATAATCGGCCTCAGAAGCGATGCCTTTTTTAATGATGTCTTCCCGGCTGATATCTTCATCATGGCCCACATCAGCTTTGGTTGACGGAGTGATAATGGGGTCAGGAAAAAAATCATTTTCTCTCATTCCTTCAGGCATCGTTACACCACACAAAAGGCGATTACCACTGCTATAGGTACGCCAGGCGTGCCCTGTAAGGTTTCCACGTATCACCATCTCTACTTTAAACGGAACACATTTTTTGCCAATAGCGCAATTTGGTGCGGGGGTAGATACGAGCCAGTTGGGACAAATATCAGCCGTTGCTTTCAACATGTAAGCAGCTATTTGGTTTAATACCTGTCCTTTATACGGAATGGGTTTTGGAAGTATTACATCAAACGCAGATATCCTGTTACTGGCTATCATTACCAGCCATGTATCTCCAATTGTATAAACGTCCCTCACCTTTCCACTATAGAAATTTGTTTGCCCGGGAAAATTAAATGTTGCCATTCGGCTAAATTACAGGCAACTCGCCTAATCACCCAATTTACCCTCAAATAAAATTTCAACATTAGGTGCCAAATAAAATTTCAACACCAACACAACAATGCTTATTTTGCCCGATATTTACTAACTAAACATTGCTATATGAAAAAATGTGTAACCTATATCAGCGCTATGGTGCTAACCATGCTTGTTACCATACCTGCCCTGGCCCAAACCAATACCATCACCGGAGTAATTGTTAACCGCGTAAATAATGAAAGTCTTTCTGCTGTATCCGTTTTGGTAAAAGGTTCGGATGCAGGTACTTTTTCTGATGATAAAGGCAATTTTAAAATTACTATAAACCAACAATTGCCGGTCACGCTGGTAGTTTCCTCTGTGGGATATGCACTTACAGAAATTGAAGTTGCCAGCACGGCCCAAACTATTACCATCAAGCTGGAACCAGCCAATTCACTTGGGCAGGAAGTGGTAGTTTCCGCTTCAAGAGTTCCTCAAAAAATATTGGAATCTCCTGTCTCTATCGAAAGGTTAAGTGCCGCTAACATACGCAATGCTCCCGCTGCCAATTTTTACGATGTGGTAAGTACATTGAAAGGGGTAGACGTAACTACTTCTTCCCTCACTTTTAAAACACCTACCACCCGTGGCTTTGGTGGCAGTGGGAATGTAAGATTTAACCAGTTGGTAGACGGAATGGACAACCAGGCACCAGGCCTTAACTTTTCTGTAGGTGCCATCATTGGTTTGAACGAACTGGACGTTGATAACATTGAATTGTTACCAGGTGCATCTTCAGCCTTATACGGTTCAGGAGGTATGAATGGTACTATGTTGATGACAAGTAAAAATCCTTTTAAATACCAGGGCTTGTCTTTTACCATTAAAGAAGGCCTTATGCATACCGATGGCAGTGAACGTTCCCCGTCGCCTTATCATAACTGGGCGTTAAGGTGGGGCGTTAAAGTATCTGATAAATTTGCTTTTAAAGTAACAACAGAATTGATTCAGGCGCAGGACTGGATCGGCACCGATTACAGGGATTATGACCGGTCTGCCGGAAATTTGAAAGCTGGTACAAGAGCTACAGACCCCAACTATGATGGGGTAAACACCTATGGCGACGAGACTACCGCCGATATCAGGCAGGTATTGAGTGGTGTTGCCGGACAAGCACCTTTCCTGGCACCCTTTATTAATACATTGATGTCGAAACCAATCAATGTGTCCCGCACTGGTTATTCAGAGCAACAAATTGTTGATCCTAATACCGTCAACTTCAAGTTGGGCGCTTCTTTTCATTACAAATTGAGTCCGGCAACAGAAGCCATTTTTGCAGCTTACTGGGGTACAGGAAATACCATTTATACAGGCGCTTCCAGGTATTCTATCAAGGATTTTAAAATGGGGCAGTACAAGCTGGAAGTGAACAATAAAAACTGGATGTTAAGAGGATACACTACGCAGGAAAATGCCGGTGAATCGTATAACCTGGCAGCTACCACACAAAATTTTAATGAAGCATGGAAGCAAAGTGGCGGCTCTACAGGATGGTATGCACAATACGGGCAAACTTTTTTGGCTGCTAAATTAGCGGGTGCAACCGATGCTGATGCACATACCGCTGCAAGAGCAACAGCTGATGTTGGAAGACCTGCAGTAGGCAGCCAGCAATTCAATGATATCTACAACAGGGTGCGTAAAATTCCGGTACCACAAGGCGGTGCATTGCTTGACAGAACTGACTTATATGGTTTGGAAGGCAGTTACAATTTATCGTCAGTAACAAAATCAGTGGCTGATATTATTGTAGGCGCCAATTACAAAAGATATGTATTGAATTCGCAGGGAACTTTATTTGCCGATACAGCAGGAACAATCGGCATCAACGAATCCGGTGCATTTATACAAGCAGCAAGAGCTATTACCAATGGCATAAAATTAACCGCATCTGCCAGGTATGATAAAAACCAAAACTTTAAGGGTCGCTTTACACCAAGAATTACTGCTGTGATTAAAGCAGGCGAAAACAGCAATTTCAGGTTGAGTTACCAAACAGCTTACCGTTTTCCTTCTACTCAAATGCAATGGATTAATCTAGACCTGGTATCGTACAAATTAATTGGGGGCAACGAAGCCTTTAGAAATATTTATCACTTTGATACCAACCCGGCTTATGACAGGGATTCTTTGAAAGCAGGAAAACCAGTTCAGCAAAATTTCAGCACATTGAAACCTGAAGCGATCTCTTCTTTTGAAGCTGGGTACAAGGGGCTGATTGCTGACTCAAAATTACTACTGGATATCTACGGCTATTATGGTCAGTATACCAATTTCCTTGCAAGAAGAACCGTGGTGCAGTCGAAAAGTAATCATGCTATAGTTAACGCGGATGCAGATACCGGCCAGATTTATTCTGTGCCAATCAATTCTACCTCAAAAGTAAAAACCTATGGTTTTGGTATCGGGCTGGATTATAAATTGAGCCGCAATTATTCCCTGAGTGTAAACGCTGCTTCAGATAATTTGACAGATGTACCTACTAATTTTATTGCTTCTTTCAACTCACCAAAATATAAAGTGAATGCCACTTTTGCCAACAATGGTTTTGGTAAAAACAACCGGATGGGTTTTGCAGTTGCTTACCGCTGGCAGGATGCGTTTTATTTCCAGGGGGATTTAGCGAATGGCAATTTGCCTGCTGTACAAACGGTGGATGCGCAGGTGAGTTATAAACTTCCTTCAACAAAATCTATTATCAAGTTAGGGGCTAACAATTTACTCAATCAATACTATTACAATGCAGTTGGCAATAGCCGCATTGGAGGATTGTATTACTTAAGCTTCGGCTATAATGTTTATTGATAAATATCCCAACTTACTACGTAATAAAATAAAACTTTTTGTATGAAATACATCGTCAAAATATTAAGAAATAGTTTGTTTCAGTTGATAGCAGCCATGCTGATATTAGCTTCCTGTAACAAAGATGTGGAGCAGTTTACAGAAACACCCGTAACGCCTCCATCTGGCAAAGCATTGGGTGAAACCATTGCTGCTACTGCAACGGATAGTTTGTATTACCGGCTAATTTCAAGGGCAGGGTTGGTGGCTACTATCAACAATAAAGCTACCACCTTTACCATGTTTGTACCCGACAATAATGCCATGAAGGTTTTCATCAATGCCATTTCAGGCGGGCAAGTGCCACTACCTGCTCCAGATGCTGTTTTTTCAGGATTTATCAGTACCAAAATTCCTGTGGCTACCGCAGCTGCTATTGTTAGTTATAACATCACTTCACAGTCATTGCTGTCTGCCAACATTGGCAATACTTTTCCCAATTTGCAATACCCTACCATTTTAAACCCTGCACCGTCAGTAAGTGCTTTGCTAAGACTCACCACGTTCCCAACTACCCGTAACGGAGCATGGTTAAACAATATTCCAATAACCGCGGTAGATATGGCAGCAGCCAATGGCGTGATACATCATACAGCCCTTTTAGTTACGCCGCCCCAAAGGTTTTTGTGGGATAGAATAAGCACGGATACAACCTTAACTTATTTAAAAGCAGCCATCAACAGGGCCGATAGTGGTACTGCTGCACCTGGTACGCTGCAATCAGCTTTATTAAATATCGGGGCCAACCTTACCGTATTTGCGCCAACTGACGCTGCCTTTAAAGCCACGCTTATAGGGGCGATATACCAGGCCTTATTACCACAGGTAATACAGCAGTTAACGGCAGCGTATATGGGCGGGGGAATGAGCCAGGCTGATGCCGCGGCAATGGCAGCCACCAATGCACCACCCATTGCAATTGGCCAGGCGACGGCAATAGCTTCAACACCGGATGTATTCCAAAATCCACTTTTGTTTGGCGTGTTAACAGCACAAACTGTAAAGGGTATTGTAGTGTATCATTTACTTGGCAACAGGGCCTATACCAATAATTTCCCTACCACTACCACTTATTATCCAACACTGTTGAATGGAGCCGTAGCAGCACATCCCGGGGTTGGATTAACGGCAGTATTTGGTGTGCCATTTGTAAGCTCAGCAACAGTGAAAGGTGTTGGTAATGCCACTGCTTCAAACCTAATTATCAACGCTTCGCCATTGCTCCCCGAGCCTTTTGGAACCAGCGACCAGAATTATCTCAATGGTGTGTTACACAAAATTGACCAGGTATTACTTCCTCAATAAAAATTATTAAATAAAAAGGGATCCATTTCGGGTCCTTTTTTATTTGGGTCATAGGGCAAACTTGCCATTCCATTATAGCATATCAATTAATATACCCCGCACTAATTTTTCATGAAAATATTTACCTCTGTGTTGGCCCTTTTTATAGCTCTATTTGTTTACGTCCTTTGGTTATCAGGGTCTCATGGAACTACCAGGTTTCGCCCAAACATGTTGGAAGACTGGATTATTGTTTCAATACTTACTGCATGTCTTTTAATTCCTTTTATGTCACTCATCAGCTGGTTCAGAAAGAAAATTAAAAATGACACATGAAGAAAGGCCCCTTTAAGGAGGCCTTTTTAATATTAATAAGTTTAGCTGTTACACATTAAATCTGAAATGCATTACATCCCCATCATGTACAATGTATTCCTTTCCTTCAATTCTTAATTTGCCGTTTTCCCTGCAGGCGGCTTCAGATTTATAGGTAATGAAATCTTCGTAGGCAATGACTTCGGCTTTAATAAAACCCTTCTCAAAGTCTGTATGGATAACGCTTGCAGCCTGCGGCGCTTTCCAGCCGTGGTGTATGGTCCATGCCCTTACTTCCTGCACGCCCGCGGTAAAATAAGTAGAGAGGTTAAGTAATTTATAAGTAGAATGAATCAGCCTGTCCAGTGCAGGTTCGGTCATTTTATATTCTTCCATAAACATCGCTTTATCTTCCGGATCTTCCAGTTCAGCAATCTGTGATTCAATGGCGTTGGTCATCACAATTACTTCGGAACCTTCTGCTTTTGCAGCAGCTACAAGTGCATCCGAAAATTTATTGCCGGTATGCATGCTGGCTTCATCTACATTGGCTACATACAACACTGGCTTATCACTCAAAAAGAAATTTTCAGCAATCGCTTCTTTTTCATCCTTGGTTAAACCCATAGAGATAATGCCCTTGCCCTTGTTTAAATGTTCCTTACAGCGCAACAACACATCATATTCCAGCTTAAGTTTTGCATCGCCGGTCTTGAGCATTTTTTCAGTGCGGGCAATTTTTCTTTCTACACCATCCAGGTCTTTCAACTGCAATTCTGTTTCAATAATTTCTTTATCGCTCAGCGGATTAATGGCGCCCTCATCTCTCAAAATATTTTCATCTTCAAAACAACGGATTACATGAATGATTGCATCAACTTCCCGGATATTGGCTAAAAACTTATTGCCCAATCCTTCGCCTTTACTGGCACCACGCACAAGACCCGCAATATCAACAATTTCAATTTGCGTAGGTACCGTGCGTTGCGGTTGTACCAGTTCTGCCAGTTTATCCATCCTTGGGTCTGGCACATTTACCAGGCCGGTATTGGGCTCGATGGTGCAAAAACGGTAATTACTTGCCTGTGCTTTGGCACTGTTGCTGACTGCATTAAATAAAGTTGATTTTCCTACATTGGGTAACCCCACGATGCCTGCTTTTAAAGCCATATTATTGCGAGTTGATAGTTGTTAAATGATAGTTTTTATTTAAATGGTTTGATAGAGCCGGCTGTTGAAAGCTTTTTTTGCGGTGCAAAGGTAAGGTTTGCAATCAAATTTCGGGTTTCGGGATAAAACGCTAATTTGTGGCCACGCTAAACAGTACTGATGAAAAGGAAAACCTGTATCAACATTATCAGCAAATTATTAATTATTAATTATCCATTATCACCATGGCATTGAGCAGAATTTGGTCGGCGTTTATCATTATCGCTATCACTGTAGCGGGCATTAAGTGTTTTTTCTTTGGCGATGCACAGCTATTTGCCTGGATGGTAAGCGGAAAAGCCAGCGACCCACTGAATCCGCTTAAACTGGATGGTATCATTGAAACCTGTTGGGTGGCAGTGGATATTTGCCTGAAACTGGTTGGTATCCTGGCGTTATTCATCGGCTTTATGAACATCGCCGAAAAGGCCGGCGGAATCAGACTTCTATCCCGCATTGCCGGTCCGTTTTTCTCCAAACTTTTTCCCGAAATTCCCAAAGGACATCCTTCCATGGGGCATATGATCATGAATTTTTCCGCCAATTTGTTGGGCCTTGACAATGCCGCTACGCCTTTTGGTTTAAAAGCCATGGAAAGTCTGCAGGAATTGAACCCGGATAAGGCCGTTGCCTCTAACTCGCAAATCATGTTTTTATGCCTGCATGCGGCCGGGTTAAATTTAATTCCGGTAAGTGTAATAGCTGTGCGGGCGGCACAACATGCATCTGACCCTACGGATGTTTTTTTGCCCTGTATGATCGTAACGTTTTTCGGCACTATGGCTGCCATGATCATTGTATCATTCAGGCAAAAGATCAATTTATTTCAACCGGTGATATTGGCGTGGGTGCTGGGGATTTCCGCGGTAATAGCTTTGCTGGTTTATTACGTTACAAGGCTGGATACTGCGGGGATTCAGTTGTTTTCCAGCAAGCTGAGCAACGGCATTATTTTACTTGTTTTTTTGCTGATTGTATTGGGTGGATTGTATAAGAAAATAGATTTGTTTGCGGCTTTTATAGATGGCGCTAAAAATGGATTTGATACAGCCATAAGAATTATACCTTATATATTGGGAATATTGGTTGCAGTAAGTATGTTGCGTACCAGCGGCACTTTTGATGCGGTAATTAGCGGCATGAAAAGCTTTTTTGCAATGATGGGTGCCGATACCCGTTTTGTAGATGGGTTGCCGACAGCATTGATTAGACCGTTAAGTGGAGGCGCAGCAAGGGGTATGATGGTGAGTACGATGACTACCTTTGGCCCTGATTCGTTTGCGAGTAAATTGTCAGGCATTTTCCAGGGCGCATCTGATACCACTTTTTATGTGGTGGCTGTTTATTTTGGATCTGTAAATATTAAGAACACCCGGTATGCAATAGGATCTATGCTACTGGCCGATTTGGTGGGCGTTATTACCGCGATAATTTTATGCTACCTGTTTTTTGGTAGTAGCGTGTAGCGTACAGTTTTCAAGCACTTTACTTTTGATTGTAATTGTTTAAACCCCGTCAAGATTTCTAAGCACTGACGGGGCCTATTTTTTAACGGTGTCTCCGGCTTTTATTTCTGTGTTTCAATTTTGGCTGAAGTCGTGCACTCTTATTTAATATAGCTGGTTGTTGAATGGTTGCAGGTACGCCATTTATCGGCAGCAAAATCTCTTTTACTTTTGTATTCTCGTTCTCATCTTCTTCACCACCCCTGCCATTGTAGTCGCCGAATAAATTGGCCAGTTCCTTTGCATGATAAATATTGCTATTGTATTTATTGCCTATTACAATAATGGCGACCGAATCTGGTAACAGGCGTAAGAATGCGGCATTACTGCCATGCCACCATCCGTTGTGGTAGATAGTTTTTTTACCGTTGGGAAAAATATTCATTCTCCAACCAAGGCCATAATTTTTTACGCCTGCTTTTTCGTTGCTGTAGGGTGTATAGGCCTGCTCCAGTGTTTGCCTGGTAAATAGTTTTCCGCCGGTCAATGCCCTGTCCCACTTTAATAAATCTCTTGGTGTGGTATAAATATTTTTATCACCATATACGCCATCTAAAAAACCCAACGGAATCTGCCTGCCACGCCAATCATAACTCGGGTTTACCTTTGAAGTATCCAGGCTGTTAAACAAAAAGGTATGTTTCATTTGCAGTGGTAAAAAAAAAGTTTGCTGCAGGTAATTGGGAAAATTGGTGCCGCTTATTTTTTCAACAAGTAAAGCGAGTAAGGCATAGTTGGTATTGCAATAAGTAAAATGAGTATTTGGTGTGGCAATATTGGTAAGTTCAGCCTTGCGGGTAATTAAATAATTTAAAACATCATCATTTTTTATCAGTGTTTTTTTGTCCCATCCCAGCGTCTCCATAAAATATAAATAATTAGGTAAACCGCTGCGGTGGTTTAACAAAGTGCGCACAGTAACTCCCGGGTAATTGAATGCAGGAAAGTATTTACTGTATTCATCATCAATATTGAGTTTGCCATCCTGCCACAATTTTAAAACAGCCATGGCTGTAAATGTTTTTGATACAGATGCTATGTGAAAAGAACTCAGCGAATCGATGGGTTCCTTACGGTTTAAATGTGCATTGCCATTATATGCTTCAAAAACAATATTGCCATTTTTAGCTACAACTATGCCTCCGTTAAACCCTCTTAATTTTAATGCACTGTCGTACCATTGTTCGCAACCAGCGTTAAGTCGCTGTGCTTCACCTGTTGGGAGGGGTATGGGCGGGGCGCCGAGTATCGAGCCTATGCTATCTTTTGCAGCTACTACTTTTTTTGGTGCTGCTGAATTGCAGGCTGTAAATAGTAACGGCATTAGCAAAATTGTATAACGTACATGGTTGCCAACAACCGTTGACAGATTGGTTAAAGAGTATCTTTTTAATGCGATCATAAAATATTAAGAAATAGATAGAATATATTTGTGCAAAATAACAAGTAATATTCATGGCAGAGAAAAAATTAACAAGTTATCCAAAAGAGAAAATTAATATTCTTTTTTTGGAGAATATAAGTGATGTGGCAGTAAAATATTTTAACGATAAGGGTTACGCCAACGTTCGTAAATTAAATGGAGCATTGAGTGAAGAGCAACTAATAAAAGAAATAAAAAATGTGCACCTCGTAGGTATTAGAAGCAAAACTAAATTAACCGCCAAAGTAATTGAAGCTGCTGAAAAATTACAGGCCATCGGGTGTTTTTGTATTGGTATCAACCAGGTAGATCTTGCCTCAGCAACAGGGCACGGCATAGCGGTTTTTAATGCACCTTACAGCAATACAAGAAGTGTTGCCGAACTGGTAATAGGTTCGTCCATTATGTTGATCAGGAAAATTATAGATAAAAATAAAGCCGCCCATGAAGGCAAATGGAATAAAGATGCAGCTGGCAGTTACGAGTTGCGGGGCAAAACCCTCGGTATTATTGGCTATGGCAATATTGGCAGTCAGCTGAGTGTACTGGCCGAAGGCCTGGGTATGAAAGTGATTTTTTATGATGCCGAAACAAAGTTGCCATTGGGCAATGCAGAAGCTAAAAAAACATTGAAAGAATTGGTAGCTGCTGCAGATATTGTTTCGCTGCATGTGCCGGAAACTGCGAGTACAAAAAACCTGATCAATAAAAATATCCTGAAGTCATTTAAAAAAGGTAGTATACTTATTAATTATGCCAGGGGCGAAGTGGTTGACCTGGATGCATTGGCGAAAGCCTTAACAGACGGGCAATTGAGTGGGGCTGCCATCGACGTTTTTCCGTGGGAACCAGAAAAAAATGGCGATAAATTTACCAGTCCGCTGCAAGGCCTGAGCAACGTTCTGCTTACACCGCATATTGGTGGCAGCACGCAGGAGGCACAACACAATATTGGCGATGACGTAAGCGGCAAGTTATTCAACTACCTGGAAAAAGGAGTTAGTTTTGGTTCTCATACTATTCCTGCGTTGAGTTTACCACCCCAGGAAGGAACCCATCGCATATTGCATATTCACAGAAACGTGCCGGGTGTATTATCTGAAATAAACACGCAACTTTCCAAGCATAAAATCAATATCCTTGGCCAGTATTTAAAAACCAATGATGCGATTGGTTATGTGGTGCTGGACGTTGATAAGAGTTTAAGTAATAACGCACTCGCCTTGCTGAAAAATGTGAAGGATACCATTAAAGTAAGGATGTTATATTAGTATAAAAATAACCTTCACCATTCAAAAGTTTTCCGGGGATTTTTTTAGACCATAATAGTTACGAATGTCGGATGAAATTATAAAAAATTTGCTGGAGGCGCTGGAAGTATCGCCGGAAAATGTACCCCTGCGTTTGCAGGTTGCGGGCATGCTAATGGCTGAGAAAAAATATGAAGAAGCAACCAGGCAATACCAGGATGTTTTGCAGCGCAGTTATGGCAATGTGAAGGCCCAGGCTGGTCTTGCGGCGGGCTATTACTATCAACAAAAATATTCTGCGGCCATAATCGTGTATGAGCAAATGCAAAATGATATGACAACTGCGGACCAGGTGTTATATATTAAATGCCTGATAAAAGAAGATTCCATGGAGCAGGCACTCAGCAATTATCAGCAAGTGCTGGCGTTACATCCCGGTTTTATAGATGAAGAAATTGACAACCATTTGCGCATGCCTTCTGCAAGCAATTCCATAGGTGACGATCTTGATTTTTTAGATGATGAGGAATACCTGATGGAAAAGCCTTCGCTCCGTTTTAGTGATGTAGGCGGCATGGAAAAAGTAAAGGAAGAAATCTCCATCAAAATTATTCAGCCTTTAAAAAATCCGGAACTCTATAAAGCATTTGGTAAAAAAAGCGGTGGCGGAATTTTACTATACGGTCCGCCCGGCTGTGGTAAAACATTCATTGCCAAAGCCACTGCAGGCGAAATAGACGCCAAATTTATCAGCATCGGCTTGCATGATATTTTAGACATGTGGATTGGCAACAGCGAGAAAAACCTGCACGAAATTTTTGAACTGGCCAGGCGCAACAAACCCTGCGTGTTATTTTTTGATGAAGTAGACGCGATGGGGGCGAGCAGGAGCGATCTAAAGCAGTCTGCCATGCGGCATGTTATCAACCAGTTTTTAGCCGAGTTGGATGGTGTAAGCAGTGATAATGAAGGTGTGCTGGTGTTAGCGGCGACAAATGCGCCATGGAGTGTGGATGCGGCTTTCAGGCGGCCGGGTCGTTTTGATAGGATCATTTTTGTAGCACCGCCGGATGAAGCGGCCAGAATAAATATGTTGCAAACCATGCTGCAATCGAAGCCGGTTGGCGAGGTGGATGTAAAAAAAATAGCTGCCGCAACCACTGATTATTCGGGCGCTGATTTAAATGCGGTGATAGATATTGCGGTGGAAGAAAAGCTAAGGGAATCGATGAGTAAAGGAAGCATACAGGTTTTAACAACCAACAATTTATTAGCAGCTGTTAAGCAGCATAAGCCAACTACCTCAGAATGGTTTGCATCAGCACGCAACTACGCCCTGTATTCAAATGAATCGGGGTTATATGATGATATATTGAAGTACCTGAAGATAAAAAAATAAGCAGCGCAAGCTTAAGGCTTAAGGCAAAAAGCTTAAAGCAAAAAGCTAAAGGCATAAAGCAATAAGCAAACGCAGAAACCGGCGCTAAAAGTAGCCCTGCTTTCAGCCTTAAGCGTTCAGCTTTTAGCCTTCATTAGCAAAATAAAATTATGGATCCATACATCGAAAGAGCTTCGTTGCTTTTAAGACAAGGTAGGGTAAATGATGCTATTACCCAGTTAAAAAATGCCCTGCAGCAAAATCCGGACAATGACGAAGCACTGGCATTATATGCCCGCTGTTATTTTGATAAAAAGGAATTTGATGAAGGAATAAAAACCACACGGCTCGCCATTGGTATCGACCCTTCCAATCACTATTATTTTTATTTACTTGCGTTTGGGTACTACCGCAAAAATGATAACCCGCATGCCATTGAATACCTGCAAAAATCTATACAACTTAATCCGTGGTTTTGCGAAAGTTACGGTCTGCTCGCACTTGTACTAATTGAGGACAAAGCATTTGAAAAAGCCTTGCTGAAAGCCAATGAAGGCCTGCAAATTGATCCCGAAAACATTACCTGTTTAAATGCGAGAAGTGTTGCGCTGAACAAATTGAAACGAACAGATGATGCCATTGCTACCATGCAATATGCTTTATCCCAGGATCCGGATAATGAATTTACTCATTCAACCGCAGGATGGAATTACCTGGAGAAAGGCAAAAATAAAGTTGCGGCCACACACTTCAGGGAAGCACTCCGTATCAACCCCAATAATATCAATGCAAGGCGTGGATTAAAAGAGGCGCTTAAATCGTTAATACCTCCGTACCGTTGGTTGTTGCAATATAGCTTTTGGCTGAATAATAAGGGCAAAAAAGTGAGGTGGCTTATCCCTGTGGGGTTGTATGTTGTGGTTCGCATTTCCGCATCGCTTTTACAATCGAATGCCGCCACACAAACTGTGGGTGCAGTGGTAATTGCGCTTTACCTGGTGTTTGTACTAACTACCTGGCTAATACATCCGCTGGCCAATTTTTTCCTGTTATTTCATAAGGATGGAAAACATGCGGTGGATACAACAGAGAAATGGACGGCCATTACGGTGGTAGGATCGTTGGCAATCGGAGTAGCAGTATTTTTGATCGCCTGCGTGCTTGTTCCAGGTGAAATATATCCACCGCTGCTGGTTGTAGCCATCGCATTTTGGGCAATGGCATTGCCGCTGGGTAATATTCAATACCCGCTTTCTTTTAAAGCCTACAATGGTAAAAATAAAATAGCGATGGTATTAGTTGGGCTGGGCATGCTCACCGTAATTACCGCATTTATAAACCTGGATGCAGCTATGGTAATAGGTACTGTATTTATTGCGCTGTTTGTAATCAACAGTTGGGTAGCCATTTTTCGCTAACCGCTATTATTGCTGCAAAAAATGTTTTGCCCTGCTTTTAAACGCGGCAGTTTGGTGAGGTAGCTGTTCTTCGATCAGCAATTTTATTTCGGGTAATATTTCAGGATATATTTTCGCCAGGTTGCCCAACACCGTTAGCGAAAAAGCTTTGATGGCAACGGCTTCCGTTGGCGCGGCTACATAAGCAAAGCAAATATCCATCACCTTACCCTGGAATTTTTCCGGAATATCAACGTACTGCAGCAAGCGGATAGTATTGCGTTTAACGGCATCATGTAAACCTGGCTGTTGTAAATTATTCAACAGGCTTTCAAAATTATTTTTCATAAACGCCGGATGCGCCTCTACGCAGTAACTCAACGGCCAGGATGCTCTTTGTGTTATCCTGTATTCGCCTTGTAAAAAAAGCGCAAATAATTCATCAAAACGTTGTTGGGATTTACCTACCCATTGTACTATTTTATGACATTGCTCTTTTGAATGGTCTTTCAATATTTCTTTCTTCAGCTGCATAGAGCAGTATACTTTTGTTGATGAAGTAATTTACCGGTGCATGGATAGTTTCTGAATCATTTCGTTGCTGATGCTGTCTGCATACATACCATAAGCGCTGGTAAATACACCTTTCATTTTACTATCTTTCGATTCTACCGCGTACACCACGTCCTCATCTCCGGGGTTAGTGTCACCCTCAAAACGATATACCTCCGTTATTTCAAACTCGTTTGGATTTAGACAATAATTATTTTGTTTACAGATTATTTTATCGAATTCAATATTGAAGTCCATTGTGTATCCTTTGGCTTTTAGCCCGTTTACAGCTTCAGTTACGGTATCGTAATTTTCCATGTTAAAAGTTTGAAATAAAGTTAATGAAATAATGGTTGCGTTTTTTTTAGAATGCATTGGCCGTATAAGCGTTTAGACGTTTTTTGTTTTCTATATCAACGTATCAACGCCTTAACGGCAATTTACCTACATCTTGCTGCGAAATAAAGAACAGTAGCCAGGAATGCGCACCTGCTTTGTGCAAGGTTTTCCCCGTAGCGATAGTTTGATTACCTTTGCAATACAATAGCTTCAGTATTGTACTACTTTTGAAGACACACATTAAAATTAAAAATAGCTTGTTAACAATGGCGACATACGCTGAGATGAAAGATTCATACTGGCAACACGTACAAGAGGGCGACGCAACGATGATGACCAAAGCCGAATATGCCCGGACAAAAATTAAAAGAAAATCTATTTTTCCGGCCTGGTTCAGGTAATGGAAAACAGCAACATATTTATGAGTAAAGACAAAACAACAAAAAAGAAATCATCCCAAACCAGTACCGTAAAAGGCAAGCTGGATATTTCGAGAAGTGGAATGGCCTATGTAATTGTAGAGGGCGTAGACAAGGATATTGTAGTAAGGCCAAATGATATCGGACGGGGGTTTCATGGTGACCTGGTAAAAGTACAAATTAGCCCGGACAGCGGCCGTGGCCGGCGCACGGAAGGTAAGGTAACGGAGGTGGTTACACGCAATCAAACAACTTTCATTGGAAATATTTCTGTGAATAAAAACGTGGCTTTTTTTAAAGCGGCCACAGAAAAGCCAATGCCTGACTTTTATATTCCCATAGAAAAATTAAACGGTGCGGCAGATGGTGAAAGGGTGGTGGCAAAAATAGTGAAATGGGATAAGTCGGATAAAAAGCCGGAGGGTGAAGTAGTAAGCATCCTGAAGTCGGAAGATGTAAACGACATGGCGATGAAGGAGATTTTAATTGAAGCCGGCTTTCCGCTGGTGTTTGAAAAAGCGGTAATGGACGAAGCGATCAAACTGTCTGAAACCATTACAAGAGAAGAATTAAAAAAACGCAAGGATTACAGGGACATTTTAACTTTCACGATTGACCCGGTTGATGCAAAAGATTTTGATGATGCCATCTCCATCCGAAACCTTGACAATGGAAATTATGAAATAGGCGTTCACATTGCAGACGTAAGCCATTTTGTAAAACCTGATAGTATCCTGGATAAGAGTGCGTACGAAAGAGCCACCAGCGTGTATTTGCCAGACAGGGTGAACCCCATGTTACCCGAAAAAATAAGCAATGAATTGTGTTCGCTGAGGCCCAATGAAGATAAATATACCTTCTCTGTTATTTTTCAAATTACCAACCGGGGAGAAATTAAACACAAGTGGATTGGCAGAACGATCATCCATAGCAATCACCGGTATACCTACGAGGATGTGCAGACCATTATTGAAACAAAAGACGGCCTGAATCACAAAGCGATTTTGTTACTGGATAAGCTGGCCAAAGGTTTTAGGGCCGAAAGGTTTGAGGCCGGTGCCATTAATTTCTCGTCGCAGGAAGTACGCTTTCAACTGGATGAAAATGGGAAGCCAATTGGAATTGTAATAAAAGAAAGTAAAGACGCCCATAAATTAGTAGAAGAATTTATGTTACTGGCCAACAGAACGATTGCTGAGTATGTGAGCCGGATAAAAATTAACCAGGAGCCGGTACCATTTCCCTACAGGATACATGATACACCGGATGATGAAAAGTTAAAGCCGTTTGCGGCATTCGCAAAAAAATTTGGCTATACTTTTAATATACATGATGATGCAGCCGTTGCAGCATCCTTTAATAATTTATTAAAAGATGTAAATGGCAAACCCGAACAACATGTGCTGGAGCAGCTGGGTATTCGTACCATGGCGAAGGCAGTGTACACTTCCAAAAATATTGGTCATTATGGTTTGGGCTTTGAACATTACTGTCATTTTACTTCGCCCATTCGCCGCTACCCGGATGTAATGGTGCATCGTATTTTACAGGAATGCCTGGATAAAAATGTGAAGCCGGATAAAAAGATGGAAGAAAAATGCAAGCACTGCAGCGACCGGGAACGTAAGGCGATGGAAGCAGAAAGGGCGGGCAATAAATACAAACAGGTTGAATTTATGATGGATTACCTGGGCGAAGAATTTGATGGCATCATTAGCGGGGTAGCAGGTTTTGGGTTTTTTGTGGAAACGGTGTTGCATAAATGCGAGGGCATGGTGACCGTAAGAGACCTGAATGAATTTGATGAATTTAAACTGGATGATGCTGATTACGCATTGGTAGGTATGCGCACCGGAAAGAAATTCAGAATGGGCGATGCGGTACGGATAAAAGTAGTGGCAGCTAATTTAGAAAAGCGCCAGCTGGATTATCATTGGGTACAGGAAGGCAGTACGCAACTGGATGCTGCTAAATCAAAGAAAATAATTAAAAAGAAAAAATAATTTTAAGCGCATATTGCCGGGTATTCCCCGGCAGTATGCATTACAGCAGTTTACCTATGCACTCCTTTATAGAACTGGCAAAAATTTTCGAAGACAAATTTAATACGCGGCATTTTCCATTGCATACCGCAACATTGTATGATCCGGCGCAATACATTTTGCAGCTGGGCGGTAAAAGAGTGCGGCCGGTCTGCGTGCTGATGGGCAACGAATTGTTTGCAGAGATTATTCCCGATGCTTTTCATGCTGCCACGGCGATTGAACTGTTTCACAATTTTAGTTTAATACACGACGATATTATGGACAAGGCGCCCATGCGGCGGGGAATGGAAACGGTGCACCAGAAGTACGGCGAATCTACCGCGTTGCTGGCGGGAGATGTGATGTTTGTACGTGCTTATGAATACCTTAATAAAATTGACGTTCATAACCTGCAGAAAGTATTGCACCTGTTTAATGAAACTGCGGCGGCTGTTTGCGAAGGGCAGCAGCTGGATATGGACTTTGAAAAAAGAACAACGGTAAGCCTTGACGAATATGTAGGTATGATTACATTAAAGACTTCTGTTTTGCTGGCCGCAAGCTTGCAACTCGGTGCTATATTAGGCGGTGCAGGCGAAGGCAATCAGCAACACCTGTATGAGTTTGGTAAAAACCTGGGCATTGCCTTCCAGGTACAGGACGATTACCTGGATGTTTTTGGTGATCCTGAAAAATTTGGTAAACAGGTGGGGGGTGATATTCTAAGTAACAAGAAAACGTTTCTGCAGATCTATGTGATGGAAAACGCATCGGCCGAACAGTTAACAGCATTGCAAGGTTTGATGCAGGAAAACGCACCGGATAAAGTAGAACAGGTAACAAAAATATTCAGGGAGTGTAAGGTAGATGATTGGGCAAAACAATTAAAAGACAAGTACCTGCAAACCGCATTGCAGCACCTGGAAGATACCGCCGTAACCAGCAATCGTAAAAAGCCTTTGATGGATTTGGCAGGTTATTTAATACAGCGGGAATCATAAACTTATATCTCATATAAATTAGTGCAGTGGCTATTTCCTTTTTTTAATAGCAACAAAAAACGCATACTTCAGTTTAATTAATTATTTTGGAGACTAATACGTCGTTAAACCAAAATATACATGTCTAACTCCTTATTTAGAACAAAAAAGATTGAAAGTATTTTAGCCGAAGGTGGTGATGATCCACACGGCGGGCATGGTTTAAAGCGGGTACTTTCTATGAAGGACCTTACCTTTTTTGGCATCGCCGCCATTCTCGGCGCAGGAAGTTTTAGCAGTTTGGGTGGGGCTGTTTTTCATGGAGGCCCGGGTGTGGTAATCCTGTTTATAATTACTGCCATTGCCTGTGCCTTTACCGCATTTTGTTATTCAGAATTCGCCAGTCGCATACCGGTTGCGGGCAGTGCCTACACTTATGCCTATGCTTCTTTCGGTGAACTGTTTGCCTGGATTATTGGCTGGGCCCTCATCATGGAATATTCCATCGGCAATATTTATGTGGCCTATAGCTGGAGCGATTATTTTACTTCTTTGATGGAAAAAATTGGCGTACACATTCCACAATATTTGTGTACCAGTTATATGGAAGTAAAGCATGCTATGGCTGATGGTAGCACCAACCTGGACGTGCTGGAAGCATATAAAACGGCACCGGTAATCGGGGGCCTAAAAATCATTTTTGACTTGCCTGCATTTGTGATCAATATATTAATCACCATGCTGGTGTTTCGTGGTGTAAAAGAGAGCCGCAATTTCAGCAACGTAATGGTGATACTAAAAATGATTGTGGTTGCCATGGTAATTATTGTGGGCGGTTACCTTGTTTTCTCCCATGGATTAACACCGAACTGGACACCACCCAATGACGAAGGCGTGCATTCATTTATGCCCAAGGGATTTAGTGGAGTAATGGCGGCTGTGAGCGGTGTCTTCTTTGCCTATATTGGTTTTGACGCGGTGAGTGTATTGGCTGAAGAGGCTAAAAATCCTCAACGGGATTTGCCCAGGGGCATGATACTATCGCTGGTTATTTGTACCGTTGTTTACATTCTGCTTACCCTGGTTTTAACCGGTGCGGTGAACTATAAAAACTTTGATGGGGTAGGAGATCCATTGGCATTTATATTTGAAAAGCAAAACCTCAACGTTGGATGGATGCAGTTTTTTGTAGCCATCGCGGCCGTGGTTGCCATGACGAGTGTATTGCTTGTTTTCCAGATGGGGCAACCCCGTATCTGGATGAGCATGAGCCGTGACGGCCTGATGCCGCCGGTGTTTCAAAAGATTCACCCCAAATATAAAACCCCTTCTTTTGCAACCATTGTAACCGGCCTTGTAGTGGGTGTACCCATCTTGTTTACAGATAAAACTTTTGTACTCGATTTTACCAGTATCGCTACATTGTTTGCTTTTGTGTTGGTTTGTGGCGGTGTTTTGTTAATTCCAAGAAAAGAAAAAGAAGCAGGCAAATTTCATATTCCTTATGTCAATGGCCAATATATTTTTCTACTGATTGTAGTTGCGTCACTTTTTCTCGCACACCAGTTATCGGCTCATTATTTTACTGACATGTTTAATTTTGATTTCAGCGGCAGTGCAGAATACACCAGCGGAAAGCTAAGTTTTATGGATATGGCAACGCCCAATATCACCCTCATCATTTTCTGGCTAAGCGCCCTGCTGCTGGCGGCGGTAACCTTTGTAAAAAAGTATTCTTTAATACCCTTAATGGGGCTCATCACTTGCCTGTATTTACTAACTGGCATGACAAAAAATAACTGGGCCTGGTTTCTTGGCTGGTTGTTGATTGGCCTGGTGATCTACTTGTTGTACGGGTATAAAAAAAGCAAACTGGCGAATTAAAAAAATAGTTGCCCGGGCTAAGAAGCAATGTGGGGCTGGATTGGCGTCGCACTCTTGTACGGTATTTTTTTATGGCGGCTTTTATGGAAGTATGGATATATCTTTTGATAGATTTTTAGAAAAGATAGTCCGTTTTAGAATTGATTTTTAAATTATTGCTGTGATTGTCTGTACCTCAACTGCCGACATGTCTTTATTTTCTTGCAACACTGGCCATCGGACCATTTTACAAATCCAGACCAGTCTGATTTAATATTAATCTCTTATTGCAGTCAGGTAAGTCGTCTCCAGGTTGTAATCACGGCATGATAGCAAGCCGGTGACGTTGTAAAAATGTTGTTAAAAATGCAGATCTCAAAATTTGTTAGCTTTGCCTTACAAATTCGTAAATATGCCAAACATCTATATTATAGCGGGTTGTAATGGAGCAGGTAAAACAACAGCTTCCTTCACTATACTTCCGGAAATGCTGCATTGCAAAGAATTTGTGAACGCCGACGAAATTGCAAAAGGTCTGTCTCCTTTCCAGCCTGAAAATGTTTCATTTCAAGCTGGGAGAATCATGATAGAAAGAATCAACGAACTTTTAGAAACCAGGGCTGATTTTGCTTTTGAAACTACTTTGACAACTTTGTCTTACGTCAATACAATTAAACTGGCAAAAGAAAAAGGCTATACAGTAAACCTGCTTTATTTTTGGTTAAATGATGTTAACCTGGCGATAGAACGCGTTAAAATCAGGGTAAGTGAAGGGGGACATAATATTCCTGAAGAAACAATACGAAGAAGATATTTTAAGGGAGTTGCCAATTTAACAACTAAATTTACCCCTATATGTGATTATTGGATTGTGATAGATAATTCAGGCAGACCGTTTGCCTTTGTTGCGGAAGGTCAAAATGATGCTGAATTAAAAATTTACAATGAGGTGATTTGGCAACAAATAAAAAATCAATTGTATGCAGAAAGATAATATTGACATTGAAAAACTAAGAGGGCAAATTAGCAAAGGGCTTGACTTAACGTTTCAAAAATTGGTTAAGCAAAAAAAAGCACAAAATGGAACGTTGGTTTTTTGCGAAAATGGCCAGATAAAGAAAATTAAAGCTTCTGACTTCACTAATTGATAACCGCAATTTTCTTATAATGCTAAGGCCAACGCTGTTTGTTGCGAACCATCATAAGTAGAAAATATCCAAATAAAATACAAGGCGGACCGGGCTATTAACCGCACAGCTATTCCGCTCCAGCCTGTTCAAACAGTTTTCGTTCAATCTTCAAAAAGACATGCTTGCGGTTATCTAGCTTCACTTTTCATTTTACAAATGATTTGTAACCTGCCAAACTAACCTAAATTTGCACCAGCATTAAAAAATAAATAGCCAGGGGCAATGAAATACGAAACAGGAGATAAGATAATTGTGCTGCTTACCAATGAAGAAGGTAAGGTGGTGGAAATTATGAATGAAAAAATGGTAATGATTGAAGTGAAAGGCGTTCGCTTTCCGGCCTATATGGACCAGATTGATTTTCCTTACTTCAATATGTTTTCTCAAAAAAAAGTGGTGGAGAAAAAGAAGGTATATGTAGATAACCTGCCCAAAGAAAAAGGCTTGGCAAGAGACAAGAAAGAGGAAGGTATGTTTATTTGTTTTGTACCTGTTTTTGATAAAGATGTTTTTGATGATGATGTGGTGGAGAAATTGAAAATTTATCTCGTCAATCAAACGTCAACATCTTTTGGATTTAAATATAATTTGCTATTTAACGGCGAGAGCAGCTTTGACCTGGCGAACTCCATTGAGCCACTGCACGAATTTTATTTACACGATGTCAACTTCGACGACCTGAGCGACAGTCCCCGTTTTGATGTGGAGTTTACCCTCACTAACCCCGATAAAAAGAAAGCGCCTTATTATGAGACTTCTTTAAAACTAAAAGCAAAACAGATCTTTAAAAAAATTGAAGAGATAAAATTAAAAAATGAAGCCAGTTTTTTATACCCGCTTTTTGACAAATACCCCGATAAAGTAGAAGAAGAAAAAGTAGATATCAATAAACTGGGTAACGCCGGGTTTAGAGTGTACGATTTATCAAGAGTGAAAGAATTATTACCACCCGCAAGAACGGTGGTAGATTTACACATAGAAAAATTAACCGATAGCTGGAAACACCTGACCAACTTCGAGATACTCACCCTACAGTTAAAAAATTTTGAACATTTTTATGAATTGGCCGTGTCACATTTTCAACCAACTTTAACGATCATTCATGGTGTAGGAGTAGGTAAATTAAGGGATGAAATTCATGCGATTTTAAAAACAAAAAAAGAAGTAAAATCCTTCGTAAATCAATACAACCATCTGTACGGCTATGGCGCTACCGAAATTTATTTCGGTTACTAATCCCGGTCTGGCTTCAAAAATTTCTTTTTTTTAACAACATGCCGTAACGGGTTTGGCCCGCTAATAGCATAGTAACCATCAACGCACAAAACATTTTGCTGGCTTGGTTGTTTAAGAAATACCTACTAAAAGGGTAATGCTATTGTTACCATAGTGGTATTTGATTCAGGAATGCAAAGAAGTGCAATCCTTTGTAGCTATGTTCGGGATTGTAAAAAGAATTATCAATTTTTAAAAAATTATTAAATGAAAAAAGTACTATTTGTTTTAACCAGTCATGATGAATTGGGAAACACGGGAGAAAAAACTGGTTTTTGGATAGAAGAATTTGCCGCACCGTATTATAAACTTTTAGACAACGGCGTTCAGATTACACTGGCATCGCCCAAAGGAGGTCAGCCGCCAATTGATCCCAAGAGCGAAGGACCGGGTAACGATACGCCGGCAACATTGAGGTTTAAAAATGATACTGCGGCGCAGGAAAAACTGGCCCATACCAGCATGCTTTCGCTGGTGAAGGAGGAAGCTTTTGATGCGATATTTTATCCCGGAGGTCATGGCCCGTTATGGGATCTTGCCAATGATAAAAATTCAATTCATTTGCTGGAGTCTTTCTATGGCAACAATAAGCCGGTAGCAACGGTTTGCCATGCTCCCGGTGTGTTGCGGTACGCAAAAAATACATTGGGAGAACCGCTGGTAAAAGGGAAAAAAGTAACAGGCTTTAGCAATGAAGAAGAAGCAGCAGTTCAGCTGACCAACGTAGTTCCTTTTTTAGTAGAGGACATGCTAAAAGAAAATGGCGGCGAATATAGCAAAGTAGCTAACTGGCAGCCGTATGCCATACAGGACGGACTTTTAATTACCGGCCAAAACCCTGCGTCGTCAGAAGTGGTAGCGGAAAAACTATTACAATTGCTGGATAAGTAATTGTTGTCTTTTAAAATGCAAAGCTAAAATCCAACAAATAAAACAGCCTGTTTAATCCATTTAAACAGGCTGTTTTTATTGTAACAAATAGTTGACTGAAATTTCTATAACTATTTTTTACCAAAAGTAGAATTCATGGCACTCATCATGCCTTTGGTTGACCACTGGCCCGGTACGATCATTCTGCGAATGGTATACAGGGGTTCGGTAGTATCTCTTTTAGTAGATAGAATAAAGGCCATCTTGTAACCATGGTTTTTTAATTCGGGAATTGCTGCCTGGTTCCACAAGCCAAACGGAAATGCAAAAAATTTGGGTGCTTTTCCTGTAATATCAGTCAATGTTTTTTCTGGCTTGCTTAACTGAATGTTCCAGTCTTCAGGTGTATATTTGGTTACCATGTGATGATCCCACGTATGTGACTCAACGGAATGGCCGCTGTCACTCAAACCTTTAATTTGTTCTTTGCTCATATACCGTGGCCGGTTGATAGAAATCGACATAATGAAGTAAACACCTTTAAATCCGTATTTATTCATTTCGGGCACTGCAATGCTGTATTGCTCTTCATCCGTATCATCATAAGTCAGCATTACAGGTTTTGCAGGCATGGGCCCATTGTGCACCAGGTATTCGTACAGTTGGTCAGGCAATACCGTCTGGTAACCACTATCGTGTAAGGCTTTCATTTGCTCTGCAAATTGGGATGGCGAAACCGAGTAGCTCTTCATAGATTCACTCTGTCCTGGTTTAGCTTCCCGGATATGGTGATAGCATAAAACCGGTACTTCTTTTTTAGCCAACATCTCCTGTAAACTGGCTGCTGTAGCCTGCGCAGGTGCAACAATTTTTACAGTTGAGTCTGCAGAACTGGTGGCAGTGGGTGCAGTCTTTCCCTTTTCGGGTGCCCCATGGCAGCTTGCAAACAGGCACACCATTAAACAATATTTAAAAGAAATATATTTCATTTTTTGGGGGAATTGGAACGATTACTGGAATTGGATATAAATAGGTTTTGGGACAAATTTCATCAACTCTTCCGGTGTATACATGCCGGTGGTGCCGGGTTTGGTATCATTTTTATAAAATAATTTAAAGCCGGTAAATTGTACGGGCTCTCTGTAAATATATCTCAGGTAAGTTGACTTCTTTAGTATTTTATCGCCAAACCCATCCATGTCCATAATTACCTGCACTTCAGGGGTTGTCTTAATTCTTTCATATCCCGTAACCATCCCTTGTGTAAACCGGTGTACAATTAATATTTTTGGGGTAAGGTGATTTTTGCGAACGATATCTGTTAGAATATCTACGGCATCGTTGATGTCTTCAGCAGTAAAAGTGCCTATTTTTCGTCCGGGTATTTCTCCATGTTTCAATGAAAATTCAGGATCAATTCCAAGATGAACAGTTGGCAATTTCAGGTACGCTTCCAAAGATTGTACTTCTGCCTTTACCGTGCTGTGGCCTACCTGTATATCTACAAAAACCAGTGCATTGATCGGCTTAGCCCAATTTAACATGGTATCTATCTGGCTACCGGGCATCCGGTACCGGTGCATCCCGTCTTTACCAGGAGCGGCCTGGGCAGTGGTGGTAATGTAATGCAAGGCTGGTATCACAGGTATTGTTGTATCAGCAGCCTGAAATTTTGCAACTTCCTGCAGTAACTGAGCTAGCATTGAATCTTTAGGAAGTCTGCCCAGCACGCCCATTTTTTTAGAATACAGGTTGCCGTAGAAAGACACAATCCTGTTGTAAGGCAACACGGCTCCGGGCAGGGGATAAGCTGCTTTTGCAGGCCACTTACCGGTGGTATCATGGTTACTCAATGCCAGCATTTTTTTGTCGTAATCTGCAGTATCCAATGTGGTTGGAACGGGTTTTACTGCACTTGCTGATACCGGTAAAGCCGCAGAATCTTTTGCGGTTAAAGTAGCCTTCACATCCGGTTGATGGCAAGCAGTGTTGCTTAATGCAAGGAATAAAGAAAAAATGCCCAACGGCAATACCAAAGCCTCTTTTTTCATAGATATGTATATTATAAATAATTTTCGTGCAAATGTATATCATTTGTAAACACCTGTACCAATAACAAAATGAATAAATAGTGTGGAAGATCGACAAAAAACGCATTTTCGTCGTTGGATGTTATACAGGACTTAAACAATACAAATAAATAAAATATTGTTTTGGTTGATAAATAAATTAGTGAAACTTTTGGATGTGGTGTTTGTATTCGGTGGATGGGAATCATTTTCCTAAAACGGCGTGTTGAATGCTCTTCATCGCCAGTTGACTTGCATTTTATTTTTTATTCTTTTGCATAAAAAAACGGTGACCATTTGTATGGCCACCGTTGTGTTGATTTTTCCGGGCTTAATTAGCTTTAATCACTTTCAGTAATTTTCTTTCGTTTCCTTGTATCACTTCTACAAAGTAGGTGCCGTTGGTCCATCTTTCACCCAACCGCAATGTAGCAGATGATCCAATCTTTTGATTCAGTTGTACCAGGTTTCCGTAAACATCCGTTACCCTAACTGTTACCGGTTCAGTAGCTTTTCCTTTAATTACCAGGTTAAACACTGTAGTAGTTGGGTTAGGCATCACTTTAGCTTCAAGTGCCGTAACAGCA
>JBBQWL010000012.1:0-137584 GCA_038210625.1 Chitinophagales bacterium | reverse complement strand
TGAATGAGTATCATTTCAGATACAATAGAAGGCAAAATATGGGGTCAACCTTCGACTTGCTTATTAAAAGAATGGTTATTAATGACCCTAAACGCTTATTGTCAATCAATTAAAATTGTTATCTAAACGCCTATACCTATTAATTAATTAACTATTACTGAATGGAAGTTTATCTATTTTTTCCAGCGTGAGTGGCTTTTTAACAATCTTATTAGGTGCATGTTTAAATTCAGGAAGCATTTTCCCCAAAATGGGCGCTATCATTTCATTACTATGAGAAATAGCTGCCGCTTCCAGTTTAATCAACAAGGAATAAAAATTGGGATTGGTATCAGAGCATTTTTTGGCTCTTAATATTTTAGGATGACTTGTAGGAGCAAACTCTTCCGAGTCCTTAAATAATTCTTCATACATTTTTTCGCCAGGTCGTAACGACGTACACTGGATGGCTATTTCTTTACCCGGAACGAATCCCGCCAACTGAATCATACGTGTAGCCAGGTCCATTATTTTAACTGGTTTACCCATATCAAAAAGTAAGATGTCGCTTGATTTGCCAATTCTGCCTGCCTCCAGCACCAATTTGGCCGCTTCTGGAATCGTCATGAAATACCTTGTAATTTCAGGGTGGGTTATTGTAATCGGCCCCCCTTCTGCAATTTGCTTTTTAAAAGTAGCTACGACAGAGCCTGCCGATCCAAGCACATTTCCGAAACGGGTAGTGATGAATTCTGTGTTCGATTCAATACGGTCGTTCAACGATTGTATATATATCTCAGAAACACGTTTGGTTGCTCCCATTACATTGGTAGGGTTTACCGCTTTATCAGTTGATACCAGCACAAATTTTTTCACGCTGTGCAACATCGAAAGATCCGCGATAACCTTTGTTCCAAAAATATTGGTAAGTACTGCTTCACTGGAAAAACACTCCATTAAAGGCACATGTTTATAAGCTGCAACATGAAAAACAATGTCGGGCTGGTGTGCCACAAATAATTTTTTAATGCGCATATAATCCCTTACAGAAGCCACTTCAACCTGTATTCCCTGGCGCATTCCTTTTTGCCTCAGTTCATATTCCAAATCGAAAAGTCCCGATTCTGCCTGGTCTAAAATAATCAACTTCTTTACGTCGTATCCCACAAGTTGACGGCAAATTTCACTACCAATTGAACCAGCTGCGCCGGTCACCAAAATGGTAGCATTGGTATAATCAGACTTTAACTGGTGGTCTGGAAGAATAATTTCGTCCCTTTCCAGCAAATCTTCGATGTTCATTTCTTTTACCTGGTTCTTTTGAAATAAGCCACCAGACCATTGTTTGGCGTGCGGAACAACATTTACCTTAATTTTGTAAGGAGCACATAAGTCTGTGATAGCGATTTTTCTTTCCACACTCAATTTATCAATCGCAATATATAAATGCGTAATTCTCTTATTTTTAAACAACTTAGCCAATTGTGCACCATCAAATGCATTGTAAATGGGGAGCCCTTCTAATTTCTTACCTATCTTGTAGTGACTATCATCTATAAATCCTACCAATGTTGTATTTATCTTTTCGTCCCGCTGTAACACTTTTTGTGTTATTTGTCCCATCATTCCCGCGCCGAATATAAGCGTGCGGTTTGCTGGGTTGGGTCTCGCCTGGGCCATAAAATAAACTTCTTTTACCAGCAACCGAAAGGCAACTAAAACAAATATTACCGCGAACAAATTAATTACCAATAACGGAAAACTAAGCACGCCTGAAACAAGGTGATTGGTATCAGCCAAAAATATAAGTCCCCATATGGCAAATTGTAAAAAAGCAAATTTTATAATTCTAACAATATCTTTTGCTTCAGAGTAACGAATAATCCCTTTATATATAGCAAATACTGCAATGCAGAAAATACCCACTACCAGGTTGGTTATCAATGCTGGCAATAAGCTAATTAAGTCATGGAAATCAATTGAAAGATGTTCAATCAGAAAAAATGAACAGGTAAAAGAAACTGTGATTAACATAATATCACAACAAAAAATGATCCATCTCGGGGCAAAATTCTTTAAAAAAAGATTTGTCATAAATGCTTCAGTTTAGTTGTAGGTATTTGGATAATATTGAATAAAATTTATTAATGCCAAGTGAACATGTCAAATAAATCAACTTTTCACCATGAGACGTGACTTTTAATCACATGTTTAAGCTATCGTTATTTATTTTATTGTATTTTCTACATTCGAAAAAACAGGGTTTTGTATAAATAACAAAATTACAGCCAAACTAGAGAAATAGAACATTTTAGAAGATTATTTCAGCCAACCGCTTCGGATTTATCCATTTATAGAAAAAACGCTACAAGTTTGCAAAGTTCGACAACCTTGAACGTCGTTTACGTAGAAATATTTGATTGTAGCAATTGTTTTTTTGATCTGGCTAAAATTAACCATTGATAATACAATGTAAATGCTCGCTTTATAGAAATGGATAGCGGGAATAGAGATCTATTCTGACAATTGTTATTCACCCGGGATGATAGAAGACAGTATTTGCATTATTGGCAAGACGAGGAAATTGGCTAATTGATGGAGGAAGAATGCAAATAAAGGAGAAACCACTTAACCAAGATGGCTACTGTTGCTGATTATGCCGCTAAAAAAGTGGAAGAAGATTTACTGGTAGAAAAGGCACAGACTACAGATAGATCATTAGTACCTTAATGAAGTATCGTTTTTATTATCTGAATTACCCTGTCCAGATCGGGGAGGGTAAGATTTGAACCGGATGGCAGGCAAAGCCCATTTTCAAAAAGCCGCTCTGCAGTTCCGTCTCCATAAAAAGGGGTTCCGGCAAATACAGGTTGCATATGCATCGGTTTCCATAATGGCCGGCTCTCTATGTTTTCAGCTTCCAGTGCCAGCCTCACATGTTCACGTGTAATGCCATCCGTCTTTGTGCTGTCAATGAGGATGGCAGTTAACCAACGGTTACTGAAAAAGCCCGGTGGTTCCTGTAAAAAAGAAATACCATGGATACCACTAAGTTGCTGTACGTAATAGTCAAAATTATGTCTCCTTTGTCGAACCCTCTGTTTTAATACTTCCATCTGCCCCCGGCCAATCGCTGCACAGACATTGCTCATCCTATAGTTGTAACCAATATGCGAATGTTGATAATGCGGTGCAGCGTCCCTTGCCTGCGTAGCCAGGAACCGGGCTTTCACGATGTACTCATTGTTATCAGCTATCAAAGCTCCTCCTCCGGAAGTGGTAATTATTTTGTTACCGTTAAAAGAGAGTATCCCCATTTCCCCGAATGTGCCACAAGGCTTTTCATCAATGGTGGAACCGATGGCCTCTGCGGCGTCTTCAATGATGGGGATAGTAAACTCATCTGCAATGGCTGCTATGGCTTTCATATTAGCAGGCATGCCATATAAATGAACCGGTATAATAGCTTTTGGCTTTTTTCCCTTTGATATCCTGTCTG
Source organism: Chitinophagales bacterium (assembly GCA_038210625.1). Taxonomy (GTDB): domain Bacteria; phylum Bacteroidota; class Bacteroidia; order Chitinophagales; family Chitinophagaceae; genus Ferruginibacter. Next base: position 134,106 of record JBBQWL010000012.1, on the reverse strand, counting down.
TTATTGCCAGCCGCAAATGCTGCGGACTCATGTTCCAGGTATCTGTTTCAGAATCTACAAAAACAGGTGTAGCTCCCTGGTAAACAATCGGATTAGCAGATGCGGAAAAAGTAAAGCTCTGGCAAATGACTTCGTCACCTGCTTCAACACCACATAATATCAAAGCTAAATGAAGGGCCGAAGTTCCACTGCTCAGGGCAGCAGCAGATTTCGCCCCTGTAAATTGGCAAAGGTCGCTTTCAAAACCATCCACATGCGGCCCTAAAGGAGCTATCCAGTTGGTGTCAAAAGCCTCTTTTACGTATACTTGTTCCTTTCCACCCATATGGGGGGAGGATAACCAGATTTTTTTGTTCATAGGTTATTAGGTTTTTTAACCATTACATTTTGTAGGTTTAAAAATGGTAATTTTACCGATCATTTTCACTGGTTAACTACTATCTTTTTTTGCTGTATAATAAAGAGGTTGATGAAATGATCAATGCAAAACTATATCTTACTTAAAGCAAATAAACATAAATTTTGTTTGAAATAAATTGTAATGACAGTAAAGACTGAAGCGATAAAATTTGATCTTGACACTCCGGGAGCTAAAAGAAAAGTAATTATTTTTTTTATAAAACTGGCCATAATATTTACCTTATGGTTTGGTATTTATGGCCAGGTACTCGCCCCCCGGAGAACAATAGACCAACCCCTTACCCATTTTATCAGTGTGTCAGTTTTGCATTGCGTTAATTTAATATCGGGTGATGTGCCATTTACCCTCGGCACAAATTTACCAGAACGATATTATAATTTGATCCGGAATAATATTTCCATATTACGCATTTATGATTCCTGCAATTGTATCAATATTATGTTTACCTACATTGCCGTCATTATTGCCTTGCCTAATCCACTAAAAAGAAAACTCCTTTTCATTTTGTCAGGACTGGCAGCGATCATAGTCGCTGATATTCTAAGGATAATTATTTTACTGTATGTCTATTTGCATTTTAAAAGTGCTTTTCATTTTAGCCACGATTATTTGTTTACTATATTAATTGATCTTCTCGTGCTATATTTCTGGATGCTGTTTACCCGTAAAAAGAGTGTCTTATGAACCGCACAATCAAAGCTGTCATAGTCTATTTGGTTACACTGTTTTTGTTTGTACTTATTTTCCAATGGATGGGGATAGCTAATTACTCAATTTCAATAAGTCAAAACAAAATGGTCATTACACCAATGATGATCACATCTATATTGGGGGGCGTAGTACTTGTAGGATTTATACTCTCCATTAAATCCTTCAAAACTTTCCTGCTATTCTATTTTGGTTTATGGTTGTTAAGATTTATTTTGCTTTGGGTCGGCAATCAAATTGGTCAAATACATGTTGGGAACAGGACGTTGCAGGCCGATTGGATCATTGCTAATTATAGTAACTATATTTTCCGGCTGAATGCCCCATTTTCTTTTATTATTTTTTTATTTGTGTATTCATTTTTTCAAAAAGGGGGAAAACCGAATCAAATTCGAATTGAAGAATAAAAATTTGGCAGGTTAGCGTCATTAAAACCAGGACGTAATTCATCAGTTAAATGTTGATACGGTTATTCACTTATACTTTATACGAAAATAAGTTGCTGTCAAAACAATAAGTACAACCCTGTTAAATGTTCTTCACACAGCTTTAATTTCCCTATCAATCTGAAGTTTTATCTGCGAATTAAAGATTAAATAAAGAAATAACTTCCGGTTATAACTCTTTAAATAAACCGCCATATTGTTTTTATTAGTTCAGAACAAGTAATACTAATTCCATATCCGGTTTTCCACCAGGTTGTAGGATGGTAAGTAGCGTATGAATTTAGAGGAAAAGTCAACTGGTGAAAAAAGCAAAATAATTGTCTCTTTAATAAACATACACTTAACGCCATACAAAAGCAATCTTACCTAATTTACATTTTATAAAATATTTCCTTCAAAGTAAATTTTCAATTATGCTCATAAAAAGTGCAATGGTAATATTAATTGTTGCCTTTTATCCCCTTTCAATACTGGCCCAAACCAACTCGGTTAATACTACATCCGACTTAATGCATTTAAGCACCAATGACGAAATAATAGTTGTAAAAGACGCATTAAGCGGTGGCATTTTTACACACGTGGACTCAGGTGTAAATGGTATAGATCAGGGCGTCATTTTTAAAAGAATAAAGGGAGGATATTGGCAAAGAAATTTTGATCGGGCCAATGGAGTAAACCCTTGTTGGTGGGGCGCAAAAGGCGATGGCATCAATGATGATTTACCAGCGATCAAAGCTGCAACTGCTTATTGCCTCCAAAATGAAACGATCATGCAATTCCCTTCCGGTGTGTTCCGCATTACAGGCCAATGGGTGATAGGTGCCAAATCTATAGACGAAGAAGATTTATTTAAAGGAACGACAAACCGTACATTTAAAATCAGGCAGCATGAGATCGCAAGAAAAACAGCTCCATTAATTATACGTGGTTCCGTTAGAACATGTATTTATGGAGATTTTTCACCTAATGCCCTTACCGCAATAATCTTTTATAATATTTATGGTAATGGTCTTCCAGGAAAACCTAGCGCTCATTTGTATACCCACGAGTTTAGTAATATTGGCGTATATGGCAAGGGGTTTTTTAAAGGAAAGATCCCTACACCCCCGGATAGCACAAATATGAATAATAATCAAATAGGCTTGGCAATATATAATTGTACCAATCCTAAAATAGATGGATGTAACTTCTCAGGATTAAAATATGGCCTTATTTTCAGAACTTCCTATTTTGGCAGCATCAAAAACTGCCACTTTGAATTATGTCGAACAGGACTGTACACAACTGATTATAATGCCAATTTAATAGAAAATATTGATGGTGATAGATGTAAAGTTTTTGCTGAAATTAGCGGGACCAACTTAGTTATTAATAATTTCAATACAGAATTCTGTGCAACTACACTTATTTTATCAGGGCGAAATATTGTATTTAATGGTATGTATTGTGAAAATTATAAAGCTGAATTACCTAACAACTGTCAGTTGATTTTTGGAATCAACGAAACTGACAGTGGTTACAGCAAAAAAAACTCTGGCGAAACTTCCAGAATAATTATAAATGGCCTTAGCGTTAGTGCAATTGGCCGCGATGCTGTCCTTTTTAAAAATAATGTAAATCAAATTAATATAAATGCGGGAAATATTAACGGAAATATTATTACCACAAAAATGACCAATAAAATTGTATTGAATAATGTTATTGGAGTCTTTAAGATTACCGGACCTGGCGTTATTCAAAAGACAGACTAATAATTGTATTTGCAAGCTGTCTGTTATCTCAATTTTCAGAATAGCTGTGTTACTGTAACAGATCCTTTTATACGTGAGCGTATAAATTCATTGTTTTTTAGGAATAGCTATTACTTTTTCCTTAAACCGGTAAAACACCACTTCATCGTCGCCCACATTTTTATCCAACACCATTCCTGCGGCAATTTTGTTGCGATTGCCAATTTGTATGCCCGGTATAGTAGCACTGTTGATACCAAATAAATTTTCATCGCCCACTACAGTAAACCCAGAGAAACAAACATTCGGACAAATGAAATTATAAGCCCCAACTTTCGTGTCATGCCCCATACTGCTCCGTGAATTAATCAATGTAAAATCACCGATCGAAACCTTGGGACCTACATTTACACCGGGCGCTATTACTACACCTGTGCCAATTTTTGAAGAGGAGGAAATATACGCATCGGGATGAATGTAATTGATGAAAGAAGCGCCTTTTGATAAGAAATGTCCAATAATAGGTTTGCGATATGTAAGGTTTGCAATACCCATGATATAAAAACAATCCTGATGAATTATATGTGATTGTATATCTCCCAGAAAAGGGGCCGTAAAATCATATTGTTGATAGCTTAGTGCGTTGTCATCTATAAAACCTTTTATTTCCAAATCAAAACCAGCATGCATTTTCTTACTATATTGGAAGTAATCATCTATTTCTGCACTGTGGCCGCCTGCGCCAATAATGATAACGTTTTGCATATTTAAATTTTTGCTGTTAAGGTGTGAAAGTTATTACACGATAACAATGATTTAATATTAAAAATCACCCGGTGCTAATTGAAAGCGTTTATTCTATCGTGCAGTGTAGCCGCCATCAACCATTAACTGGGTTCCTGTAACCCACCTTGCGGCATCTGATAAAAGATAAATACTGGCATTGGCCACATCTTCAGGCACCCCCAATCCCAATGGATGCAACCCGGTAATGCGTTCTTTCAATTCGGAATTTTGGCTGTAATAGGCCTGTTGCGACATAGGGGTATCTACCACACCGGGTGCGATACAATTGACCCTGATTTTTTTAGGTGCCAACTCTATCGCCATAGAACGGGAGGCGGCCAATAATGCTCCTTTACTCATGCTATATAAAACTTTGGCAGACTCGCCTACCTGCGACATCACCGATGTAATAAAAACAATGCTGGCACCATTTGCAGCGATACTGCCTGGTTTAATCAATGATTGTGTAAGGTGCAAAGCTGCCTCTACATTTACTTTAAAAAAATGATCCATCTTGTCTACGGTAATGTTGCGGAAGGGCAGCGTAGTGGAAATACCGGCCGCATGGATTACTCCATCAATTTGACCAAAACGAGCAATTGCCGCTTTTACCTTTGTTATTACTTCTTCAAATTGAGTCAAGTCCAATACAAGTAGGCTTGCCAGCGCTGGTGATAGAAGTTGCGCTTTTGTCTTTTCTAACTCCGCTTCCTGCCGGCCAATCAACAGCAACTTCGCCCCTAGCTGACTGCAACCTATTGCGCAGGCTCTGCCTATTCCTGAAGAGGCTCCGGTGATGACAATATTTTTATTTGCTAAACTAAATGGATTTTGCATAATTAAAGACCCCCTGCCCCCCGAAGGGGGGTTCTTGAAGCCGGCTAAATCTTCCGGCTTTTATATACTTGAAATATCAGACAATTTGATTTAAAACACCTGTGTAACTCAGCAGAGTCTAAAGCCCCTCCTTCGGAGGGGTTGGGGAGGCTTCCCTTCGAAGGTTAGGGAGCTTTACACTTCTACCAAATCACTAATCTGGCATCCATTAAAATTAATAAAGGCTGTTGCCCAACTCATCCCTACACCAAAAGCGCATAACATAGCCTGTTTGTTCTCTACCAGTTTTCCCTGCAATTGGCTCACTATTGTTAGCGGTATGGATACCGACGACGTATTGCCAAATTGTGCAATACTGGAAGGCACTTTCTCTACCGGTAGTTTTAATTTTTTTGCCAGGTAGCCATTCATATAATCATTGGCCTGGTGAAACAGGTAATAGTCTAGTGAATGTAATGCCTTACCTGAAAAAGCCTCCAGTCTCTTAATATCCGGTGGAATTTCTCTTAATACAAAATTAAATACATCAGCGCCTTCCATATAGCCATGTTCCTCACTGCGCATATTGCCATGTTCATCAATCACTTTTTCTACCAACGTTTCTGCGCTGCTGGGGTGGCGATAACCACCGGCTTTTATTTTAATCAGGTCTTCCCTGGAGCCATCTGAATTTAAGGAAAAGAAACTTTCACCAAAGCGTTCATCCCGTTCAATAAGGGCTGCAACACCGCCATCACCGAATAAAAAGGCCGTCTTACGGTCTTTGGGAGAGTACACCCTTGAACGGGTTTCGCCATCTAATAACAGGGCTTTTCGAAAGCCGGATTTTTCCATCATAGCATACACGACCGATAGCGCATATACAAAAGCAGAACACCCCAGGCTAATGTCAAATGCCATGGTTTGCATAGAAAGACCCAGCCTGTTTTGTAACAGGATGGAAGTTGCCGGCATCCGGTAATCCGGTGTTTGGGATACAAAAACAACCAGGTCAATTTCGGCTTTATCAATCTGCATATCCGCTATTAATTTTTCGGCAGCGGCAAAGCAAAGATCTGATGAGGTTACATCCGGTAGTGCAAATCGTCTTTCCAGGATACCCGTTTTATCAGTCACCTCTTTTGCATCCGCCGTGGAGAAATGCGAAGTATATTCATAATTAACAATGGTATTGGCAGGCACACAGGCTGCCATACCAGAAATCCCCACATTGCTAAATTTTAATAATGCCATAGGATAACAATTTATTCAATATAAAATACAAAGTGGAGCATTAAAAAAAAAATGACCCAAAAGCTTCAACTTTCAACCATGAACTACCAAACTCATAACTCATAACTCATAATTCATAACTAATAATTCCTATCCCCCCTTCTTCTCCACCACACCAAAAAGATCACCTACCGTAACAAGTTGTTCAAATTCCTTATCCTCTATCTGCAGGTCAAATTCTTCATCCAGTGCCGCTATCAATGAAAGCCTGCTCAGGGAATCCCATTCTTCGTAATCTCTAAATACATCAGTCAATCCTATTTCCCTGTCCTCAATTTGTAATGCTTCCTTAAATGAAGCTAAAAATTTTTCTTTCATATTGTATTTATTTATTGTCAATATTGTTCTGAAATGCTGAAAAACAAAAGGCTTCAAGCCCCTCTCCTTTGGAGAGGGTTGGGGTGAGGCCTAATTATTTCCGTTAAAGGCCGAAATGGTTGCGCTACCTTCAGCACTAATACCTTCTCTTTTAAATATCTTAATAATGGTTAACCATACGATTTTCAAATCCAGCAAAAAGCCTACATGATCTACATACCAAACATCATACTCAAACTTTTTTGACCAACTGATGGCATTCCTCCCATTTACCTGTGCCCAGCCAGTAATCCCCGGCCTTACTTCATGGCGCCGCTGTTGAAGGTCATTGTAAAGCGGTAAATATTTAGGCAATAATGGTCTTGGACCAATTAGGCTCATATCCCCCTTGAGAACATTAATCATTTGAGGCAATTCATCAATGGAAGTGGTTCTGATAAATTTGCCCACCGGCGTTAGGCGCTCTTTATCTGGCAACAATTTACCGTCTTTATCTTTGCGGTCATTCATGGTTTTAAATTTAATCACCCTGAACAAACGGGCCTTTCTACCCGGCCTTTCCTGTGTGAATAAAATGTTGCCATTGTTAGCAATAAATAAAAAGGCGGCTGCTATCAGCAAAACAGGGAATGCAAGAATCAACAAAACCAATGCAACCACGCAATCAATCCCTCTTTTAATAAAATTACGATACATCAATTAATAAATTGAGCAGCATTTGCAGGACTAAATAACCTTGAAGTTGCCAGTGACCGCTGTCGGAATTCCTCCAACTGGTTTTTATTATTTTTGAGACGGATTATAAAATCAAGCATCCGACCTGCCTCATTTGAATAAAAACACTCGCCGATCTTATATTCTTTTACCAGTGCTGCCAGTTCCGAATCGGGTGAAGCTATACACAGTAAAGGCGCTCCTACCGACAAATAGTTAAAAGTTTTACTGGGCACACTTAATAAGGATGCCTCTTTACCCAGGCTTACCACTGCAATATCTGCCGCAGCCAGGGTATAGGGTAACCGATCCGTTTCCTGCCAGGGCAACAGCCGGATATTATTCAGCCCACTTTCCTGAATTTTATTTGCCAGTGCCTGAAATTTGTCGCCCCCTCCAATGATTAAAAAAAACAAGTCACTATCTGTTGCTTTTTCGGCTAGTTCCACCAACACTTCCACTTCCTGCGTTTTACCCAAATTGCCAGAATACAATACAATGAATTTGCCTTCTAATTTCTGTTGCATAATAAATGGATTGGTCCCTTTTGGCAAAGGTTTTAAAAACTCGTTGTCCGTCCAAACCGGCACTATTTTAATCTTTGAAGGCTCAACGTATACAGCAAGCAATTGCTTCATACCGTTCCCGATGGTGTAGATATTCGTAGCCTTTGCAAAAACTTTTTTATTGGCATCCCGCCACCGTCTTGCCAGCACAGAATCGGGCTTCAATAAATTGTAACTAACCATTGCGTCAGGGTAAACATCATATACCAATACCCGAAACGGATTATTACAAAACAATGGGATAAACAACGCAAAGGGCGGATTGGAAACCAAAAATAAATCTGCTTTTCTGTACCTTGTTTTAATCAGCCACAAGGCCTTTACAAAAGCAAGCGACCAGGAAAGTAAACGCTTTGCAGAAGAACTTCTGTTGTATTCTGCCAGTTTAATAATTTTAATAGACGTGTCCACTTTCTTATTGCGTGGATTGATAAAACCAGCCATTAAGATACGTTCATCATAAGCCGCTCCAAATGCATCAATGATATCCAGCATCAGGTAGCCGGAACTCTGGTTCACAAAAACAATTTGCTTCTTCTCTTTCTCCATTTTAGATATAACAGGGTGTGAATGGAGACCATTCTCTATTGACTATTCACTTTTGACCATTCACCATTTTCACCCTTCAACAGTGATTCATACAACTTCAAATAATCGCCGTAGCGATCGTTTTTATTAAATAATTGTTCAGCCCTTTGGCGGCAAATATTACGGTAATGATCTTTACCGCTATCTAATACAGTTCTCACTGCAGCTACCAAACCTTGTACATTACCCTTTTCAATTACAAAGCCCGTTGCTTCATCAATTGCTTCCGGGCTGCCCCCTGTATTATAGGTAACTACCGGTATTCCGCAGGCCAGCGCCTCAAGGTTAGTTGTTGGGAAATTATCTTGCCAGGTCGGATTTACAAACACATCTGCTGCCGAATATAAAGCTGCTAACTCATTGACATTCTCCGTTCGTTCGATGCCTACAATATTAGGCGGTAATGATTTTAGTTGTTGTTGATTTAGTCCAATCAATACAATGGTCTCTTCAGATAAGAAATAATTGCTCATTTGAATAAAGTCATTGAGCCCTTTTCGCTGGTCCCAGGTACTGGCTACTCCTAAAATTATTCTTTTTGATTCCAGTTTATATTTTCCAATTATTTCGCTACTGTTCGGCGAAGGTTTAAATATGTCCAGATCAATACCGCTGAAGATATGTTGGGTGGGTACCTCCCCAAGAAAGGATTTCCCAACAAGATTTTGCAACCATTGGGAATGAACCACAAGTCGAAGATTTTTAAACTCCGCATACAAACTCTTTTTATTTAGATAATTTGACTTGCTATTGTCTTTAAAAAAAGAGGTTGGATATTTGCTTTTTTTGGGACATTCCGAACAACCTTCTATCCACTTAGTACAGTCGATATCATCAAAATAAGTACAATGGCCGGTAAAAGCCCAGCAATCAAACAATGTCCATACAACTGGTATTGGAGTTGTTTTCAGGTACGTAAATAATATTTCAATATTAATGTAATAGCCGTGTAAATTGTGCAACCCAATTACGTCAGGCTTCAGTCTTTCTATTTCCCCAATTAACTTTTGGGTTGCAGCTTTTGAAGCGAATGCATGCCTGTCAAATACGATTGTTTGAATGCCGTGCCAATAAACATCCCATTCGCTCCCAATTTTTATCAACTGTGATTTGCTTGGCCGGTTTCCACGCCCGAATGCAATAAAGCTTTCATGACCATTGGCCAATAAGACTGCTCCAATATCTTCAGTGATCCGACCTGTGCTACCCGAATTTACAATGGTATTTATTTGAAGTAATTTCAAGTTTAGGCTTTATCAAAGATGCGATAATAAGCATTAAGCATTTCCTGATCATTAAAAATTTGTGCCCGTTCCAAGGATTTTTTAGAATAGGTTTCAAGTGTACTGCGACTGGTTAGGTATAATATCATCTTATGGGCAAGAGACTCATCATTTTGCTCAGCCATCAATCCATATTTTTCATTGTCCACCAACTCCCTGCACCCACTGCAATTTGTAACAATAACCGGCTTACCTAAAATCATTGCTTCACATAATACTGTTGGCAGTGCCTCGGAAACTGAACTCATAATAAAAGCATCTGCGGCGAGTAAATGAGGGTATGGATTGCTATTAAAACCCATTAGTGAAACAACTCCATCTAAGTTTTCTTTTCTAATTAAATTCTGCAAATTTTCATTTTCCTTTCCTTTCCCAATTATTTGAAGGTGGAATGTAAATCCCATATCTCTTACTATTTTACATGCTCGAATGAGGCGGTCGAATCCCTTAACTGGCAACAGACTCCCCAATGCTATAAACGTGAATGTTGCGCTGTTGGCTATTTGATACTTTTGTGCTTTCACTTTAACAGTTACTTCATCTATAAGGTTATAAATTACCTCCATATTGGGGTAGTTACCAAATACTTCAATGAACTCGTTCCTGGAATCCTGTGAAACAAAGCAAATTGAATCAAGTTTTCCGTAACGCTCATTTTTGACTTTATTTCTATATTCTTCATTTTCATAAAACTTCGAAAAATTGCTATACGTTTTGTAAGAACTATGCACCCAGGCAACCCGTCTTTTTAACCCCTTTATAAAAAACAACAAGTCGGTAAAATTTCCATCTAAAAAAGAAATTCCCATATCATAATTTCCAATTCTCTTCTTATTAATTACCCATTTAAAAATAGCAGTAAAACCTACCTTCTTTTGCAAGTAGGCCAATACCCTAACAAAAAAATCGTAATCAAATAAAGTGATCAACTTCACTTGATCCGGAATATCACTGAGGTAAATTCCTTTATTGCATACTACCAACAAATCAATTTCATATTTTGAATAATCAATTTTGTGTAACAGATTTATTAACGTTCGCTCTGCACCACCCCCTACCATTGATGGCATTAAAAACAACAATTTTTTCTTAGCCATTTACTTACTTTGCTCAATCAAATTACCTAATTGGTCACTTGTCATAAATTCGACAGTCGGCCATTTTCTCATAATACTACGCAAGAGAGTACCAAACATCTTCAAATTTCTATCCCGATTATTTATATCAATTGAACCAATAAAGTTTAAGCGGTGACTACATATAATAGCTGGCTTATTCCATCTAAATGCTATTCCAATTCTCTTCATACAATCATCTATTACATCTTGATTGTTTTTTAAAGATGGTTCAAAAAATGCATTCCGTAACAAATAGCGTTGTCCAAACTGGTTCAGTTCACCCATATAATGACTGGTTGCCCGTAAACTATGTTGACTATCTTTAGACAAAACAGGTTTAAATTGATTATAAATACCTTGCAGATATTTCACCCCAAGGTTTGATAAAACTTTCTCTGACGCTTTCCCCCAGATGTAACAATTGGCTACAAATGATGCTGAAGTATAACCGAAAATCTTTTCGAACAGATTCATGCCTTCTCGGAGTATAGCTTCTTTATTATTCAATTCGTTTTGATTAAAATAATCAAGTCCTTCCATATAACCGTATTTTAGATCACACGGAACAGAACTTATACTAATCATGTCTAAATCAAATGCTTTTTTTAGAAAGTCTTTATCATTACCAAGCCCCAACATCCATCTATCTACATTGAGGTGTTCTCTTCCGTGAAATTGGGGATGATAAATTTTATTTTCAATTCCGTGTTTGATTGATGACAGCGTTGAAGAATCTTTATCGTACTTCTTAAAAGTTTCCGTAAAAGCCTCCCAATAATATTTGCTAAAGCCCGACTGCCTGATTTTATCAAAGTCAGGATTTGCAACCACTGTATTGGCAGTAATAATTGCAAAACGGCCATCCACGTCTTTAACACTGCACAAGGTTTCAAATAGCGCATTTAAATCGTTGCTATTTTCAATGCAATCATATTTTAAATAAGGATCATTTTCAACATTTAATTTTTCTTTAGATAGTTTTGTATAAATCTCCGTCGAGGGCATTCTGATGCTTCCCCAGTCGTCCGATTCAATAACTACTATTTTTCTTGGAGTCCGCCATCCTCTGATATTAATATAATTCCTCTTAATTTCTGATAAAAGATTCATTTTATTTATTCTCTGCAATGAGACACCCCAATTCTTCTGAAGTAATAAATTCTACATCTGGCCACCTCTGCATTATGTTCGTTAAAAGAGTCTCTAATTGCTTCAACCCATTTTCTCTATTTTTCACATCAAGAAATCCAGTATAGTTAACTCTATGACTACTAATAATAGCCGGCTTATTCCATCGGAAGGCAATTTTAATTTCAGTCATACAACTATCAACCCAGTCATTTTTCAAATGAGAGGAAGGTTCAAAAAAGCAATTTCTGGTGAGATATATTTGTCCTGATTTATTCCTCTGACCGATGTAGTGAAAATTTCTCTTGTACATTTCATTTCCCAAAGGCTCCATTTGTATTTTAGACGTTCCAATATATTTAATGCCGCAGTCATGAAGTGTTTTCTCCAATTGATTATTAAATGGCCCGTTAGTGGGAACAAAAAATGTACTTCTGTAACCAAACAGCTTTTCGAATAAATCCAATCCTTCTGATATGACCGATTTCTGGTAATCAATTTCGTCAATATGCATTATATCAAATGCCGCCTGGTATGAGATTCTGTTTATGGGATCACGTGGAGTTATTCCATATACCTGCTCATAAAAAGCTGAATGCGTGTCAGAATTATTTAGCTGAAGTGCCTTTAGCCAGTTTTGGACATTAAGGTGCTCTCTGCCATGAAACTGCGGCACAAAAATTTTTTCACGAATACCCTGCTTCCAGCGTTCGAAAGAATTTGTATGATTGGGATATCGTTGAAGAGATACATTAAATGGTTCATAGAAATAAGATTTATATCCAGCTTCTCTAATCTTATTAAAATCTGGGTTTGCAACAACCGCAACGGCAGTAAATACGGCCGGTCTTCCTGTACTATCTTTTACGGAATGCAGCACATCGAATAAATTCGCCAGGTCACTTTCAGATGCAAGACTATCATTTCTCAAATATCTTTCCTCATCCTGATCCGAAGGCTTTATTCCTTTACTGAAAAGTCTGTCATAAGCGTCTCTTGATGACATTCTGATTGCGCCCCAGTCATCGGATTCTATTATAATTAGTTTTCGGCTGGTTCTCCAACCAGGTAGATTAGATAGATTGCGGGTTATACTTTCTTTAACCCTCATTTAATAAACTGGTTTGTTGATAAAGTACGATACATTCATTTTAAATATAAGCTGGGTATTAAATTCACTAACATAGGAACTGATGTTAGCCTTATGCAATTTTCATTATTTGAAATTAAATTTGCACAACTCTTACAAAATGAAAATTTTATTCTATTATCACTAATAATCTGAAACCGTGTAATCCTTCATTTCTAGTAATCGTAAACTACGTACGAATTCTTTCTTTTTATTATATCGTCTTTCAGTCTATTAACATTGGCAACCCGATTTAAAATAGAGCCTGATTCTAGTATTGAAATTAAAATTTTCTGATAAGTTAATTCTCCACCATGAAAACCATCAATTGTTTCATTATCACTTGAATTGCACAGCGCAACTTTAGAGAAATCATACACTTCAAAATTATATTTTTCGAAGATTGGCTTTATTCGCTGATACACATCTTTTAGATATAGATAGTTTCCGCTTTCCACCATTTTAATATATACTTTATCGGCAAATGGAGGTAAAAATGCTATCACATTTATTTGCTGGCTCTTACAATAATTTAAAAATGCACTTAATTTATTAAGTGCTTTTTCATTAACGGATTTGCAATATTCAAAATGTCTGTTACCATGTTTGATTCGATCAAATGTATTTGAATAGTTAAAATCGCTTGCTGTTGTATCTTTATTTATTAATTTTTCAATTTGTACACCATAATAAATACTGCCGTCATTTCTAAATCCTGTATTATTCAGTATCGCATTCAATCCTATTTTATTGATTAAATTGGAATGCTGCTTTCTAAATGTATTAAAAGTATATTTACCTGCAAAGAGATCAGTGTAACAAGTTTTATAGGTAGGAAATATTTTTGGAACAAGACTAAAACTGCTTTGCCATAATTTGGTTGGGGGTGTTGAATTCAAATTATCAGACGATGCATTGAACATCCATTGGTCAAGCCCAATTATAATATACTTTGGCTGTTTAGCTTTAGGCAAGCTTTGAATGAATGGTTCAAAATCATTAATACTCGAAATTGTATAACCTGCATTGTAAAAAGTAGTGTCGAACATACGCCCTCTAAATTGCAAAACACGGGAAGATCCTAATGCCCAGACGCTTTTATTATCGTTTGAATTAAGGTAAGTCCATTTTACAAAGCCATAGTTATTTTCATGATATGCATATCCGATTAAATATTTTTCTTTGCTGGATAATATTTTATCAATTTTAAAAAAATTCTCCTTGGATTGCCATAAAATATAAGTAGGAATACCTAGATAAATAATTATTGGAGCAGTAAATATTAATAATTGAATTACAAACCTTTTCATCCCTAAAATTGAAAATAGATAAATTGCTGTTCATTTCCAGTAAAATGGAAAATTGCCACAATGATTGCATAATACATTGTCCATCTCAAAGGTTTATACCATTTTGCTCCTAATTTCTCTATTGCATATTGTTGTTCTCTCCCAATCCATTCAATGATTAGTAATATGAATAGCATCAAATAAATTGGGGCCGCTTTCTCCATTCCTGGAAACTTAGGGCGTGTAAATAATGAAACGGAAAATATTTCAGAGATATATTTAAAGGCGTTTGTGACACTATCAGCCCTAAAAAAAATCCAGGCAAATACAGTTAAACTAAAAGTAATTCCAATATTAAAAAAATCTTTTAAAGTTGGCAAGAGTTTTCCTTTACCTACAATTTCGAGATTGTTTCGATTTGTATTGAAAACTATAGAAGGCATTATATATAAAGCATTTAGAAATCCCCACATAATAAAAGTCCAATTTGCGCCGTGCCAGAAACCGCTTACAAGAAAGATAATAAAGGTATTCCTTATCTTCAGCCATATACTACCTTTACTACCTCCCAATGGAATGTAAACATAATCTTTAAACCAAGATGATAGCGAAATGTGCCACCGTCTCCAAAATTCAGCAATATCCCGGGAGAAATATGGAAAAGCAAAGTTCCGAAGAAGGTCTATTCCAAATAGACGGGCTACACCCAAGGCAATATCAGAGTAACCTGAGAAATCACAATATATCTGGAAAGTAAAAAATAATGCTCCGAAAACTAGCGTACTCCCTGGATAGGCCCCAGAATTAGTAAAAATCGTATTGGCATATTCTGCGCAGTTATCAGCTATTACAATTTTTTTGAACAACCCCCACAATATTTGCCTCAATCCATCAATAGCTTTTGCATATTCAAATGTTCTTTTTTTAAGAATTTGGGGTAAAAGATGAGTTGCTCTTTCTATCGGCCCTGCAACAAGCAAAGGAAAAAAGCTCACAAATACAGAATAGTTAATGAAGCCTCTTTCCGGCTTTATTCTGTTTTTGTATATGTCAATTATATAGGATAAGCCGTGAAAAGTATAAAAAGAAATACCAACTGGAAGTACCACTTGTAGCGTGCCGAAATTTGCCTTAAATCCTAATAATGTTAGGCCACTAACAAATGACGCAGCAAAAAAGTTATAGTATTTAAAAACTCCTAAAAACCCTAAGTTGATACTTATACTCAGCCACAACCAAAACATTTTCCTTTTTCTATTATTTGCCTCATATATTTTAATGCCGGTATAGTAGTCCAGTAAGGTGGAAAAAATAAGTAAAAACATAAATCGCCAGTCCCAGCAGGCATAAAAAAAATAGCTTGAAAATAGGAGCAAAATATTTTGAAGTCTGAGATTTCCCTTGGTTACAAACCAATATAGTATGAAAACAATTGGTAAAAATATTGCGAAGTTTAGTGAATTAAAAAACATATAGTATCTTCCTTGAAGGGGAATTTCCCTTTCTTACATTTGCTTGAAAAAGATGGGAAATTGATCGGCTCGATTCAAAAACAAGTAATAATTTAAAAATAAAAAGTTAGTAGCTGCTCCAATTTATATAAACCGTTAAACATTTTATATTGTTATACTAACTACCCAATATAGATTTTATAAAATCTATGACAGGTACCTGGTCTTGAAAAATAAAAAGTAAAAAAGGGTTGCCAATATAGGCCAACAATCCCGTAGTATCTACTAAAAATCTTAAGGCAACAATAATAAAAAAAATCAATACAGGCGTTGTAATCAATTGAACTATTTTAAAACCGGGGCTATTTTTTAAGGAGTTAATATTTAAAACAATCACTGCTATTGCAAAAAGTCTTGAAACACCTATAAACCTTGATCCGGAGGGAAATAGGCTAACCAAATTTGCTACACTTGCAAAGAAAAGCGTAAAACCAAACAACATAAATAAGCCCATATTTTGCATTAGATATTTTCTGTTGAATATATAGATGTACCCTATCAATAAAACAATAAAGTAATCCATCGCTTTACCAAAATATTGAATGTACCAGTTTGCAGTTGAAATACTTTCCACTTCACTCTCCGCATATCCTTCGTTACCATAACTTGCTACCTTCCCTTCCAATAACTCAGGTGCATTAGATTCCAAAACGGTATTAATGGATTCCAGTTTTATTTGAATAAAAAAACTCGTTAGTATATAAAAAACAAAAAATACATGAATATTCTTTGGCAAATAAGTATACACCAATAGAACAGCTACCGGTATAAAAAAAGAAAAATGTACAAAAATAGACGCAACGGCAAAAAAGATATATTTTCTGTCTTTTTCAAATATAAAAGGCATGGCGCCGAAAAAAAACAGGTGAGCCGCCGTGCTAAACCGAACAAATTGCAGTGCCTGTATTGGGAAAATAAATAGAAAGGAAAATAAAACCAATACCTGGAATTTTGTAAAACCGCCTTGTACTTTTTTAATAATGTACCAAAAATTCCTGGAAAAAAAGAAGCCATAGACTATGCCGATAAATGCAAAAAAGATATGGGAATTATTAGTAAATCTGGATATCAGGTACATCATAAGCGGCCTGAATATATCTAACGACCCGGAGTCAGAATAGGCGATGCTAAAAATATCACCAATTGGCTTATTCGTCTTTGCAATTAGTTCAAACTCCTGGGCATACCTAAAAGCATCCAGTCCCTCAGAGGTTGTTATTAAACTAAAGCCAACAAATACAGTAAAAAACCAAAGGAAATTTTTATTAATAGGATTTTTAAAATCAAACAGCGATTTCACTAAAATTCCAAATGGCCATAAAAAGTAAAAGATATAGGTCAGAACAATACTATTGCTGTTTTTCCTATTTTTTATTGCCGTTCCTGTTAAACTAAAACCCATGTTGGCTGAAATTGTATTGATTGATTGTGCACATGCATCAATCCCTTATCGGCAGATTTAAAATTAATTGCCCGTTCTTAACACGCTGTTTAAATTATCCAGTAAATTTTTTGCCACCGTGCCGGGAGACAGGTAATTCCGAATTTCATTTCGTTCGCTAAAGTCCACCAGATTTTGAGATTTATTGAGGGCTTCTTCCAGCGCATTGAGAATTAATGGCTTTGAATCAGCAGTAACTACAACAGTATTATGCAGGTGCTGCATTAATTTTCTTGCCGGACTATTGAGTGGACTAATGCTTAGAATTACTCTGTCTGTCACCAAATAGTTGGTCAATTTGGAGGAAATAAAAACATCATTCTCAATATCTGCATCAATATCTATCAAAATTGCACATTTTGAAATAAAGGTTTCCGGCTCATCAGTCCAGTTAATCAATACAATTTTATCCGCAACATGTTCCGGAACGGTGGCCTTACCAGGATCGATAGGGCCCACAAAATAAAGTCTTGCGTCTTGATGCCTATCGCAAAAAACAGTGAATGCATCTATCAATTGCTGAATATTTCTTTTACCGTAAACAGAACCGAGGTATACAAATGATTTTTGCTCAATTGGTACAGTTAACTCATTCTTCAGCGGGATATAGGGGTTAGGCAACACAAAAGAGTTTTTTATATACTTTTCGCCGATCACATTTTTTTGATAGTTTAACATGGACTCGTTTGTAGCTGATACAATTGCCGCATGCTTATAGTAAGGTCTTATAATTGAGATGATAGATTTTCTAAGCTGTTGATTTTCACCCCATCCTGCAGTAGAAGGCAGGGGGTCAACCGCATGAATGGCCAAAGGAAGGTTGAACTTCCTTGAAATTTGATAACCGAGTTCAAATACGTGAAACCCATAAGCAGACGAAATTACCAAAACCAGCTCAGGATTGAAGCTATCAACGACTTTTTTAGCAATTTGCACTCCCTTGTAAATCCAGGACAATCCTTTAAAATTTTTTCGGGTAGCTACAAGTAAAAGTTTATCGAACCGATCGTAGTCCAGGTGACCTCCGTTTATTTCATAACAAATGTTAGCAGGTAATTCTTTACTGGTAACCTTATTGCATATTATTGCTATATCTGGATTTTGAAGAATAAGGCTTTTAAGTACATTGTTAATAACCAGCCCTGTAGCTGAATTGTTTATATCAAATACAACTAACAGAATTCTCATTGGTGATACTTATAAATGTTGTGTTGGTTAATCCATTCTTTTAATTCTTGCAGCATGCTGTTATACCCCGGAACTTCAAATTCAAACGCTTTCGATTTTACAAGGCTCTTATCCACCCGGTATTTATCCATTGGTGTTATTGATACTTTGCCATTTTTGAAATTTTGGTTTAACAACTGTAGCAATTCATATTTTGAAATTTTGTTTCCGTTAGTAACATGAACCAATCCACTTAAATTATTATTAAGCGCTTTTTCAATTGATTTTGCAAGCTCTACTGTAGTTATACCACTCCAGAACGCATCTGTGTAACCATTGATTTCACCCGATTGATGCATGAACCAATCAAATAACCCTTCGCCCCTGGATTTCAGTTCGGGGCCAATAATAGAGGTGCGCAAAGTCAGGTGTTGTTCACCATTGATTTCTCCCAATGCTTTAGACCTGCCGTACACATCATCCGCATCGCGAAAACTTTCTTCGCCATACGCACCCGTTTTGCCATTGAATACGCAGTCGGTACTGATATGAATGAGTTTACACCCAATTTCATTGGCAATTCTTACCAGGTAATTCGGAAAAAATGAATTCAGGTAAATAGCATTATCCGGGTTAGTCTTAGACTCATTTATTAATGCACCGATACAATTTATAATGTAATCAGGCGATATCATTTTTAGCATTTGTGCTACTTCTTCCGATTTTTGTACATTACAAATAATGCTGTCAGCTGTTAGCTTGTTTCTATAACTTGTATTATACATGGCATAACTACCCAGTTCATTCAGATAGTGATATACCACATGACCAGCCATTCCTGTAGCACCAAAAACTAGTATCTTTTTCATTTGCAGGTGTTTTCTTTATGCCAAACTGTTCTGTTTACAAATTCGGTATAGGATAGAATTATTTTTAAAACTTTTCTGGAAACATTGCCAACCTTATAATCGCCTACAGTTTCATAAGGCAGAGAATTCTCTTTAAAATGAGCTACTGTAACCTCTACAGCATCAAGAATACTTTTTTTATTTAATCCTGTCATTATCAGAGTGCCTTCGTCCATACCCTCTGGCCGCTCGTGAGCCTGCCGGATGGTGACTGCCGGGAATTTAAGTATCGACGCCTCTTCCGTAATTGTTCCACTATCGGAGATTACACAGAAAGCATTTTGCTGTAACTTGATGTATTCAAAAAAGCCAAATGGTTTCATAAATTCAATTAGGGGGTTTTGATTTACAAAACCTATTTCAACTAATTTATTACGGGTGCGGGGATGAGTAGAAACAATTATTTTTTTACCAAAATATTCAGCAAGCCCCGACAACGAATCCAGGAAATTACCAAAATTTACTTCAGAGTCAATATTTTCTTCCCGGTGTGCACTTACAATGATGTATTCTCCCACCGTCAAGCCTTCCTGTTCAAGAATAGCTGATTGATTGATATCTTCTTTATAAAAGTTCAACACTTCCAACATGCCTGAACCTGTCTTAATAATCATATCCGGCTTTATTCCCTCAGCAATCAGGTATCGCCTTGCATGTTCAGAAAGTACCATATTAATATCACTTAGGTGATCAACAATTTTACGGTTGATCTCTTCCGGCACCCGCAGGTCAAAACACCTGTTACCTGCCTCCATATGAAAAATCGGAATCTTACGCCTCTTTGCTGCAATTACTGATAAACAGCTATTGGTATCTCCATAAATAAGCATCGCATCAGGCTGCTCATTTGCTAAGACTTCATCAGATTTTTTTATCACATTGGCGATGGTCTCGGCTGCGTTTGCTCCTGCTGCATTTAAAAAGTAATCTGGTTTTCGAATACCTAATTGCTTAAAAAATACTTCATTCAATTCGTAATCATAATTTTGACCGGTATGCACCAATATATGATTGGTGTATTTCTCCAATTCTGAAATTACCCGGCACAATTTTATAATTTCCGGACGAGTGCCTACAATGGTAAGTACTTTGATCATTAACTTAATTTTAATATCCCTTTGTGGGAATTGTATTTTGATTATTTTTCAATGAATTTTTCAACCTGGCAAAACTGAGGTAAGATTTATATACCACTTTAAACAACAGGGGGCTATTCCATATCCGCATATGTTTAAACCCATAACCGAATGTTTTTCCAAAAAATCTAATTGGATAGGGTTCACTTTTTATGGTCTCTGTATACAGGGAGTGATTGATTAAATAAAACCCGTATTTAAATGCCCCTTCAATAGGCTTTGGCTCCAACGCAGCTTTTATAAATTCGAGGGTTTCTGCCAACGAAGCCGGTATATATGCAACATTCTGAAAATAATAAAATGCACTACCTATTAAAATGACAGGCTTTCTCCAAAAACATGCTTCAACACCAACAGTTGATCCAAAAACTATGACCTTTTCAACACAATCAATCAATTTGTAAGTACTAACCTTCGAATCCCCTGGTATAATTGTAACGTTACTATATTTGAGACCGAACTGAAATAAACGTTTATGGTATCCATAATTAACTGCACTTAAGTTTGGATGAATCCTTAAATAAAAATGACAATTAAGATTATCTTTAAATGAGCTCAATATTTCATCCAGCCCAGTTTCCTGATCTTTAAAAATCTGGTAAGTTTCCCACTCTACACCTGCAGCAACAAATTCGTCTTCAGAGGAATTAAATATAACAAAATTTCTTTTTGTATTATCCCAATTATCAGGCAATTGGTCTATATTTTGATTTCCTGTAAAAATTTTAATATCACCTCTTACAAAATCAGCATTTTTTCGCTTAATATAAAAGTCTGATGCCTGCTTTTCTCTTTCTTGCTTAGTTAATTCGGATTCGTTCCAAATCCGATCAATGATTGTATTTCGGTAATGAATATCCTGAGGCAGTGCATTAACAAAAACTTCCCTATCAAAGGATGTTGTACCATTGTTCACAGACTCCACTACATTTACTCTTACATTTTGTTTCTTACAAATATCAAACACCGGCCGTACATCAGCCCAGCGTCCATTATATAGATAAACCGCTTCAAATTTTATTTGACTAAGCAAGTTGATCATCGCATGAACTAATAAAATCTCAGACACCAATAAATCATTAAAATATTTTCTGAATTCCTGGTCCATAATTGGCTCCTGGTTCCTGGTATACGATACATAAGAGGAAAGTGCCCCATACCCAATATAACAGTCTTTATAAATAATCTTTTTTATATCCGATACATTCTCATAAAGAAACGTTGGAAATTCAATATCCGTATCTTTCACCAATTCACCTATGTGTAATCTTTTTACCTTATCCATGTAAGGTCTTTCACCTGTATTCTTTACGAATTCACAAACTCTACATAAGGATCGATCTGTGGTATTATTTACAAAACAATTACGTAAAATTCCATCACAACTTAATATATAAACCTCGTTGTCAGGGATGGCAATAATCTTATCAATTTCGTGCATCATGATTCCATAAAATGGTATCACCATTTGCCAGTTGTAGTAAAATAAAAATTTACGTTTATTCATATTGCTTAGAGAAAAGGGTTAAAAAGGTGTTTCCATGGCATCTGGTATACTTTATTACTTTGAATTCCTACTAAAATCGCCATCAGGAGATTAATAAAAACACCTGTTACAATAATACCCATCACTCCATAGTGTACAACAGCAAAGTAACTAAGTAAAGCCTGGAGTAAAGCTGTTGAGATTGTTATTACGCCCAGCATTTTGGTACTTTTTGTGTAAAAAACATAGGAAGAAAATATCGCATAAAAAATACTAAAAAAGCCTCCAAGTTGCAGCCAGGGAATGAACTTGAGCGCAGCTCCGTAATTTTTGAGAAAGAAGAACTGGATGATGAGCTTGATTGCAAAATAACCTATAATATTTGCCACAACATAAATTAATATAAAATATTTCACTTGTTTCAATAACCTGATTTTAATCCTTTCTTTTTCGCTTTCTGCCTCTATAAGGTCAGTAGCAGCAAGGGTTTTAAATAAATAGGGGGTATACGCCGAAAAAAAAGCATTTGTAATCATAAAGAAAATGGAAGCTAATATTCCGGCAAAGGAAAAAACTCCATTTTCGGCGATCGAAATTGTATTAGTGATATATATTTTATCCAGGCCTCCCTTTAACCAGAATGAAAGGGTGTGGGGGAGTAAGGGGATTCCAAATAGAAAAACCTGCTTTATCTGCTTCCAATCAAATTTTGCCTGGACTATGTTTTTATGGTACAAAATAAAAAGTGCAAATCCCCCGATTGACACATTTGTGAGTACCAGGCTTTCAACTCTACCCTGCCACCCCCATTTAAGCAACACCACAAACAGCAGTGTAAAACCGGCAGAAAGAAAGGATTGCACAAACTGATAAGCGCCAAATTGCTTCACCTTTTCATCAAGCCTAAGTTTGGCCTGGTAGATATAAATAGCACAATTAAAAAAAACCCAAATCAATGAATACAGCTGCCATTTAATGGTTAATTCAGTGTATTTAAAAATAACATTGTTTAACAAAAGGGTTAAAGCCAGTGATATTGTCAACAATATTCCTATCAGGCAAAATATATTAAGTACCAGACTTGATTGCTCTTCTTTTTTAGTTTTATAATAAACAACCGTTAAATAGGTGGGGGTATTTAACAGCGTGAACGCAAACAGCACCTGGCACAATACATTGAAATTTGATACTAAGCCAAACTCACCGGGAGTTAAATAGTAGGCAACGATGGGGAATACCAAGAATGGCATAGCCTTGCTAATTCCATCAGAAAAAGCATAAATCGCCATATGCCGAAACAAAGGGTTAGCAGTAAAATTCTTAATTGACGCTACAACCTTCACCCTGATTATTGTAAGTTTAGATCAGCCTGTATTTCAGGAAGTGTCATCAAAAGATTTTTCATTCCATCCACGTCTAAACGTTCCGTGTTATCAGAATGGTATTCGTCAAAAGTAGCCACCTGTTGATCCCCTTCTGAAAAATATTTGGCATAGTTCAAATCCCGGTTATCTGCAGGTATCCGAAAATACTTGCCAAGATCTTCCGCTTTTATCATATCCTCCCTGTTCACCAATGTTTCATATAGTTTTTCCCCATGCCTTGTGCCAATAATATTGATTTCACTGGGTGATTTATATATTTCAAGCAATGCTTTAGCCAGATTTTCAATAGTAGCTGCCGGGGATTTCTGAACGAACAAATCACCTTGCTTCCCATGTTCAAATGCGTACCAGACTAAATCCACCGCTTCATCAAGGGTCATCATAAAACGGGTCATATTGGGGTCTGTAATCGTTAACGGTTTCCCTGCCTTAATCTGCTCAATGAACAAGGGGATTACTGAACCCCGGCTAGCCATTACATTTCCATAACGGGTGCAGCAGAAAATAGTCTTTGTATCATCCAGGTTTCTGGATTTAGCTATTGTAACCTTTTCCATTAACGCCTTAGACATGCCCATTGCATTAATGGGATAAGCAGCCTTATCTGTACTTAAGACAACTACATTTTTTACTGAATATTTTTCAGCCGCAGTTAGTACATTCTCTGTACCCAAAATATTCGTCTTAACTGCTTCAATAGGGAAAAACTCGCAGGATGGCACCTGCTTTAAAGCGGCGGCATGAAAGATGTAGTCTACTCCTTTAACCACTGCATCCACACTTCTGGGATCTCTTACATCACCAATATAAAATTTAACTTTATCACTCTTAATTTCTTTTCGCAAGTCATCTTGCTTTTTTTCGTCTCTGCTAAAAATTCTTATTTCTTTGAAATGTTCGGTATGCAAAAAGCGTCTCAGCACCGCATGGCCAAATGATCCAGTGCCGCCGGTGATTAATAATGTCTTATTTGTTATCATTTAAAAAAATTATCGTATTAGAAATAGTGTCTGGTCACGACCTAAATTAGAATTCTATCAGTTTCATATCACCTCTCCACCTCGTTTTGTTAACCTTCAATTAAAAAAACAATGATTTATGGTCATGAATCATTAGTTAACAATACAACACTTCTGCGTTCATTCGTTGGTAAAAAAAATATCGAACACGCTACTTTTGTTTGGAATAACAATATTTTTAGGGTATGTACCCAAAACAGTTGAATTATCCTCATATTGTCCTCCGACAACAAATGTATTTGCACCGAAAGTCACATTCTTACCAATTTGTGCATCGCCTATTATGGTTGATTTAGCATAACAAACTGCCCCTTCTCCAAAAATCGGGTAACTAATGGCTTCTGAGTTTAAGTGTACTCCGCCAACGGTTACATTTTGATAAATAACCAAATAATTATTAAAAGTCGCTCTGCCTATAATAGTTCCTATAGGATGAACAAGAAGGAAGATATCTGGCATTGCAATATGACCATATAAGTCAATTGAGAACATATTTTTATTTAACATTGAAGTTTTAAGATACAAATTCTCGAAGCCATTAAGATAGGCCTCACGACTTACGAAGTATAAAAACATGCAGTAATGATCACCATTCAGATAATTAAATAACGTCTTACTTCCGTTATTAAAATATTTTCCCTTGACCCTTTCAAAACAATATTCAATTTTTTCTAATGCTTTATCAAT
Source organism: Chitinophagales bacterium (assembly GCA_038210625.1). Taxonomy (GTDB): domain Bacteria; phylum Bacteroidota; class Bacteroidia; order Chitinophagales; family Chitinophagaceae; genus Ferruginibacter. The sequence continues at coordinate 109,033 of JBBQWL010000012.1, read as the reverse complement.
AATCAGTTGAATGGTATTCCTATATGAAAGTCCGTCCGGAAAGAAAGCATCCAACTGTTTTTGCAAATATAGAGATAGCTGATTTGAACTTAAATTGGTTTCAAAATTTGACATGTAATTTCGGTTTTATTAAATAGTTGTCCAGCCGCCATCAACTATTAAATTGTGACCAGTAATGTATTCAGCCTCATCAGATAATAAAAATGAAACAGAAGGTGCAATATCACTTGGTCGGCCCATTCTTTTAAGTGGGACCTTTTTTTCATAAGCAGTTAAAAATGGTTCGGGTTGTTGATCACGAATGCCCCCAGGTGAAACGCAGTTTACGCGAATATTGTATTTACCATATAAAGAAGCCAAATAACGGGTTAAACTTATAAGGCCACCCTTTATTGCAGAATATGCTGCAGGAGAAACAATATTTGTTCCCTCATAAATAGTCCAATCATTGCCCACCACCCCATAGATTGACGCTATATTTACAATACTACCCTTTTTCTGCTTCCGCATAGACCTTAATACCTGTTGAGTAATGTAAAAAACACTATTTAATTGCATATCAACATTCATTTTCCAGGATAGGTAATCAATTTCCTCAAAAGGAGTTCCCCAATCCTTGGTACGGGGATAAGCGTTGTTAACTAACCCATAAATAGGTCCAAATTCAACCCCTACTAGTGCTAACGCACCATCTATTGATTTCTGATCAGTGAGGTCGCAATGAATATAATTGTTGGGTATATCAGTATCTTGATCAACGTCAAAATTAATAGCAGTTGTTCCCTTTAGTTTTAAATTTGCTATCATTTCCCGCCCAAGTAGTCCGCTCCCTCCCGTAACTATTATAATTTTATTATTCATCATCCCCTAAACTGATTTTTAAAGTGGCTATTGAGGCTTCAAATGAATTCATGGATTTACATTCTCCTTTAATAAGGGAAATGAAATATAAAATTTGCTCCCTGTAAGTTGCATTGATATCTTTTTCAAAAATACATAGTACTTTTCCTGTTGCGTCGGTAACCGTAAAATTAATAAGGTCTAAAACATAAATTCCCTCCGATAAAACAATCTCAATTATTCGTTTCGGCACAGTTCTAAAATAATTGAGCGTGACGGATGCAGTAAAACGGGGATAATTCAACCAATAAAGAGCACTATCAATAGAATCAATATCTAAATCAGAAACCCTGCGAAATTGTTTTAATGTATCAAGTGGTAATCCAAAAAGATATACTAGATAATCAATCTCATGAATAAGATCCAGATGCACTCCGCCTCCTAACGCAGCTTTTGAACTATAATTATTTCTATAATCACTATTAGGGCGCCAATCAGGAAGATAAGATCCACAATAAACATTTACTTCCCTGACCGTCTCGAGATCAATATTTTTTTTTGCCCATTGTATTACAGGATGAAACCTGAGATTAAAAGCAGTATAAGTACTTATTCCTAATTCTTTCACCTCCCTGATCAATCTATCTGCACCATCAATATTCATTAGGGGCGGCTTCTCAAGAAAAATTGGTTTCCTTAATGAGAGCGCCTTTTGAAATGTCTCCATATGAAAACTAGTGGGATTTGTAATCATTACAAAATCAATGTCGAATGGTATTTCTTCCCAGGAATACAAATTATTAATCCCATCAGGCACAGCTGCAGATCGTACACTTCGCAAAGCGAATATTTCAATTTTTTCATTGAGCTGGCTCAGCGCATTTAAATGTTTCCAAGCTATTGAACCCAGACCAATAACCAATACTTTCATAAAGTAAAATCTAAAAGGTTTTGCTGGAGCAAAAATTCCATGATTAGAAAATCGGTAGGATTATCCAGATCAAAACATAGATGAGGTACAACGAAAGCAATAGATTTATCCGTGGTACTCCTCGATTGTTTGGTGGCGAAAAAGGAAGGACGAAAAATACAAAAAGAAGCATTCATGTCGAAAACCTTTGGAGCTGACTGTCGGGATAAAATGCTACCTGACTCTTTAATTAGTTTGGCATATCCTTTTTCTGACTCCTCAACCATGTTAAAATATGGATTCCGGGACGCTGGACTTACAGAGAATAAATTATATGCCTCAGCATTATCTTTTAACTGCTCCAACGACTTTTCAATATCTTCTACGGTTCTTAGGGGCGAGGTAATATCAAGATCAATTATGTAGTCAAATTGTATTCCTTTTAAAATCTCCTCATACTCTTTTATATGTTCAATTGCAGCAATTTTCCCAGCTTTATCTGTTGCAAATTCGGAGGGGCGTTCATAATTGGTTTCAAGCCCATACCGAGATGCAACTGCCTTTATATCCCTGGAATCTGTACTAAGTGTAATGACAGTAGCATATTTTTCTGCAAATGCTTTCGCTGTTTCAATAGTATATGCTAATAGTGGTTTGCCATTGAGTAGCTTAATATTTTTTCCAGGTATTCCCTTTGACCCTCCGCGGGCACAAATTGTAATTAGAATATTCATACTATTAAATGCTTTATATCTTCCTGCGCTTTCTTATAATCATCATGCTTCCCAATATCCAACCAATAGTCTATTAACGGGTAAGCAACCACTTTCTTTTTTTGCTGAATTAAGTTTTCTATTAAATCGGTCGCATTGTAGAGAATTCCTTTAGGAATTAAGTCCAGAACATACTTTTTCATTAAATAAATTCCTGCGTTAGAATAGTGGGTATAGGTTGGTTTTTCTTTAAGTCCTATAACCAAATGATCTTCTGTATCCAAAACCCCATACGGAACGTTTACCTGGTATGGAATGCAAGCGACAGCCATATCAGCATTATGTTCTTCAAAAAATAAAAAAAAATCCTCAAAATTGATAGTAGTTAAAAGATCCGAATTCATTACCAATACGGTTTCCTGTACTATATCTTCAACCATCGCTACAGCTCCTGCAGTTCCTAAGGCCTCTTTTTCGTAAATATATTTTATAGATATTGACTTGGATTTCCCGTCCAAAAAATAAGACTCTATCTGCTCCCCAAGATATCGCACAGAAATCCAGATATCATCGATACCAAAATCACGAAGCCTGTCAATATTGTGTTCAATAATTGGCTTTGAACCAACCTTTAGCAGTGGTTTAGGAATTGAGTCGGTAAGTGGTCTTAATCTTTCCCCCCGTCCGCCTGCCATTAAAATTGCATCAATAGGAAGGTATGATTTTTGGTGCTTAAGATTAATCACATTAACAATTTGCCCATCTTCATCCACTATCGGCAAAATCATAAAGTTTTTACTTCTAAATGCAATGATTTCATTAACAGAAAAGGCACCCTTCCTGATAACTTTTGGGTTTGGTTGAACGTAATCCATTAATGAATCCTCAAATCCAAGTCCTTTAATAAAACCCCTTCTTAAATCTCCATCTGTTAAGGAGCCAGCTAACCGATTATTTTCATCTATAACAAATAATATAGCATCAATAGCCAAATGATCAAGTTGCTGCAATGCATGTCTTACCGAACTAGTATTTATTATAAGATGTTTTTTATTATGACTCATTTAAAAATGATTTTATTTCTTCCTTTATTTTAAATGCGGCATTGCCTTTAAAATAAATATTTGAACCACTATATTCTGTATTGATGTACCTGTTTACTGCATCAATAAGCAGTTTATGATTAAAGGCAACATGAATAACATTGTCACCAGCTAATCTTCCCTTTTGCCTGTCACCAATATTAATAACATATTTTTTAAAAGACGCCGCCTCCAGTATTCCGCTGGATGTATTGCCCAGCATGAGCTTTGCATATTTCATACAAGTGAAATAGGATTGTGTTCCAAAATTTTCAATTAAAAAAACATGCTCAGGAAACTTTATTTTCAATTCTCTAAAATATTCTCTAAACATCGTACCCGAAGTATCAGCATTTGGCATTGTAATAACCAATTGATATTTTTCCACTAAATGTTCCAGGGTTTTGGCTATTTCATCTACAAAATATTTATTCTTATTAAAAGAAATTGTTTCCGGATGTAACGTTATTAAAATAGTGGAAAAAGATAAATCGATATTCCACTTTTTTGAAAAGCTTTCTATATTTAATAATTCTAGTGTTTTAAGATTATCAAGACTAAGTGCCCCTGTAACAAAACAATTTAGTCCGGTTCCTTTTATTGCAGTAATTCTTTCTTTGAAAGATTCGGTTGAAACAAAATGCAATGTTGAAGCAAGTGTAATAGTGTGCCGGTAAATATTATCAATAGCCCCCAGCGTTGTCTCTCCCCCGTGGATATGCGCTAATGGCAATGAAAATGGAATGGAAGCAGACACTGCCGCGGCCATTTCATATCTATCCCCCAACGTAATTACCAAATCAAATTTGGTATAATGATTCGCCCAAAAATCTGCAAACTTCAAAGCTGTTAACGCATAGGCTGTTGCAATAGAATTTGCATCATCCGTCAGCAGCATACTATTTATTTTGAAGCTTACCTCGAACCCCTGTGCTTCAATTTCGTCGATGGTGAAGCCATGAAACTTTGATAGATGGGTTCCAAATACAATCAGTTCCAAATTAACTTCCGTATCTGCCTTCAGCTCTTTTAACAACGGCAAATAAATACCAAAATCCGCCCGGGAACTTGTCAGCACTCCAATTGTCATGATAGATCGCCCCAACTTAATTTCATGAATTCATTTTGATCGGTCACCAGTTTTTTTCCAATCACCTCATTCCATTTCATTGCAGAAATTCCGTCGCCAGGTCTTAACGCAATAATATCATCCTCGGTAATTATCGTATTTGCCGTTAAACTTCTTTTTAAATGAATACTTTTTCTGGCTATCGCAATATTTTTAATCTCACTATTACTGGGTTCCTTTAGGCCACTTCCACCGATGGCTTTTTCAATATTTCTAATGGCTGCAACCATCGCCCTTAATTCGGCAGGTTCTAAAGACGCTTTATGATCAGGACCAGGTAGATTTCTGTCAAGCGTAAAATGCTTTTCAATTATGCTGGCACCTAAGGCTACTGCAGCAATTGGAACTTCTATACCCAGCGTATGGTCAGAATAACCAACTTGTACTCCAAAAGCATTCCCTATTGTAGTCATCGCTTTTAAATTTACATCCTCCATTGGGGTAGGATATTCTGTATTACAATGAAGAACAGTAATTTGATCCTTTCTTGCGCCATATTTAATAAGTATTGCCAAAGCGTCTTCAATTTCCCCCAGAGCGCCCATTCCTGTTGATAAAATGATGGGCTTGTTTTTTTGTGCAATGGTTCGTAAATATGGATAATTGGTCAATTCACCACTTGGTATTTTAAACATATCCAAACCCAGGGAATCTAAATAATTCACCCCATCAACATCGAATGCAGTTGAAAAAAACTGAATTCCTTTTGCTTCACAGTATTTCATTAATTCCAAATGGGCTTCATGGCTCAGCTCCAGATTTTTAAGCATTTCAAATTGCAGTTCATCAGTACCGCCAGTATTTTCAGACTGATAGCCGGCCTTTTTTGCAGTTGGACTAACAATTGTTTCTGCCTTAAATGTTTGAAATTTCACGTAATCAACCCCGGCTTCAATCGCTACATCTATCAGCTGTTTCGCAGTGGTGATATCACCATTGTGATTTACTCCAGCTTCCGCTATTATTATCACGTTGCTTTTCATATTTCCCTTGAAGGATTTCCTACTACTTTTTTTCCTGCTAATATGTCTTTAATAATAACTGTACCTGCACCAATGGTTACACCTGCACCGATTTTAACCCCTTGCTTTATAACAGCATTTGCCCCTACAAAACTTCCCTCACCAACGGCAACATTACCGGCCAATACAGCTCCAGGCGCTATATGAACGCTGTTTGCAATAATGCACTGATGCTCAATAATACAGCCTGTGTTTAAGATACAAAAGCTGCCAATTTTCACCAATGGGTTTATGGACACGTTTCTTGCTATAAAATTTCCTGTACCTATAATAATTTCCTTACTTACGGAAGCTGAAGGATGAATAACATTTTGCAATTGTTTTCCTTTCGATAAAATTAACTGCCCAATTTTATTGCGAAGCCCATTATCACCAATTCCTAAAACAAAATCAACCTCCTTTTTCCAGCCTTCAAAATTATCATTTCCTTCAAACCCTACATATGCCAAATCAAAAGGGTTTAAAGCTAACTCGCTAATTTCGGAATAGTACTTCAAGTTCATTTTGGACAAAATTGCCGCTTCGGCTACAACAAATCCATGACCGGAATATCCGATTAAAACAAGGTTCTTATCTGACACTGCTTGGTATATTAACAATTCGTTCTTCTAAAAAAAGGGCATTTGTTTGTTCATCCCGTTGGCAATCTTTATACATGGGTAGCCGAAACATTAATTGCCAGATTGGACGGGTCATTACTTTTGCGTTATTGGTTGATGTTAGAAACAAATCACGTTCTCCTTTATTTTCCAGCTCTACGCACATCAACCAATAATTGGCTTTGGTTTCAGGAGTTTCGGTTCTGAAGTGAATACCTTTTCCTTCAAAAAAAGCTTTGTATTCCATTGCCAGTATTCGTTTATTTGCCAGAAAGCCATTTGCCTGTTCCAATTGCGCACATGCCAATGCCGCATTTAAATTGGGCATCCTGTAGTTATATCCCAGCTCATCGTGCACATACTCGTAAGGATGAGGAATTTTTGCGGTAGTAGTAAGGTATTTTCCTTTATCTCCCATGCTTAAATCATTGGTAACAATGGCGCCTCCGCCACCGCAGGTAACGATCTTGTTTCCGTTAAATGAAAAAACACCCAGCCTTCCCAAACTTCCGGTTGGCTTTCCTTTGTACTCGCTGCCCAATGATTCTGCCGCATCTTCAATTACCGGTATCTTCCATTCTGTGCAAATGCGTATTAATTCATCGAGGTGTATAGGGAAGCCAAAAGTGTGCATGGGTACACAGGCCGCTATCTTTCTGCCTGTATTTTTATTATAACAACCATCTTCCCTTATCTCAGCAAAACTTAATAAAAACGCTTCCACTGACCGGGGAGATAGGCCCATGGTATCTAAATCTACATCTATAAATATGGGGAATGCATTGTTGTAGGCGATGGCATTGGCTGTAGCCACAAAAGTTAATGCCTGTGTAATTACTTCATCATTGGCTTTTACGCCAGCGAGTTGTAGTGCTATCTGAAGGCCTGCCGTTCCATTTACAACCGCTACCGCTTTTTTTGTACAGCTGATTTCAGTCATCATTTTCTCAAAGCGATCCACATAGGCACCTACAGATGACACAAAAGTGGTATCAATTGTATCAATCAAATATAGCTTTTCATTACCGCCAAAATGCGGCACATGCAAGGGAATAAAATCAGTGGTTTGATAGGTATCTTGTATAAACCGGATCACCTCATCGTAATTATACATTGTAGATGTCTGCTTTATATTTACTTAAGTTTCCCGGCTTTTTAAACCATTCAATGGTTTGGGCTATACCCTGGGCAAGTGTATACTCTTGTTCCCACTTGGTATACTGCTTCAGTTTTTCATTGGACCCAAATAACCTGAATACCTCGCTTTTTGCGGGCCTCAATCTTTGATCATCCGAAATGATGATTGCAGTTGGATTTATTTGATTGATCATTTCCTGCGCCAATTCGCCAATAGTGATTTCAGATTGAGTGGCAATATTTACTTCATGTCCAATCAAAGCATCACATTTTGCAATTGCTACGAATCCAGCTACTGTATCCTTTACAAATAAAAGATCCCTGGTAGGTGTTATATCACCCAATTTTATTTCTTCCATACCATTCAGCAATTGGGTAATTACCGTTGGAATCACCGCACGGGCAGATTGCCTGGGTCCGTATGTGTTGAATGGGCGTACAATTGTCAAGGGTAAATCAAAGCTTCGGTAAAAAGAATCTGCAATACAATCAGCACCAATTTTAGAAGCTGAATATGGGGACTGGGACTGTTTGGGATGTTCCTCCGTTATAGGCACAAACTTTGCAGTGCCATACACTTCTGATGTAGAGGTTACCAATACCCGCTGCACGCCCAAATCTTTGGCAGCTTGTATAATATTTAAGGTTCCTTTTACATTGGTATCAATATAAGAATCGGGTGAATGGTAGCTAAACGGAATTGCAATCAACGCTGCCAGGTGAAAAACAATATCAATATCTTTCATAGCAGTTCTAACACCATTGGGATCCCGTATGTCGCCGGGAAAAATCTCCAGCTTATCCTTTATATCTTTTGGGAAACTATCTAACCAACCCCATGAATTAAAAGAATTATAATAAACAAATGCCCTAACCTGGCAGCCTTCTTCCAATAATCTTTCTGCAAGATGACTACCTATAAATCCGTCGGCGCCAGTGAGAAGAACTTTCTTTTCTTTTAAAACCATTACTGTTACTTTTAATTTCTTTCAATAAACGATCAACCTGTTTGAAATGTATTTTTTATAATTTACTATCAAATAGTGACAACCAGTTATTACATGTTTAATTGTAGTATAAAACCTAATTGCTTAATTAGTGAGTTTTCTAACTATTTAAGATTTGTTATTCTTCCTTTTAAAAATATTTTTTCGTTTTTTTTCATCTTCTTTTACATATCCATAACCATAAGCATACCCATAGCCATAACCATAGCCAAAAACCTTTTTTCTTACAACTCCATTAAAAATAAGATGCACCCGGGGAAGTGTTTGACGGGTTGCCTGCTCGCTTATGAAATGTATAAATTCATGCGGCGTATAATTATACCGCACAACGTACAAAGTATTATCCGCGTAGGCAGCCAATACTTTAGCATCCGTCAATACGCCTGCTGGTGGAGAATCGATCAAAATATAATCAAATTGATTTTTCAAAATTTCCATTAGCGCAGTCATTTTCCCATTCAACAATAACTCCACGGGATTTGGCGGAATTTGTCCAGCTGATATCAGGGATACGTTGCTCAAACGCTCAACTGGACGTACAACTTCTTCCAGCGTTGCCTGCCCTATCAGGTAATCAGTAAGCCCCTTCCCCCTGGCAATATTCATTTTTTTTGTTACCCCTGGCTTACGAAGGTCACTTTCAATCATCAACACTTTTTTATCTACCCTTCCAAGTGCCGCCGCCAGGTTGATGGTAATAAAGCTTTTACCTTCGCCACTTATTGAAGAAGTAATGAGCAATACCTGCGCTCCCTGTTTTTGAATTTGGATATATGACAAGTTGGTTCTGATATCTCTTAGTTGTTCCGCAATCAATATCCGTTCATCCCCCTTTATTACTATATCGGCTTCAGAGCGACTGGAAAACACCAGTTCGCCTAACAATGGCAAGTCAGTTTCTTCAATCAGGTCGCTGCTAAAAAGCACTTTATCATGCATAAACTCTTTAAAGTAGGAAAACAATATAAATAGTATACAGGCAAGTGATAGGGCTACTGCATATATCATATTGGCTTTGGGCGCAATCTGGCCGGTAGCTTCCGGCGCATTTATAACCCGGTGATTGGGTACCTGGGATGCCGCGGATAAAATAGCTTCCTCCCTTTTTTGTAATAAAAAGGTATATATGTTATTTTTTATTTGCTGCTGGCGGCTTATTTCGAGCAGGGCCCGCTCCTTTTGAGGAATATCTTTCAATTCCCCCATAAATTGCCTTCCATCCCGGGCGAGCTTATCTTTACTGGCCTGCAGACTTATCCGAAGGTTTTGAATACTTGCAAGAATACTGGGCTTCAATTTAACAATACTCTCGTCAAGCACTTCCAGTTCCGGATTTTTAGAACCAGAAAGTTTCCTCAATTTCTCGGCTTCAAATTCTGCTGTATATAATTGGTTAAGCAAACTTAACAATATAGGATCCGTTAAGCCAAGTGTAGCTGGTACTGCTTCCGGCGTATGATTGCGGTTGTTTACATATTGTTCTATTTTTTGTAATACAATGAGTTGTAATTCCGCATCACTAATCTTTTTATCTATGTCGCTTAATTGGCTCAGATAAAGATCTCCCTGGCTGCTAAGGTTGTATATTCCTTCCTTCGTTTTAAAGTTCTCTAACTTTGATTCCACTCCATTTAGTTCATCTGACACTATTCTCAACCTTTCCTCCACAAATTTGGCCGTATTTTGATACACCCTGTTTTTAAAAGTCACATTGTTTTGACCATACTGCTCCAGTAAACTTGTCAAAAAAAGCACTCCCCTGGCCGGTATTGTTTCCTGTAACGTTAAATCAAGAATTGCTGATTGTTTGCTAATGGGTTCTGCATTTAATTGCCCACGGAAAATTGCGGCAGCTTTTTTTACAGGCATTACTGTTAATTCCCATTCGTTGGTAAACAGATCTGCGCTATTTAAATGCCAACGTATTTTACCAAAATCGCTACGCACCAGCGAATCAATGGGGTAGACAGTTCCGCCAAAAGAAACACTTTTGGTTGACAACAATTTCACATCGCCAAAAATAGTTTTCTTGACAGAATCTGGATTTTCCAGCCATAATTCAAGGGGTAAATTACCAAACTGAGGAATTACAGTTACCCTTCCCTTTTTTATCCACCTTATATTCAATTGTTCATTTTGAACAACCTGAAATATCAATGATTTGGATTTTAGTATTTCCTTTTCCCTTTCCGTTTCCCGATCAACATTTTTATAGGTCAGCGCCTGAAACAAATTCGCTCCCTTTTCCTGCTCTCCATCATTCACTACCACCCGTGCATTTACCTGGTAAACCGGCACCTGGTATTTAATGTAAAAATAGGCTCCTGCAAGCAAAATCCCTATCAGTGCCGGCAGTAAAGGCCAATATGGTAATACCCGAAAAAAAATACGGCTAAAATTTATTTTTTTTTCAACTTCAGCGCTTTGGTGCATACCTCTTTCCCCCGGGTTTGAAAAATATTTCAAAGTTTCAAATTAAAATGATTACAATAATATAATAACCTTAAAGCCACTCGCTTACTTAACCTAATGTATAAAATGACCTACTCTATGAGCCATCTTTTTAGCCGAAATAAATTCTGCCCTATTTGCGCAAGTTAATAACAGTAATAAGTAAGGATAATCCAACTGCCGCAATGGCCAGGTATTGAGGAACCCCCTTTCGGGCAATAAATTTTGATTTGACAGGTTCCACATACACTACATCATTGGTTCTAAGGTAATAATACGGTGATTTAAAAAGGTTTTTTGATAACAGGTTTACTCTTGCATAATTCCTTACCCCATTTACCTCCCTTATTACCAGTACATTGTCTCTTTTTCCAAAATCCGTTAAATCGCCTGCCATGCTGATTGCTTCTAATATAGTGGTACGTTCGTTTACCATATTGAATGTTCCTTTTTTATTCACCTCTCCCATTACAGAATAATTATAATTTAAAAACCGCACGTTAACAACCGGATTTTTAGTATATTCTTTAAACTGTTGAGTGAGGGAATCTTCTAATTGCAGCCTTGTTAACCCTTCAGCCTGTACTTTACCGATGTAGGGCATTTGAATCTTTCCATCCGCCTCAACCAAATACCCTATTGCAGCGCCTGTTATTGTGGATGATGTGGCTCCGGTTACCATACCTATACCCGAATTAAGCGCTGGCAAATCCAGCGGGTTACTACCGCCAACAGTAATCCATAACTGGTCATTTTTTTGAATCGGATTTTCAAAAACATTTTGAGCCTTATTTAATTTTCCGGAGTCCATTTTTTCCAGGTCATTTAAATATACCACCTGCTTTGTGGAAGTGCAGGAAAGCATAACAAATATCCCGGCAACAAGAACTGCAAAAAACAACCTGTATTTCATTAAAGATGACATAAAAAACATTTTATAGTAGTAGTCATATATACAAACATACCGTATATAATGATAGTAAAATTGTGGGTACTAATTAATTTACTTACCTGTTTTTCACGGCTTCGCCTGCCTCAATCACAAAAATTAAGGAGTAAATGAAAAACAACAATTTTCAGAATAAATGAAATTAACGTACCAAATCGAGCTGACACTTTATATCCTTTCAGCATTGCGACTGATCCTGTGTAGGAAAGAAGTAAGGCCAGTCGATGACATGATATCGAATTTGCGCAAAAATACTTGATTTGATTTATACTGAAAATTATAATCGGCTTCAGAATTAGCAACCTGGGGGTTGGCTAGCCAAAAAATAAATTGCTTGTCCCACATATACAAGGGTAAGCATAAGGTGTTATTGGTTTTAAAATGGATCCATGGCTAACAGTTAACTGATTGGTGTAAAGGCTGGAAACCACATTTTTACCATCTTCCAAAATAAACCCAATGTAGGTTTCAATCACTTTTCCGGAAAATGGAGAAACATCTATTGTATCAGTAAGTGCACTTCTTTCCTGTGGTATACATGCACAACCCTATCGATTTGTCGGGGCTTTGGCAGTTCCAGGGTTTTGCGAAGGAGCCTGGCAATTTCATTATAAAATACCAAAGCTGATTTTGGTTGAATAGTTTGTAATTGTAGTCCAAAAACCGAATAACCTGCTTTGCAAAATGTTCCGCACCTTTTTTGAAACGGGAGCCTTGGCCTGCATTAGGGAGCAAAGAGCTATTAACACGGCCCTTTGCCTGTTTCCTATCTGCCTCTTTTTTAGTAATAACAAATGCCGGATAATGAAAGTATCTGGCATTTGTTTCTATACGGCTCTATACGTAAAATTCCATCCATGCTGTATACTTTTATACCTTGTGAGTGGATCTGCTTTTAAACCCGCTCGCCATGGATACCTTCTTCACATACTACAATCGTACCTGCTTCGTTCCATATTATGTACCGGTGCGTCATCTGTGCGTTAATTAACGCACAGATGACGCAGTAAAGCAAAAGCAGGCAGGAGCCAGTCATGAATAAATATCCCGGTAAATAATCCCTTTACAAATCTATCATATGGCAATACAGTCCGCCACCTATTTAACAGGCAAAATAAACAACATCGTTTTTTACCAACGGTTGGGTACTTATATTGCCAGAACCGTACCGGCAACGGTGAAGCAATCGGCTGCTACAAGGGTTCGAAGCAAAAATTTTGGGATAGCGGCTGCCGCAGGCAGGAGCTTGCGCTGCAGCCTGCAACAGGCATTGCCATTTCCTAAAAACAAAATCATGCAAAGCCGTTTTTCGGGTGCCATTACCCACTGGCTCGGCATAAACGATCCCGGCAGCCTGCCACCTCAAACCGGTTTGCCCTTTATAAGTGAGTTTTCTTTTAATGAAGAAACGGGTATTAAAGAAAGATGGAAACTACCGCTGACCGTTACAAAAGTGGATGAGCGGTTGTTGCAATTGCAGATACCTGCCTTTACACCCACACAAGTTATCGCAGCGCCAGCAAATACAGCCATGATAGCATGCAGGATAACAGCAGCCTCCTGCAACCTCCAGTCTCCCACCGCCCAGGGAAGCTTCAGCACGATGTTATCCATTCCTTATGCCGATATTTCAATACCGGCACTTCTGCTACCAATGGCCTTACCTGTAGCTGCCGGTTACCTGGTGGTTACGGTGGTATCATTTACCTACCTGTTTCAAAATGGGGAAAAAGAACAGCGTGCCGCCTTTATACCATCGGGTATTATAGATGCCCGGTATTGCTGAAAATGGCGGGGGATATATTGCAGCACGTGCATTTATTTTTCGATAGAAGTCTTAATAATGAATCATCAAAAAACAGGAATGAATTTAAAACCCCTTCCCCGCAGGGTGAGTAATAAATGGTAGCCACGGAAGGCTGCGGCTACCTTTACAATAATCCACAGGCAGAGTTTTGGATATAAACAATTCAGGCAACACATTGCTGCTACCTGGAAAAGCTCCGATCATTTACAATACACACGGGTCAGCATTTGCAAACGTTATGTCTCTAGGCAAAGCTGGTATTTAAACCTCTCCCTGGCGAACATACCTGACAACAAAAAGACTGTCTCAAAGACAGTCCTTTTGTTTTTATTTTTTCAGTTTTTAATTATTACTATGTGAAGGTTTTGACATCTTCCGGTATTGCCAAACTTTAAAACCTACATAGCAGGCAGCCATAACTAATAATAATGTAACGCCACCTTCCAATGGTACGCCAGGACCACCAGGACCACCGTCACCCCCACCGCAATCGGGATTTGTCGGATCGGGGCATTGAGCCAGCAGCAATAAGGTAGGAATACAAGTTAATACTATTGTTATTAATAATTTTTGCAATTTTTTTCCAAATATATTCTTCATAATTGTATTGATAAACTATTATATTCATTTTATGCCCTCGTACAATAAGGCAATCAAAAAATTGTATACAAAACAATGTTAGCAACAATTAACCGGCAAATTACACATTTCCAATTTAAGAACGATTTTGTAAAAAAGATTGTTTAAAGAAATCTATTGATTAATCTATCAGGAGCCTAAAATTCTGTATGTTTCCTTTGCTGTCTCCAATAGAAAGATTATATACACCTGCTGCCACGAATGCTTTTCCAAAATTTATCTGCCGAATATTATTTCCTCCCGCATTTTCAATTGCCTGCTGGTAAACGGTTATGCCTGCGGCATCCCGTAGCACCAGTTTATAGTTGCCTGCTGGCATGTCGTTCAACGATAAAGTAAACTGGTTGTTAGTAATCACCGTTGGTGTTACCTGTATTCCTGTTTTTCCATTGAACTGCACTCTGGCAACGGTACTGTAACTAAATGAGCCATTTTCATCATTACTGCGGATACGGTAGTAATTATTTCCAGTTGCTGCCTTATCGTCGAGCCATTGATAATTTGCCCCGCCAGCTAAATTACTTGCTAAAACGGTGCCGGTTTTAGTAAACTGATTTCCATCTGTACTCTTTTCAACGTCATAATTTTTAGTCCCCTGCTCTCCACCAACCGTCCAGCTTACCAGTACCTTTCCGCCTTTGGGACTGGCGTTGATCTTTGTAAAATTAACTGCCAATGGGCTTGAGGGAGCCAACACTACCAGAAATCTGTTTAGGCTACTACTGGCCGGGTTGCTGGTAATGGTAAATGGATAAGTCACAGTACCTCCACTAAGATCAATTACTTTTTGCGTGTTGGTAAATTTGTCAATCAAAATAGCTGTTTGATTTACGCCGGCAAAATTACTACTGGTAATAGTAAGTGCATAATCCCGAATTTTTAAATTCCAGAAGGGTACAAAAAGCGTATCACTTTGTGCAGGGAAAGGACGGCTTTCTACACTCAGGTAGCGGCCATTTCTTACCAGGCTTAAGTTTTCATTAAAATTATTAAACTTGGCTGCATCATATACTTCAGTACCAGACACGTTATAAGCATCATTAAACCTGGCAACAGCTCCATCCATCTGCTGTCCAATTATTGTACCTGTGGCCTGGTAAAGTTTCACCGCAATTTTACTTACTCCGCCACCCGTAGGGGTCATGGTGCGGAAAAGAGATTGAGCGGAGGGATCTGTTTTAGTCGCTTCGTCAATGTTGAGACTTGCGTCTATGCCTTTTCCCACCACAAAAAAAGCCTGTCCGGAATTAACTGCCAGATAAGGCGTGCCATCATCCCCCAATGATGTCAGGTATGTATTTCCAATATCGTCGTAGATTAAAGTAACATATGCTCCGCTTGTACCTAGTGTGGCATCCCAGATATAGAACTTGCGATCAATAACACTAGCGTTGCCGTTATTATTGTAAACCGCATCCAGGTCAATAGAAGAGGCATAAGGATTTCCCGCCAGAATATTGGTATCTGCTGCCGAAATCGGCACAGATTGATGGCCGTACCTTAAGGTACCAGTGGGTCTGAGTGTTGTTGTACCCGAACTGGAAGCATCTGCAACTGTTCTGTCTCCCCTTATGTATAACATATATCCTTCTTTACCAGGACCTGTCAAAATATCAGGCGTGTTTGCACTAAACCAGCCATTTGTAGCCGGCGTATAAAAACGAATCGATGATGTTGTGGCGCTGCTTAATCCGGTAAACCAGTCAAATCCGTTACTTGCTGCCGTTGTGCCATCAATATATCCATTGCCCGTAATTAAAGTTCCTGCATTAGCCACTTCACCATCCGGTGCTGTTGGATTTGCGTTTACGCCGCACCATGCCTGCCTGATGGTTGGGCCGGTTACAGGTATGGTGAGCAAGCGCCAGGCCCGTTTGTTAGTTGCTATAAAACGTTCTACCGTTACGTTCGTAGCTCCCGAAAGAGTGCCTGCGATTACACCGATAGAACCGGTACCTGCTGCATTGGACCTGACAATGACAGGCTGGCTATTAAAATCCAATGTTCCGGAATTCTGGACACTTAAAGTTATGCCGGCATTAATTTCAAGACTGCCACCCGCGTTAATCAATAAAGTTTTTCCACTCCCCATTGTAAAGGGTTGATCAAGAATGATCGCATGGGTAATGGTGATATTATTAGTGCCTGACGGAGGCTGTATGGCATCTGCCCAGGTTCCGCCACCAAGGTCATACTCCCACGATGCCGCACTTGTGAAGTTACCAGCCTGTTTACTCCGAAAGTCTGTTGATGCGATACTTGTAGTTACGATGATGTTACCTGGTACATAAGTAACCGAATAATTAGCTGCATTGAGGGTTCCTCCTGTTAAAACTGAAGGGGTTACCGAACCGGTATAGGTTCCGGCAGCATCTGTTGCTCCGGCTCCGGCACCGTAGGCTATGGTTACCGTTCCTGCAGACTCTCCATTTTGTAATCCGCTGGCGCTAAAAGCCGTTGAACCGCTGCCGCCTGTTAGTGTTGTACCAAAAGGTTTACTTACATCATTTGCAGTTATTGTCAATACTGACGGACTTACTGTTAACGCGGTACTGATATCATCGGCCGTCGGTTGCAAACTATTATCGCCTCCATAAGTATAAGTTATTGTGTAAGGACTTCCCGTAACAGGAATACTGGCGGTGGAAAAATTAACCGAAAATGCCCCCACGGATCCGGCTATTACTGTCGTTTGTGTAACTCCGTTAATTGTAACTCCTATTACTTCACCCTGGGAGGCGTATATTGGCCCGGTGGCGCTTACTGAACCTGAAAGCGTAATAGACGCCGTACCGTATGTAATTGAAGGCGTTGCATTTAACCCTGTAAATACCGGCGTAGGCCTGGTATCGCCAGCAACATTTAAAATCCCTGTTGTGGCAGCAAAATACGTATTATCAGTGTGCGTGGCCGAAGAAAGAGTTGATCCCCACGTGCCACCAATTTTATTTAATCCACCTAACGTAAGACTCCCTGCATTAATGGTTAGCCCGTTCCCTATATTTGCTAAAGCTCCGGTAACAACTGAAAAATTTCCCGCAACAGCAATGGTCGCAGAACTAATAGATTTTGCACCACTGCCTGCCAAAACAAGATTACTATAGGTGGTTGCTTTTACAGTTTGGGCTCCTGCTGCAGTATAACGTACGGTGTTCCCTGCGGCCGTTGCTATTAAAACAGGAGCAATTGAACTACCCCCAAAGCTAAGGTTACCTAAAGCACTGTTGGTTAACGTACCTGCGCCGGCAAGGGTTGTTGATGCTGTGAGTGTACCGTTGTTGGTTACTGTACCGGTGATGGTTACGTTAGGTATTGTGATGGCATTATTGCCACCGATAGTTTTGGTTGCACCACTGAAAGTGTGAATTCCGGTGGCTGCCGTATAAGTTCCATCGTTTTGCAGATTGCCGGCATATCCAATCGCAGCAACACCTGTTTCATTCCAAACTCCTCCTGAATTAACGGTTACATTTCCAGTAAATGTCTTGGCGCCCGTACCTCCGGCGGTAAGTGTGCCATCAATAACAGTTGTTCCTGATACGCTTAGCGTGAAGGTGGATGCAGTGGCAAAGGTTGAAGTATTTGTAATAGCCAAATTGCCTGCCACAGTTATGGCACCTCCTGCTGTTTTTACTCCGCTGCCACTAAACGTAAGATTTGGATAAGCTAACCCCTGAACAGTTTGAGCACCACCGGAATAGTCAACCGTTGCTCCTGTGGCGTTTAAGGTCACTGTACCGTTAGGGCCTATTGAAAAAGGAGTCGCCCCTCCGAGCCTTAGTGTAGGGTTTAAAGCACCCAGCGTAAAACTGTTTGAAGGAGTCCGATTTCCAGAAACTGTAGAGGTGGTAGATAAGGTTCCATTCACAGTGAGCAATCCACTCGTTATATTAACGACTCCGTTATTCTGCTTTGAATTACCTCCATTTCCAACACTTGTTCCCTGAATTACAAAATTATTGGAGCATGAAAAAGAAGTGATTGTAGATGTGAGGGTAGATGCGGAAGTTGTTGTAGGTGTAATTGCAGACCCCACGCCAACAGAATTACAGGCAATTGAACCAGCCCCCGTTATACTGGCAGTTGTATTGCCAGCTGCGGCGGAGTTTAGATTAATTGCGCCTGAAACAGTAACCGTTACTCCTGCATTAACGGTGAGGGTTGCCGCAGCACCGGTAAATGTAATGGCAGCACAGGTGGTAGTGACATCACCTGTAAGAACAATGCCGTTGGGAATAATAACAGCATCGGCTGAAGTTGGTACCCCGCTTGGAGACCAGGTACCTGGTGTATTCCAGTTTCCGGTGGAAGCTGTTTTTTGTCCGAAAGCAACAAGGCTCAACAGGGTTAAACAAAATGCCATTAATGATTTCAAACTGAGTGTAAATTTATTATTCATATATACGTAAAGATTAAAATTGAATGAGCATTTTTTAGTTAGTTATAAGCACATTAGTAATTCAAAAGTTAGCTGCAATAATTGTACAGTTTTGAAAAATAGTACAGTGGCCAGGTTAAAGATTTATTTCCTATTGTAGTATTTTTATTACAAACTATATAGCGAAAGTATTACAAATATCAGGATTTGGATGATCTTTCTATAATAAATAATTTGAAATAAATTTTTACGGTAGCAATAGGCTGTCTTTATTTTCCACAGAATGGAAGAAAATCTGTAAACCGGAATTCAAGGCAGCTTTGCGGGTAGAAAAAGTGGTAAAATCCGGTATGTGTAATTATGGATGGGCCGCGTAATTTTGACACCTGGTATAAAAGCAAAAGGTTTTGCATTGCTGCAAAACCTTTGTTATGATGTGATTTTTAGACTGATATTTTATCCGGATGAAAGTATTTCGTCCTTAAGCCGATGTTGCCATACTCTAAAACTGTATAATATAAACTAATATTATCAGTAATAGTAAGGTTACGCCAACTTCTAAAGCAACACCAGCGTCAGATTCTGGTCTTCGGGAATGCCAGGTTCCCGAACAAGTGATTGAGCTACCTTAATAAAAACTACTGCGAGGGTTAATATTAGCTTCTTCATTTTTTTCTAAGATGATGTTAGTTTAGTTTTTAATCAGCAATCTAAAGTTTTGCACATTACCGTCTGCTCCGGCAACCGATAAATTATAAATACCTGTGCACACTGCCGCTTTTTGCAACTCTATCAACTGGGCATTTCCATTTGCGTTATAAATGGCTTTCTTATATACCTGTTGCCCTGATAAGTTGGTAAGTCGCAGATTATACTTACCACCTGGCTGGCCGTTGAATGATATAATAAACTGCTGATTGGTAATTACGCTGGGCGTAACACGGATGGCACTTTTACTATTAAGCTGCGCTAAAGCTATGCTGCTATAATCGATTTTTCCACTTTCATCATTACTCCGGATGCGATAAAAGTTTCTGCCTGTCAGGGGTTGCTCATCAATCACCTCGTAACTGCTGCCTATAGCTGCATTGACAGCTTTCAACGTATTTATTTTACTAAAGTGCAAGCCATCCGAACTCCTTTCAACATCATAATTTGTAATCCCAAGCTCACTGGCAGTTATCCAGCTTACCTGTATTCTATTACCTTCAGGTCTTGCATTTATTTTAGTAAATCTAACAGGCAATACGCCAAATGCTGAAGGAGCCATTACAATCTTAAAACGATTGAGGCTGCTGCTCGCAGGATCAGTAGTAACAGTAAAAGGGTAAATAATAGTAGCACTCGTCATATCTACCTGTTTGGTAACATTGGTAAATGCGTCATAGAGGATAGCGGTCTGGTTCAAGCCATCTAAATTATTACTGGTAATAGTGAGTGCATAATCCCTCGCTTTCAGGCCCCAAAACGGCACAAAAAGCGTATCGCTCTGCCTTGGATAAGGGCGACTTTCCACACTTAGATAACGACCTTCTCTAACAAGACTAAGATTTTCATTAAAATTATTCATTTTGGCTGCATCGTAGCTTTCCCATGGCGATACATTGTAAAGGTCATTATACCTCGCCATTGCTCCATCACATAACAAACCAATGGTAGCACCGGTAGCCTGGTATAGTTTTATAGAGAGGTTACTAACGGTAGATCCCATTGGGCGAAATACATTCGTTGCAGTTAAGGGTGTTTTATTACTTTCCTGAATAGTTATATTTCCGGTTGCGTTTTTCTCTACAAAAAACGCCTGGCCTGAGTTAATTGTGAGATAATCTGCCGCATTGCCATCACCGCCAATCATAGTATAGGCCGATGCCCCATCCCAGCTTAGCGAACGATATCCGCCTGAGGTACCCAGGGTGGCGTCCCATATCCAGAAGTTACGTTTAATTACTGCGTTGTTACCACTGTTATTATATATTGCATCCAGGTCAACAGGTGAAGCATATGGGTTACCCACTACGGTGTAAGCATCGTTTACAGCAATGGTTTGGTTCCCCTGCTTCAATGTACCGGTTGGGTTCAATGTAGCATATCCTGAATCAGCAGCTGTTGCAACAGTTCTGTCGCCTCTCACATAAAGCATGTATCCCTGTTTATCGGGCGCAGTTAACGTACTTGGTGTGTTGGTAGCGCTAGCCCAGGCTTTTGAAGAAGTATAATATCGAATTGAAGAAGTTGTATTTGTTCCTAAGCCTGTAAACCAGTCGTATCCGGCTGCGGCAGCCAGACTACCGTCGGCGTAGCCGTGGCCGGTTATTAGCGTGCCGTACCCTGCTGTTTCGTTTAATGGTGCATTATTATTAGCATCCACCCCTGCCCAGGCTTGCCGTATGGTTTGGCCTGTTACCGGTATCGTCAACAATCGCCAGCCTCTTGAACCGATGGCATATTGATTTCGATCCATATAACGCTGAACCGAGACATTTGTGGCATTTAATAATGTACCTTTAATTTCTCCCATATAAGCCGTGCCGCTGATATCGCTGTTTAATATCAACGATTGATCATTCAGGTTCAAATTATCAAAAGACGACCCAAAATTAATTCCATTATAAATGGTAAGTTTAGTATATAACGTAGTGGTAGCATTACCGGTATGACTAAGTGTAAGCGTATTCAGCGTTTCTTGCCCAGCTGCAAAATACAGTGGTTCAGAACTCGCCCCCCCCAGAGTTAATTTACTGGCTGCATTCCCGGCTAGGAAACCCGCAGTTCTCGTAATACCCGCATTGGCGTACAAAGTTCCTGAACTAAGATTTAAGGTGCCGCTTGTGAGTACGATGGCACCGTTTGCATAAAGCGTACCTGAGCCCAGGTTCAAATTACCACCGTTTAGTTCAACTCCTCCGCTTACTGTCACGCCTGAACCTAGATAAGTGGAGCCGCCTAAAATTTTCAAGGAATTTAGACTGGCACTGGTCGGCACGAGGTTTAATATCCCCAGGTCAGATTTAAAAAGACCACCCGTACCACTTACAATGCCACTGATTTTAAAACTGGCGAAATTTACAGGCGCAAAAGTTACGTTGGCACCTAACACCAGTGGGCACGAGATTTCAGCAATTCCTGATGTTGCAGTTGTTGAAATGGCTCCTATATGTAATCCGGCAGTGCCGCTAATAGTTGCTCCATCCGCAATCGACACAATTTTTGCACAATAGGCTTCTAATGTTAGTACAGGATACCTCAGTCTTCCATTTGGTAAAATAACTGAATCGCTACTACTTGGAAAATTTGTACTTGGAGACCAGTTACTTTTGTTGGACCAGGAAGTACTTATATTACCATTCCAGGTATAGGTAGTTTGCGCTCCTACTTGCTGAAAAATTACAGCAACAAAACAAAGAAAAAGCGCCCCCCTTAATTTGAAGGACCAAAGTAAATGTTTCCGGTTGGCAAGTTTGCAGGATTGATTTTTGTTAGTTTGCCGGCTATGGCAATTTACAGACAATGCAGCGGTTGTGGGGTTGTCACCCCGATGAGGGTGAAATACAGGTAGATTGGTTTGCATAAATAGTGATTTGGATTTAGTGGATTTACAAGGATATTTTGATTGATTAATCCGTCCCAACCTGCTTACGCATTTGGGCCGGATTAATGGGGTAAAAGTATATAACCCATCAGCAAAATTTTATAGTCATCACGCTATGTTATTTATAGGTGTATGTGGATAACTGGCATAGAATTTTTTCTACTACTGCATGGTAAAACAATGCAGGGCAATAGATGAATTGCTATGGCATTGGGAATAATTGAGTTTTGGGGAAATTAAAACTGCACTTTTTATATTGAGCCTGCACTAACCGAAACAATTGTCATGCATCGCAACAACAGGGATATTCAATATTGCAGCATTGCATATATACAATTGCTGCATAACACCATGCACCTATCAGCATGATACAAAACGGAGATCCCTATGAAAACGCCATTGCGAAAGAGTGAATGGCATTTTAAAAACAGAACTCATCAGCAGGTATTACGATAACATGGATACTGCTTCCATACACATTACCAGGTGCATTACCATTTACAATTATAAACGAAGACACAACAGCCTAAACCGGCAGATACCAAACGATGTTCATCAGCAGCAGGGGCCGCAAATAAGAAGATGGAAAAACTATTATCAAAACATTACTAAGATAAAGCCGGTAACCTAACCAGCTCACGCATGAAAAAAAATAGTTGCTTTAGCTATGGGGCTACACAACTATTTTTTGCCAGCGCACAAGTGGGCAACTTTCTTAGTCAACCTTATTCAGGATGAACGATCTTAGTAAATCAATAGCAGGATTTATTTAATAACACAGTCAACTTTTTTCAGGACGAGTCACACGACATACCTAAAAAGATATATGGCTGTATCAAAGTGATACAGCCACATATCTTTGAAAGGAATTTAGCCTGTTATTTAGGCAGTAATACTGCATCAATTACGTGAATAACACCATTGGTTGCTGCAAGGTCAGTTGCTGTTACCGTTGCTTTGCCACCTTTTTCATCGGTTAATACAACTTTTCCCATTACAACTTCGGCAGTTAATTTTCCTCCTGCCACTGTTGTTAAAACCGCTTTGCCGCCACCTTTTTTAATAGCAGCTAAAACAGCTTTTGCATCCAGATTGCCGGCAACAACATGATAGGTTAGTATACCAGCAAGTGAAGCTTTGTTCTCCGGCTTCAATAAATTATCAACCGTGCCGGCAGGGAGTTTTGCGAAAGCCTCATTGGTGGGCGCAAATACGGTAAACGGGCCTTTGCTTTTTAAAGTAGTTACCAGGTCTGCAGCTTTTACCGCTGCAACAAGTGTGGTGTGTGCTTTGGAGCCTGCGGCTACATCCACAATGTCTTTTTTTGTTTGTGCCATAGTGTTAACAGACAGGAGTGTTGCTGCAACTAAGAGTGCAACGTTTTTAATTGATTTCATAATTGTTTTTTTATTTGTTAAAGTGTGAAAAGATTAGTCTTTTAAAAAGTAAATAGCGGCCGTTTTTACATGTAAATGAATAATGCCGTATAGCATACAACGTTCAGGAAATGAAGGAATTTTGATTATTTAATGCGTATTAAATCAGGACAGGGATATTTGTATTTTCATTCTTCTTTTATTTCTTCTTCAGGAAGCAAATCTTCAATAATAGGTTTAATTGCATTAATGAATGTAATTTTCTTACCTGCATCAATCCGGTCGTCTGTAAAAAGTTTACCTATGAAACGCATCATTTCCGCCCTAGGCCCACCTTCTTCTTTCTCAATAAATTTTGAATGGCTTATAGTGTTAAACTCCCTTACTGTAGCAATGATGAATACAAGAAAAAGTACAATAATAACACTCGTTAAAACGATGATATCCGTATTGTTTTCCATGATAGCTTATTGATTTTTTTTAATATTGAAGAAGATGAGTAATCCAATAATGGTTGGAGGCCATAAGCCAATGAAAATGGCACGGTTGGAATCTTTTAGTATTACATAATAGTATTCTGATACAAAAATCAGGATAACCACCATGGCTACGATTAGTAATTCTGACGCCTTGAATTTCTTGAACATTGAGTAAGGTTTTATGTTAAAATAATTATAAGCTGGTGTTTAATTTTCAGCAGGTTTTATTTGCCGTAAGCTGGTGTACATGTCATGCATGATTTGCATATGCGGTGCAGTAAGGACCGCAAGACCTAAAAACAGGTAACCCACCATGGCACGGCTGTTGATAAACATAAAACCGGTTAAACCAAATAAGGCGATTCCTCCAATTGCAAGAACACTATACAATATAATTTCCTTCTTAATGCTATTTAATGTATACAAATTATTCTTTCTTAAATAGGCAGTAATATTATTGAGAGACAAAACAGAATGCCATACAACAAAGTAGAATGTGAAGCCAAGCAGCATGGGTAGATTGAACAGGATTAGCAAAATAATTGCAAAGCGAATTAAGAACTGTCCTTTATCAACTGTACCGGCATGGCCGTTCTTTAAAAAATAAATAAATGTTGCCGTAAAAAATAATATTCCTGAAACTGAGATAACCGGGTAACGATTTGTATCAAGCCAGTTAATAAATACTGCATTTTCTTTTCCGGCACTGAATAATTGAAACAAAGGTTTCACCTCTTCAAAATGATGGAGCAGTATAACAGATAGAATCAGCAATCCGTAAAAAATAACAAATGCTTTGCCTGAAACGGTGTTTGTTTTGAACTGGTATAAATCAGTTTCTCCAAAATGGTAAGCAGCAAAAAGAATGAACAAAAGATTGCCTGCCAAAGGAAAAAACCACAGGATGGCAGCAAAGGCAAAAAGTCGTGAAATATAGACTGCTAAAAATCGAATTTTTGAGAATAATTTTTTATTGCTGTTTGCATTTTGAGTGGCTACCAGCAAATCTGCCGCTCCATGAGGCACGCCCAATAAAAGTATTCCTGATAAAAAAATAATGAATTGTGCACTATTATTAAAGGGTAGTATGTATTGTTGAAATAACAACAACATAAAGCCTGATGCCAATAATATAATCCTTAACATACAATGTTTTTTTAAATCATGGATTTGTAAAAATCAAGAAGTGCAATGCTATTTAGATTGCACTTCTTGATTTCAGTTAAGCATAGGCTGGCGCCACTGTCTTATCAGATTGTGCCAGTGCATAAATCACTAAGCCAAATCCTATTTTGTTAATGGCATCACCAATATTGTAAACAATATCCATAGAAAGCCCTTCAAAAACCCGCAGGCCGAACAGGCCACCGGCTGTACCAGCAATGTACCCAATTGGATAAATGGCCCATCCAACCAACACAAACCAACCCAGCGTCTTTACCGCTTTGGTAACTGCAGGACCTGCATTGCCAGCAAGCTTGGCTACTTCTCCAAACCAAACCAGGTATACAATGTAGAAATAAGCAAGGCCGCTTATTAATCCCCAAATCCAGCTTTGTGTTTCTTTGCCATAAATGGCTTCACCAATATAACCGGTTACCAGCATTACAACAGATGCAAAAATCAGCTGCCACAGCAAGCCCGATTTGGCACCGGCTTTTTTTGTAATTAAATAAAATTCCACACACATTAATGGAACAGTCAATATCCAATCAACATAGCGGAAGAATACAGGAGATTCGCCTGTTTCGAGGTTGTAACCCCTCATGTAATAATAATGTACGGCAGCAATAAATGTGATAAGACCCGAAACAAGAACAGATGTACGCCACTTTTGCGGCACATTGTTCAACTCAAAGAAAAAGAATACACAGGCCGCCATCATGGCCATGGTTCCTACAAAAAATGTGAAGGCAACATAGTTGCTGTTTGCGATTGGGAGAACCCCGAGTAGTGTTGGACGCATATATATTTGATTTAGTTTACAAAAGAAAGACGTGCCTGGGAAACTTGTAAAGGACAATATTTCTGTTTAATCTTTTAATGAAAATAGTAAACAGATTATTTTATTAAAAGGTTTAAAAATTTGAAAAATTATTTAAAATTCACTGGCATTTCCAGTATACCAGTAACCTGCCTACCACTTCGTGGAAGCTTATGATTAAAAACAATTGAGATGCATAAACACTGACTGAAATGTGGTGACTAATTATATTTTGCGCCTTCGTCAATCATCATTGCAGTTACGGCAGCTTACTGGACTGTTGAAAGGATTTTTTTTAAACTTAAACGTAACAAACTGTTCTATCTTGAAACTACTACCAGAAAATGAATTTTTAATTTATGAGCAGACCCTTAATAATAAAGTAATCACAGCCCATAAAATTATCACCAGCGAGCAACTGGGCTATAGTATTAAGTTCCTATCAAATGCGCTGGGAATATGTAGGTTCCTTTACAACGAAAAGGCGATGGTCGGGAGCGTAATCTTTACCAACTAATAAAGCAAACTCTTCATTGTGCTGTTTGAATACTTCTAACACCATTTGCTTTTGTTGGTCTGCCCCAAACCATATTTCTTTGAAAGACTGGTAAATGATCTCTTTCCATCAAGAATCATTTCGCGTTCGTCCAGGTACACTTTATTTTTTAGGATATCTAAAAAATCATTCAAAGCCCTGGCTTCTGTAGAGAGAGTTGCCTTTTATTCGTCCTGAACTAACCAACCATTTTGAAAGATCAGCTAATCGGTTAATTACATTATCAAAACGCCGTTGGTTTACAGTAATTCTTAAATAAACAGGTGCCAAATTATTTTGTGTTTTTCTACTTAATCTGGTATGAAAAAGAACAGTGATGCTGTGTTCCATTTTATGTTGGTAACGGATTTGGTACCCTTTTCATTGACATTAATTGATATAATTTGACATAAAGGCATAAAAAAAGCCTGTAAAATGTCTATTTTACAGGCTTTTAAGCATAACTAAATGGTTATCAAGCGGAGAGTAAGAGATTCGAACTCTTGATACAGTTACCCATATACACACTTTCCAGGCGTGCTCCTTCAACCACTCGGACAACTCTCCTTTTTTTCAGGAGGGCAAAAATACAGCATCGGTGTTTATAAGCCGAATATTTTTTCAGCATTGGCCGTTGTAACAGCAGCCACTTCTTCTTCAGAGCAGCTTTTTATGGCAGCAATTTTCGCCACGATGTATTTTAAATAGCTGCTTTCGTTTCTTTTTCCTCTAAACGGTACGGGGGTCAAATAAGGTGCGTCGGTTTCCAGTACCAAATGTGCTAAATCTATTTTTTCCAATACTTCCGCTACCCCTGCATTTTTATAGGTAACTACTCCACCAATGCCCAGGTAGAAGCCGGCTTTAATGATCTCTTTGGCGCTTTCATAGCTCCCGCTAAAACAATGAAAAATACCTCGTATTCCCCGGGGTACATATTCTTTCACCAGGTTAATGGTTTCCTGCATCGCATTCCTTGTATGTATTACAATCGGAACATTAAATTCAATAGCCCAATCCATCTGTATCCTGAAGGCTTCCTGTTGTTCCTGTACAAAAGTTTTGTCCCAATAAAAGTCAAGTCCAATCTCACCTATGGCGGCAAATTTCCGTTTGGCAAGCCATTGCCTGGCAATCTCCAATTCTGCTTTATAATTGTCTTTTACATAACAGGGATGCAATCCCATCATGGCAATACATCTGCCAGGATATTTGTCCTCCAGGTTAAACATAGCCTCCATACAGCTGCTGTCAATTGCGGGAAGATAAAATTTTTCCACCCCCGCCGCTGTCGCATCATTTATTACGGCTGCAATATCTGCCGCAAATTCTTCCGAATACAAATGGCAGTGGGTATCTATCAGTTTCATATTTGCAAAATAACAGCTAAATGGACAAATTCATCCAAATATCGCATTGAGCAACAGCTGCATGGCTACTTACAAAATAATGTTAAAATAATATTGTTAATCCAAAAACAACTTAGTACCTTTCGTCCAGTTTTCATAGGGTACGGATTAAAAACGGGCCAGGGTTTCTACCCCGGCCCACTTTTTTTAATGTATTTAGGGCCACTAAATCAAATACTTACACAACTCCCTGGCTTATAATTTTTTCGAAGCTATATCCCAGGCCGGCAAAATGCTCCATCATTTTTGGCAACGCAAACTGCAGTTTTTCAAATGCTTTTTCACTATCGTGAAATACCACAATAGTTCCATTACCGGTGTATCGCAGCACATTTTTCAGGCATTTTTCAGCAGTTATTTTTCTATCAAAATCTGCACTCAACACGGACCACATAATTATCTTTAGAGTTGGTTGTTGTTCGGACAATTTTTTCAATTGCCCGAAACTAATTTTTCCATAGGGCGGACGAAAAAGACTTGTTGTGACCCATTGCCCCGCCTTGTCAATGTTTTCGATATACAAATCGTCTGGCGTTTTCCAGCCATTCAGGTGATTAAAAGTATGGTTACCTACCGCATGCCCGCCTGCCAATATTTGCTGGTACATTTCGGGATGTGCTTCAACATTTTTTCCAATACAGAAAAAGGTGGCTTTAGCATTGTAACTGTCCAGGATATCCAGTACAAACCGCGTAACAATAGGGTGAGGACCGTCATCAAAACTCAGGTATATTTTCTTTTGGGCAGTATCCATCTGCCAGGTGCATCCGGCATAAATTTTTTTTAGCCATCCCGGTGTTCTAACAAAATAAAACATATACTGCTTTTTTTACAAAGGCTTAAAACGCCAGGTTAGTTCAATCCAAAATCTATCGTCACAAAGCTATTAATATTACCACAACAGCAATAGTGTAAATAATAGCGATGCCAGCCTTTTAAAATTTGCCAGTAAACAAAATGCTTCCATAAACAATCTTTAGCCGCCTCAATTAATTACTACCTGATGCCATTGACCGCAAATAATAAAGAGGCTGCCTCTTAGTTTTGAGACAACCTCTTTGAACAATATTTGATATAATTAGTAAGGTAAAATAATTGTTTTAGTTACCCCGTTTACTCCCTGCCATACTGCCTTAAAATAATAAGTGCCGGTACCAGGACATGCTGTTGGGGTACCTGCTGCATCCAGGCCAAACGTTACTGTTACATCGGCTACCAGTTTGCTGTGTATAACCGTTCCGCTTACCAATCTAAAATCACAATCCTGCCTTATTACCAGCGGCTGGCTAATCGCTGTAACAAAAGCGTTTCCAAAACGATTGGCCCCCCATTCTGCTATACCGTTTACACCTGCATCTGTATGGGTACCGGTGGTGGTTATTACAGCCCCATTGTTGTAAGTAAACACCCTTTGCTTAGCCACTTGCCAAATTCTTTGTTTGCCATTATCAAATGTAATTGAATCGGCCCCTATAATGGTATGGGTGATGGTTTTAGATGAGAGTTCGCTTAACCTTCCGCCGGTTACATTAGTAATTGTTTTTGAGCCGTTGATAACAATGCTTTTGCTATCACTTAATCTTGTAACTTTTAAATTTTGCGTATTAATTGTCAATACTGCTCCTGCATCTTTCCAATGAGTTCCAATAGGCATTGAAATAACTACTACACCAGTCAGCGAACGGTTGCCCGCGCAGTTAGTGCCATTGTATGTTATTGTAATTCTTTTAATACTGTTAGACGAATCGGCCACTGCGGTTGCATTGCACGGCATTCCCTCAACGCCTTCCATTCTTCCATTAAAAGAAGCATTGGCATCCACGAAAAGGTTAACGTCATTTTCAACTGCATCGGAAGTGGAAGAAACATTTGACTGATCATCGGTTTGGGCAGTCAGTTCTGTAGTTGTATCAGTTGTTGTGGTACTGGTATCAGACTTTTTGCAGCTTACAATTGAGATAGCCATTATTAAACTAATAACAGCGATTGAACGGATTTTTGATTGCATAATTTTTTTTGGTTTTTTAATGAACGATGTTTCATAGATTAATATTTTGCACAGAAGTTTAACCGCTCGTTAATAATCTGCGAAAAATTACTAACGGCACAGGAAGATTGCGTACGGTAATTAAGCCATGGCAATATGAATTCCTGAGTAATTACAGCCAGAAATGGTTCGCCTCAATATGATAAAAAAGGTTTTATAAATTGAACAACTGCACTATTTATCGTCTTCCTATCTTTGCAATATGTCAAAAAAAGTAAGAGTTAGATTTGCTCCCAGTCCTACCGGGGGTTTACATTTAGGCGGCGTGCGCACTGTTTTATTTAATTATTTATTTGCCAGGCAGCACAATGGTGACTTTATAGTAAGAATAGAAGACACGGATCAAAACAGGTTTGTTGAAGGTGCAGAAGCTTATATTTTTGAATGCCTGCAATGGTGTGGCCTAACCCCGGATGAAAGCGTATTACAAGGCGGCCCCTATGCACCATACCGTCAAAGCGAACGAAAAGCAATCTACCGCCAATATGCAGAACAATTGATAAAGGATGGCCGTGCCTATTACGCTTTTGATACTACTGCAGAACTGGAACGCATGCGTGAACTGCTAAAAACAAAAGGAAGCAGCACTTTACAATACGATCATCATGTGCGGATGAATATGAATAATTCATTGCGGCTTTTACCGGAAGAAACACAACAGCTGCTCGACGCCGGCACTCCTTATGTGGTGCGAATTAAAATAAATCCGGATGAATTTATCCCTTTTACCGATATGATAAGAGGTGAGATTATGTTTGATACCAATACTGTAGATGATAAAGTTTTGTTGAAGGCAGATGGGATGCCAACCTATCATTTAGCGGTAGTGGTAGATGACTTTTTAATGAAAATAACACATGCATTCCGCGGCGAAGAATGGTTACCAAGTGTACCAGTGCATATTTTATTATGGCAATATTTATTTGGCCTGGAAAATATGCCGCAATGGGCGCATCTGCCATTAATTTTAAAACCAGATGGTAATGGCAAGCTTAGTAAAAGGGATGGCGACCGCCTGGGATTTCCTGTGTACGCAATGGATTGGGCTGATCCGGCAACCAAAGAAGTTACCAAAGGTTTTAAAGAAATTGGCTTTTTACCGGAAGCATTTATTAACCTGCTGGCAGTATTGGGATGGAACGATGGAACGGAGCAGGAAATATTTTCGATGGTGGAACTGATAGCAAAATTTAATATCGACAAAGTACATAAGGGCGGCGCTAAATTTGATTTTGAAAAAGCAAAATGGTTTAACCACGAGTGGATTAAAAAACTGGATGTGAGCCATTACGCGGACAGGGTAAAACATATTTTTGAATCAAACGGCATCGTAATACAAGATGATAGCTATTTAAAAAAGGTGATGGAGCTTGTAAAGGAACGTTGCACCTTACTACCCGATTTTTTTACGCAAGGCGGTTTCTTTTTTCAGGCACCGGCAACTATTGACACAACATCCATACAACCAAAATGGGATGAGAAGAAAAACATGTTTTTTATAGAATTGATAAAAGCATGGCAATTAAGCACCCTTTGGAATGCCGCTGAATTGGAAATTAGTTTTAAAGAATTGGGCGCTGCCAACCAGTTAAAAACCGGCGAGTTGATGTTGCCCTTACGCATTATGTTGGTTGGTGGAAAATTTGGACCGGGCGTTTTTGAAATTGCTGCTACCATTGGCAAAGAGAGCACTATAAAAAGAATTGAACATACCTTATCACTGCTTCAATAATTTATTAAAAGAAAGCCTTACACATGACAAGACCAATTCGCGTGCTGGTAGCTAAGGTTGGGCTGGATGGCCACGACCGTGGTGCTAAAATTATTGCTACAGCACTAAGAGATGCCGGCATGGAAGTGATATATACAGGCTTGCGGCAAACGCCTGAGATGGTAGTGAATGCCGCCCTACAAGAAGATGTGGATGCTATTGGTATCAGTATTCTCAGCGGTGCACACAATACCGTTTTTCCCAAAGTGATTGCACTGATGAAAGAAAAACAAATGGATGATGTGTTACTGACAGGGGGAGGTATAATCCCGGATGAAGATATGGAAGCATTGAATAAATTAGGTGTAGGCAAATTATTTGCACCCGGCGCTACCACCAGTGATATTGCAATGTATATTAAGGATTGGGTAAAAGCGAACAGAAATTTTTAGTATTGATTGGATTTTAAAATTACCCCGGCTTCTTGCCCTTCTAATTTTTACTGCGATAATCTGCAAAATTTAATAACAAACGATATGGGTTATTCTACTTTACTGACGTCTTTAGAAGATGGCATTTTCACCATTACCATTAACAGGCCCGATAAATTAAATGCGTTAAATAAGGACGTGTTTATCGACCTTAACAATGCGATTGATGAAGTGCAAAACAATCCGGCCATTAAATCGGCCATCATTACCGGTGCTGGCATTAAAGCCTTTGTTGCCGGGGCGGATATTACAGAATTTAATGGCCTTGATAAAGCAGGAGCCATGGCACTCGCAAAAAAAGGACAGGACATTTTTCTTAAAATAGAAAAGAGTGTAAAGCCTGTAATAGCGGCTGTGAATGGCTTTGCCCTGGGTGGGGGATGTGAATTGGCGATGGCCTGTCATTTTCGGATAGCAAGTGACAATGCAAAATTTGGTCAGCCGGAAGTAAATCTTGGTTTAATACCAGGTTATGGTGGAACACAGCGTTTAACACAATTAATAGGCAAGGGGCGTTCAATAGAATTACTCATTAGCGGCAACATGATTGATGCTACCACCGCCCTGCAATATGGTTTGGTAAATTATGTTGTTTCTTCCGATGAATTATTACCTAGAGCTAATTCCATTTTAACCCTTATTAATACGAAAGCTCCGCTTGCCATTGCGGCATGCATACGGGCGGTCAACGCTGTTTACGATGGAGCCTCCGACGGCTACACCACAGAAATAAATTCGTTTGGTGATTGTTTCGCAACAGAAGATATGAAGGAAGGCACCAGTGCATTTTTAGAAAAGCGAAAAGCTGTGTTCACTGGCAAATAAGTAAACTGCCAAAGCCCGGCAACAATGAATTTTTATATTCTCACAAAGCAGAAATGCTGCTCCCCTTTACTGCAGGCATAAACACATAAATCCTCCCTGAAATTTCATAAACTGAATGAAGTTGGACATGTTATTCTCCACTTAGTTACTTTATAAAATGTTTAAACCAGGATAAATTGGAACAGTGAAATATGTAGCATTCTTTAACTGCTATGATTATTATCATAATTGCCTATAATTTAATACCGCAATAATTAACTTTGCGGCGAATACCAAACTTTAAAAAATAACGATATGGAATACCGGATTGAAAAAGACACAATGGGTGAAGTTAAAGTACCCGTTGAAGCCTATTATGGCGCACAAACACAACGCAGTATTGATAATTTTAAAATTGCGCAGGACATCAACAAAATGCCCAAAGAAATTATCAAAGCATTTGCCTATTTAAAAAAAGCTGCTGCGCTCACCAACTTTGATGCCGGTGTTTTGTCGAAAGAAAAATGCGATTTGATTGGCAAGGTATGCGATGAAATTCTGGATGGAAAATTAGATGCTTATTTTCCGTTGGTGGTTTGGCAAACCGGTAGTGGTACGCAGAGCAATATGAATGTAAATGAAGTAGTGGCGTATCGTGGCCATGTAATCAATGGAGGAAAGTTGGAAGACAAAGAAAAGTTTTTGCATCCCAATGATGATGTTAACAAATCACAATCCAGCAATGATACCTTTCCAACAGCGATGCATATTGCGGCATATAAAATTTTAATAGAAACCACCATTCCCGGCATTGAAAAGTTAAGGGATACCTTGGCAGCAAAAAGCAAGGAGTTTATGCAGGTGGTAAAAATTGGCCGTACGCATTTTATGGATGCTACTCCCTTAACCGTGGGACAGGAATTCAGCGGGTATGTGTCGCAGTTAACCCATGGGTTAAAGGCTATTAAAAATACGCTGGCCCATTTAAGTGAACTTGCACTGGGTGGTACTGCAGTCGGCACAGGTATTAATACGCCGGAAGGTTATTCCGAAAATGTTGCCAAACATATTGCACAATTAACCGGCCTCCCTTTTATAACTGCAGAAAATAAATTTGAAGCACTTGCTGCACACGACGCCATTGTAGAAGCCCACGGCGCTTTAAAAACAGTTGCGGTGAGTTTAATGAAAATTGCGAATGATGTCCGCATGTTGTCATCCGGACCACGTTCGGGTATTGGCGAAATTTTTATTCCGGATAACGAACCGGGTTCTTCGATTATGCCCGGCAAAGTAAACCCCACCCAGTGCGAAGCACTTACCATGATTGCAGCACAGGTAATGGGTAATGATGTTGCAATTGGCATTGGCGGTAGTATGGGGCATTTTGAGCTGAATGTTTTTAAACCGGTCATGATTTATAATTTTTTACATAGCGCCCGGCTCATTGGCGACGGCTGTGTTTCGTTCAATGACAAATGTGCTGTTGGACTGGCACCCATTGAAGCCAACATCAAAAAGCACGTTGATAATTCGCTGATGCTGGTTACCGCTTTAAACACAAAAATCGGTTACTACAAGGCTGCTGAAATTGCTCAAAAAGCACATAAAGAAGGAACAACATTGAAAGAGATGGCAGTAAAATTGGGCTATGTTACGCCACAGGAATTTGATGAATGGGTTATACCAGCTAATATGGTTGGAAAGATCAACTAACAATTATTTATTTTAAAAATCGTAAAAAAGGGGCATTCTTAACGGATGCCTTTTTTTATTTTACCATCCTCCACCGTGCTAATTTTAATCTTATTTCTACTACTGGAAATAGCTGAAAAAGCGTATGAAAAAATAATAAAACCGCTACAATGCAGGCAAGCTAAAGCTTGTATTTTAGCCCCCGGCCAACTTTATACGAAATATTTTTATCAAATTTCCGTTTCCTATTAGTCATTACCCTTTTTTAACCAGCAATATTATTTTAATAAAGCGTATGTTTTAATAACGGCCCTAACCCTTGTATGAAAAAATTCTACCCCGCCATTTACATAGGTTTCATTTTTACAGGTTTGTTAATATTCAACATCCAGGTAACTTATGGACAACACAATCCACTACTGGGTTATGGAAATGGGTATGTTAATTTAACCAAACGAACAACCGGAGGCGCTGTACAGAAAGGAGATATTCTGGAAATAAGAACTACTTATTTTTTAGGCCCAACCTATAATGCAAGCAACAAAGTCGCCAATGGTAATGCCTATAAAATATGGAATGTAAGATATTATGACAGCGTGCCATCAAAAACCGCTATGAATATCGCTGCAGCGGACTCGCTTCGACTGATAACCAATGAAGGCCTTACGGTTCAAAATTATTCACTTATTTCCGGCGATGATGCCGGAACATATACACCAGCGCCTAACCCCGGCGAATACCAGGTAAGAATCAATGTTGGAACTACAGCCACTTCTCCTGGCTCCAATCCAGGAAAACTAACAGACAATACAGGGTCTGGTTATGTCCTGATTGGTGGTTATGTGCCCAAATTATTTGGCGGTGCATTACTAACCACAGCATACAGGGTTACCGTTACAGGTAACGCCGGCGATACAATAACTTTGGGTATAGGAAAACTAGTTTACAGAAAGACATCATCAGGCACCGATACCACAATCAACGCCCAACCTTACAGAATTTTGATTGACTCTGTTGCAACATCTTTATGCGGCAATGCGCTGGGCAATAACCTTGCTGTTGAAGCTACCGGCACTTTTGACAGTGGGTATGTTCAAAACAGAAGTTATGGCCCGGCTTATTTAATTCCCAATTATAGTTATTTAGCGGCAAGCCGATCCGTTGCAATTGGCGATGGATCTTACGCCATCGTAAATAATACAAGCCCTACAGGTAGTACAAATGCAAATGCAAGGATGCAGCCTGCCTGCACTGCAATACTGCCGATACCGTTAGCAGATAGTTGTGTTAACAGAATGTTTGGCGGCTTTTGGGATATTATGGGAGATCATACCGGAACCAACAATTCTACCGGTAATCCCGCGCCTGCCCCCGGCAGCAAGGGAGGTTATATGCTAATGGTGAATGCAGATGTTGTTACCAGTGAAGCATACCGGCAGACTGTATCAGGCCTATGTCCTGACACGTACTATGAATTCAGTGCCTGGGTAAAAAATATTTGTAAACGATGTGGCATAGATCAATTAAGTGTGAGCACTTACTCCGCTGGCGTTCGGCCCAACCTTACATTTGCCATCAATGATGTAGATCTTTATTCAAGCGGCGAGCTCGATAGCCTGGGATGGGTTAAAAAAGGGTTCGTTTTCAGAACTGGCCCCGGGCAAACGGCTGCTGTCATTTCTATCCGTAATAATGCCCCAGGTGGTGGCGGTAACGATTGGGTGCTGGATGATCTTGCACTCGGAACCTGCGGCCCATCTTCAACCATGAACTACAAGCCAATCGCTTTAGGGTGTACTACAGGTACCCAATTAACTTTCGCTGACACCGTGCGGTATTCCTACAACCCAAAATATTCTTATTATAAATGGCAAAGAAGTACGGATGGGGGTGTAACATGGGGAACACCTCCACAAGCAACAGCAAACTCCGGAAACGTCACGATTGGGCCTCCCGTAAATGGCAAGTATGAGTATATTGCCAGCTTTGGCCCTATTACGGTTAATCACGCAGATAGTGGCCATCTGTTCAGAGTTATACTTGGCACCAGCGCCGCCAATGTTGTCAGCAGTAACTGTTCTTTTACAGACGGCAATTACATCATGGTAAAAGTAATTTCCTGCCCTGCAGTATTGGAATCCAATATCATCTCATTTACCGGTAAACTAAACTATGAGGCCAAAACAGTTTTAACCTGGGTTGTATCAAACGAGATAAATCTTTCCCGGTATGAAATTGAGAAAAGTGCCGATGGCGTTCACTTTGAAAAAGCGACTGAAAAGCCGGCTGGCAATTCAACCACTTTCAACTCTTATTATACCAATGACAATGAAGTAATAAAAGCGGATACCTATTTTCGTTTAAGGCTGCGCAGAACAGATGGTTCTTCTAAATACAGTGAAACAGTTGTGGTAAGTCCCAAACAAGTCACTTTTGAAGTGCTGGGGTTTAAAAATCCATTTTCAGATTTTATCAGCATTAATTACAGCTTGCCCAGACCCGGTGTAGTCCGGTTCTATATCACTGATGCAATGGGCCAGGGCGTGTACAAGCAAATGGTAAATGGTAAAAAAGACCTTAACAATTTTACGCTAAATAATCTTGAATTTTTAACGCCGGGTATTTATAGCGTAACTATTTATTATGAAAATAATTCCGTCACCAAACGGATGCTTAAGATGGAATAATGATTGGGTAAATAATGCACAGGCAGTTTTTATTGCACCTGCACATCATCATTTACAATGGCGCGGGTTTCAACAGTGTCGCCAGGTTCAGTAACTGCATCGTGCTGAAGAAAACGTTTTTGAAAAACCAATATAGCAATCACTCCTGTAGAAATGGAGGCATCTGCCAAATTAAATATCGGGCGAAAGAATTCAAAGTCTTCTCCTCCCCAAACAGGCACCCATTTCGGGAAGTGGGTGTCCCTGATAATAGGAAAATATAGCATATCAACCACCTTACCATGCAAAAAACCGGCATAACTATGTTTAGGAAAAAGTGTTGCAATGTGGTAGGCATTACTGTCTTCGAATATCATTCCGTAAAACATGCTATCAATTAAATTACCCAATGCACCAGCAAATATCAGCGCCGCACAAACAATAAATCCGCGGTTATATTTCTTCTTAGTGATATTGATTAAATACCATACACCAAAAATTACTGCCCCCAATCTAAACAGGGTAAGTAACATTTTACCGGCCTGCCCTCCAAATTTCCAGCCGTAGGCCATGCCCTCATTTTCAACAAAATACAATTGAAATGATTTACCCAATACGTTGTGGGACTGACCCAAATAAAAATGAGTTTTAATATAAAATTTTAGTAACTGGTCTGCCAGAACAACTAAAAAAATAATCAGGGCTGTGTTTCTTAATTTCATAATAGTTGGCAAAGATAATAGTTTGCGTTGTAAGGTTTAACTGGTCCTTTTCATTTTGTTTTTACCAATGCCCAGGTTCTACGATTGATGAAATGCCGGACAGACTTAGTTGTACTTGCCATCAATTGTGTCATTTGTCCTGTATTTTATTCTTCAAAATACACCCGTTTAACCCGTTGAGAAATCCCGGTTAATATTTCGTAGGGAATTGTTTTCGACCAACGGGCAACATCATGCACCGATAAAGGTTCACCAAAAATTATCACCTCATCCCCTTCAGCAACGTTGATACCAGTAATATCCAGCATCGTCATATCCATACACACTACGCCTATAACAGGCACCAATATTCCGTTTAGCCACATTTTGCCTTTGCCATTACTTAAGGCTCGTGGGTAACCGTCAGCATAGCCGATACGTACGGTGGCAATCACTGAGTTTTTTTTAACTGTGCCCTTGCGGCTATAGCCTACCGTATCGCCGGCCTGCACATTTTTTATTTGGGATATGGTGGTTTTTAAGGTGGTCACATTTTTTAACTGTTGCTGCATTGCCGGGCTACTGTCTATACCGTATAAACCAATACCAAGCCTTACCATATCCAACTGTAACTTAGTATGCCGGTGAATGGCAGATGTGTTACCGATGTGCCGTAAAAAAGTATAACCGGTTATTTTTTGCAACGCATTACAACTTTGTAAAAAGAGATCTGCCTGTGTTTGGGTAAACTCATCCAGTTCTTCCGCATCGCTGCCTACCAGGTGAGAAAAAACCGATTGCACTTTAAATGTTGAAGAAGATTTAAGCACCGAAGACAAAACCTCCACGTCTTTTGCTTCAAAACCGAGGCGGTGCATACCGGTGTCTAACTTGATATGTACCGGATAATTTGTGATGCCCGATTGCATCAAATAGTGTTGAAAGCCGGTTAATATAGAAAATGAAAACAACTCCGGTTCCAGGTTATATTGCACCATCAAATCGTAGGTAACCTCTTCTGCATTCATTACCATTATAGGTAAAGTGATGCCAGCTTTACGCAACTCAACGCCTTCATCTGTATAGGCAACTGCCAGGTAATCAACTTTGTGAAACTGTAACAAATTCGCAATTTCAAAACTGCCGCTTCCGTAGCTGAAAGCCTTCACCATTGCCATTACTTTTACCCCCGGCTTTAATTGCTGTTGATATTGTTTAAGGTTGTGCGTTATGGAGTTCAGGTTAATTTCCATCACAGTCTGGTGAACTTTTTCTTCGAGCAGATGACTCAACTGTTCAAATTCAAACACCCTTGCCCCCTTCAGCAAGATGGTTTCATTATGAAAATGAAGGGTATAAAATTGCTGCTTAAATTCGGCAGTAGATGCAAAGAAAATTGTGTGTGGAATATTTTTAAATACGGCCTGCTGTTTTAAAATTTCAGGACCAACACCTATAAAGCGGTTAATTTTTTTTTGCTCCAAAATAGCAGCCACAGCGGTGTACAACTCCCGCCCGCTTTTACCCGATTGCAAAATATCGCTTAATATCAGGGTACGGTTTGGGTGCTGCTGTTGTTGCAATAAAAAATCCAATGCAATGGTAAGTGAATTAATATCTGCGCTGTAACTGTCATTAATAACTGAACAATTATTGATTCCCTTCTTTAATTCCAACCGCATTTCCACGGAACGTAGCTGCAGCATTTTTTCAGTGATAATGGCTGCATCTATTTTTAAATATAGCAATACGCACCAGCAGGTGATGGCATTTTCAACCGATGCCTCATCTGTAAAAGGGATGGTTATTGAAATGGCATTGCCGCTGAAATCATCCCGGTAGTCAATAGCTTTAATAACAGTTAAACCAGTACTTTTTTCGATGGCTGTAACCTGCAAAGCAGCTTTAGTATTTTTGCTCCATGAAAAAAGTTGAAAGCTATCATGACTTCTTACATTGCCTGCAAATGTGCCGACCGCATTATTTACATCCGGGTTATCCGCATTAAAAATCAGCACATCACTATGCAAAAATAATTTTAGCTTTTCGTTTATTTTTTGCCGAACATTTAAAAATCCCTCGCTGTGGGCATCACCGATATTGGTAAAAACGCCAATGCCCGGAGATATGATTTTTTCCAGGTGCTCCATTTCATCCGCATGAGAAATACCCGCTTCAAAAATGCCCAGGTTATGTGTTCCATTTATTTGCCAAACACTTAGCGGTACACCAATTTGAGAATTGTAGCTTTTAGGGCTTCGTGCAATATTGTAATCGTTGTTCAACAATTGATACAACCATTCCTTTACAATGGTTTTACCGTTACTGCCGGTAATGCCAATAACGGGCAGGGTAAATTGTTTTCGGTGAAAGGCAGCAAGTAGTTGTAACGACTGCAAGGCATCCCTTACCAGCAAAAAATTAGCTTCCGGGTAATTGCTTAATCTATCATTATCCAACTGTTGATCCGTAACAAAATTGCGAACTCCTTTTTCATATAGTTCGTCAATAAATATAATCCCATTTCTTCTTGGTCCGCCGAGTGCAAAAAATAAGGAAGATGCCGGAAATAATAATTTGCGGCTATCAAGTAATATATGATCAATGGTTGCTGATGGACTTTGCTGCACCCAATTGGCCTTTACTATCTGTACTATTTCGGAGATTGAATACAATGACTACTGTATTAAGAATGAATAATAATTATTCCGGAATTTGCTCACCATTACTTTTTTGCTTGTGCCAAACCGAATAAAAAATGGAGCTTCCGATACAAAAAACAATTACGAGTAATGATACCCAAACAGGAAAGTGAACCCACTTTTCAATCAGCATTTTTACACCTATAAATAATAAAACAACCGCAATGCCTTGCTGTAAATAATTAAATTTATTGGCTGCGCCGCGTAATAAAAAGAACAAACTTCTTAAGCCTAATACTGCAAAGATGTTCGATGAATAAATCAGCATTTTTTTACTGGGGTCAGGTATAACGGAAAACACTGCAGGTATAGAATCCAATGCAAATACGATATCAATCAGCCCCAGCATAACCACTACCATAGCCAGTTTGGTAAAAAAAAGCCGCCCGTTTTTTACGATCACAAATCTGCCATCCGGTTCCGCATCTGTTGTGCGCATAATTTTTTTAAGCAATTTAAACGCCCAGTTTTTATCCGGGGCAAATTCTTCTTCTTCGTTACTGCTAAACATTTTTACACCTGTATAAACCAAAAATATCCCGAAGAGGTACATGATCCAATCGAACCTTGCTACCAGTTCACTTCCTGCCGCAATAAAAATGATCCTGAAAATAATCGCCATTAAAATACCGGATAACAATACCCGGGAATAATTCTTTTCTTTTACCCCAAAAAAAGTAAAGATGATAATGAATACAAAAATGTTATCTATCGAAAGCGACCACTCCAGCAAATAAGCGGAAAGAAAAGAAATTGCATCTGGCCTGCCTGTACCACCCTGGTTACTGTACCATATAAATATGCAAAATGCAAAAGATAAAAATACCCAGAAGAGGGTTTGAATAAGAGCAGCCCTGATGGTAATAACCTGGTTTTTTTTACTCAGTAATCCAAGATCAAAAATTAAAGCCACCACAATTACCAACGAAAAAACAAGGTATAAAAATCCGGTATTGCCCATATTTATTGTTTAGTATATTTTCTTTTTCGCCACCATTGATAACCCACCCCAAACAAACACACCAGCAATATTGGAGCCACTATATTTACCAGTTGCCACAGCGAACGCTGGTCAGTAGTTTTTTTAACGTCCAGCAACCGAAGCGTATAATCTTTAGCCCTGGCATCAAGAATATTATTTTTATCGGCGAGATATTCTGTACTGTTCAAAAAGAAATCCTTATTAGCATATTGAATATTGGTATACTTATTTGTTCCCATAGGCAGTGGGCCTATTACCTCAGATACCTGGTTCAAAACAATATCTGCATCTGCCACTACAATTACTTTACCTGCTGTTTTGCTTTGTTTTAAAAAATTAATGTGATACTCCTTTAATGTATCGAGTTGTGCCTGGCTTGCATGATTGGCAAACATGCTCACAAACTTACCTTCCAACAAAATTGCTACTGGAATGTCTTTACGATTGAATCTCGCAACATCTTCCACTGTTTGCAAACTGTTTAACTGTATCCTTGCGGGCGTAGGCAACGTGTAAGCATTGGCAGAAGAAGTAAGCAAAATAGTTTTTGTAATGCCTGGGGCTTCAACAGTGTCGATTGAGTTAGCAAACTGCCCCAATACATCTGCCTGGTTTTTTACTATAGCATGCCCGGAACCTGGCTGTAGCAAAGGAGCATAGGGCCATGGTAATAATTGCTTTTGACTTTTTCCACCTACAGAACCCACTTCCACCGCTATTTTATCCGCATGCTTATCGGCAAGTAAATCCGTATTAATCCTTACACCATATTTAAATAACAGGTCATTTAAATTGAGATCCCGTGCGTATGCCACGAGTTCGCCATTTTGAAGACTGTCACGTTCCGCATACAACACATCCATAAAAAATAGTAGCCTGCCACCGTTCATTACATACTGATCCATTTTAAATTTGTCGTCATCCGTAAATTTTACTGTTGGCTTTACAATTACGATGGTTGCGTATTCCGGACTTAAAAAAGGCTGTGTTCTGATATCCACCGTATCTACTATAAAATTTTTTCCCAGTGTTTCAAACACATCATGTACCGGCAAAAAACCAAACGGTGGCTCGCCATTTCCATAAGCATATGCTACTACCGGCACATCTTTCTGAGTTAACTTTTGGATGGCATTGGCAAACTTATACTCCAATAAAGCCTCCGCGCTGTTGAGTGACTGTTTATCTAAAATGTCATCTGAATTAAAAACATTTTTTTGTACCTGGCCCTGCAATAAATCTACTGCAATTGACCTGCCGCCATATTGTAAAATCGCTCCCGGAAATATTTGGCGTTGTGTTTTGCCCTCGCCTTCCTTCACCTGTACCTGCTGATTGGTTGGCCTTAATCCCATACTAACTAAAGAATCAAAAACGTTGGCCTTAGTTGTGTCATCCAAACCATCGCCCGGTATTTCAAATTTGAACTGAATTTTATTACCCCCATAATTTTTAAAATTTTCAAGCAATTCACGGGTACTGGTCGACAATTTTTTAAACTCAGATTTTACGTCGCCGGCCAGTAGCACAGTGATATCAACCGTACTATCCAAATTTCTTAATACTTTTTGTGTAGACGCAGAAAGTGTGAACCTTCTTTCATTGGTAAAGTCTATCCTGGTGTGAAATTTTGACCCGAGCCAATTTATAAAAACAAGCAGCAAAATTGTTAAGGGCAACCATGCCTTGCTATTGGATATTTTTTGCAATATTGATTTCATGAAGAATTGGCTTATCGTTTACGCAGGTTTTGCACAGTGGTTAAAAGAAATAAGAAAATAAGACTTAAAAAATAAAGCAGATCCCTGGTATCCAGTAAACCGCGACTTATACTGCGGTAATGAAAATCGATACCTGCCATCTCTATATAGTAATCGGCGCTACCAATAAACATGGGTAATTTACTAACTGCGTTAAATCCAAAATAAAGCAGTAAACACGCAAACGCACTTACCAAAAAAGCTACCACTGCATTGCTGGTAAAGCTGCTGCAACAAAGGCTGATGGCTGCAAAAACCGCGGCCAGTAAAAAAAGCCCGATGTAACTTCCTGCTATACCTCCACTGTCTATACTTTGTACTGCACTTAAACTTTTTATTGTAAAAACGTACACGAAAGTTGGCACAATTACAAAAAGTAATACTGCTAAAACTGCTGCATATTTCCCGGCCACTATTTGCCAGCGGGTCAGTGGTTTGGTCTGTAAAACTTCAAAAGTGCCTGTTTTAAATTCCTCTGCGAGTGACCGCATGGTAAGCGCTGGCACTAAAAAAATTAAAATCCAGGGTGCAAGCTCAAAAAATTTATCCAGCGTAGCATAGCCGAAATCGAAAATATTGCTGTCTTTTAGGACAAATAAGAAAATGCCATTCACCAATAAAAACAAAATAATGGAAACGTAGCCAGTAAGACTACCGAAAAATTGGTGCAATTCTTTTTTACAAATACTCAACATAGGCATAAAATTGCTGCAATTTACTACTTAGCCCATTACAAATATTAGTTTTGGCTTTATTGGGTCAGCAAAAAACGAATTCTAACTTTAAGCTATTTTAACCAGTTTAAATTATTAATAAATTAACCAGTAAGTGAATCAATCAACGGGATGCATATTTATTCATCAAAAATTAATTTAAAAAAATATTTTTTTCGTGCAGCATTTCGTAAAATACCCGTGTCATTGTAAAAGATAAGCTAATTGACAACTCATTTAAGTTTGTCTTTTACCATAAACATAAGCTTTTAGGAAAACTTGTTTAACCCCCGTTAAACATTTATTCAAAATTACCAGAATATGTCGTTTACCAAAACCGACTGCACAGTCCCGCTTAACGGCGGGATTTTTTTATGGATTACTTTTCAAGCCGCATCTTACCTGCAATCTTCAACATGAAAAAAGTTAGTATGATAATGATGGCAGTTATAGCTGCAGGACAGTTGACAGCCCAGCCTACGAAAAGTTATCACCACTGCCTCCACCGGTTCCGCCGCCGGCAGCTGTTAAAATGCATAAAACACCGCCACCACCAATGGTAAAGGAGGTT
Source organism: Chitinophagales bacterium (assembly GCA_038210625.1). Lineage (GTDB taxonomy): Bacteria > Bacteroidota > Bacteroidia > Chitinophagales > Chitinophagaceae > Ferruginibacter. Next base: position 64,155 of record JBBQWL010000012.1, on the reverse strand, counting down.
AATAAGGTGCAGCCACCTCCGCCCAAACCGCCTAAAATACATAAAGAAAAAGTGCATTTTGTGACTCCAAAAATTGTAAAAGATTCAACAAATTAGCCCGTGAAAATAGTCCCAATAAAAAAGCCCGTTTCGCAATGAAACGGGCCTTACAATTATTTTTAATTATATCAAACCGCAAAACTTTCACCACAACCGCAGCTTCTACTTGCATTGGGGTTATTAAAATAAAAGCCTTTTCCATTCAAACCATCGCTAAATTCAAGCTCTGTGTTTACCAGGTATAAAAAACTTTTAAGATCAGTTACTATTTTAATGCCTTTATCCTCAAATACCTGGTCCATTGGCTTTTGCTCATTGTCAAAATCCATTTTATAACTCAATCCGCTGCAGCCCCCTCCTACTACGCCCACCCGTAAAAAATAAGCCGGATCGTTTGCCAAACCTGCGTCCGTCATCAGGTTAACTACCTTTTGTTTTGCTTTGTCGCTAATGTAAATCGAGTTTTCCAACACTTTAGCCTCCGGAGGAGCCACTTCAATTGTTTCGTCACCGGGCACTTGCGGACATTCTTCCACTACCGTATCTACAGATTTATTTAAAATAGTACTACTCATTCTTAAACACTTTTAATTACAACTCACCTCTCCTGGTTTTATAAGAGAAGATTAACCATCTTAATGCACTACGCTTTCTTCAAATTTAATTGCTTCTTTGCCGTTCTTTACACGGTAGTCATTAATGGCAGCTTTGATTGCATCTTCCGCTAAAACCGAACAGTGAATTTTAACCGGCGGAAGATTCAATTCTTCCACAAAGTCCATATTATCAACAGTCAATGCCTCGTCAATGCTCTTTCCTTTTAACCATTCTGTAGCTAAAGAAGAAGACGCAATGGCTGAACCGCAACCAAACGTTTTAAATTTAGCATCGGTGATCATGCCGGTAGTATCGTCTACCTGAATCTGCAAACGCATAACGTCGCCGCATTCAGGAGCGCCTACTAAACCTGTTCCTACACTTTTACTGCTCTTATCCAGCGTACCAACATTTTTTGGGTTCTGGTAGTGATTGATTACTTTTTCTGAATATGCCATGGTATAAAATTTGAAAATTTAAAAATATTAAAACTTGAAAATTATTAGACTTCTCAATTCGAAAACTAATCTTCACATCTTCGAATTACGTAACTGATAATTAGTGGGCCGCCCACTCAATTGAATTTAAGTCAATCCCTTCTTTATACATTTCCCACAACGGGCTCATTTCTCTTAACTTTAAAACGGTTTCACTGATTGCTTTGATAGTATAATCAATCTGATCTTCTGTAGTAAACCGGCCTAATCCAAAACGCAGCGAACTGTGTGCCAGATCATCCCCCAAACCCAATGCTTTTAAAACGTAAGACGGTTCCAGCGAAGCTGAAGTACAGGCTGAACCTGAACTGAGGGCAATATTTTTATTGAACCCCATCAGCAAACCTTCACCTTCCACATGCTTAAAAGATATATTAGTTACATGCGGTAAACGATGTTCTGTACTACCATTGATATATGCTTCTTCCAGCTTCATCAGCTCTGTTTCCAATTTATCTCTCAAAATGCTGATGCGTTTTGTGTCAGCATCCATTTCTAAACGGGCCAGTTCACAAGCCTTACCAAATCCCACAATTCCAGGAACATTCAGGGTACCACTTCTCATTCCTCTTTCATGACCGCCACCGTCTACCTGTGCGGTAACTTTTACTCTTGGATTTTTACGACGTACATATAATGCCCCTATGCCTTTGGGACCATACATTTTATGCGCAGTAAATGCCATCAAGTCAATGCCATCCTTTATAACATCCACCGGAATTTTACCAACTGCCTGTACAGCATCTGTAAAAAATAAAACACCATGTTTTTTTGCGATTGTGCTTATTTCTTTAACAGGTTGAATGGTGCCAATTTCGTTATTCGCATACATAATGGCTATCAAAATAGTAGTCGGTTTAATAGCCGCTTCCAGTTCTTTCAAATCTATTAGCCCATCTCTTTGTACCTGCAGGTAAGTTACTTCAGCACCACTTTTTTCCAGGTGTTTGCAGGTATCGAGCACAGCCTTATGCTCAGTAGTAGCCGTTATAATATGATTTCCCTTACTGGCGTACATTTCAAATACACCTTTAATGGCAAGATTGTCTGCTTCAGTAGCGCCACTGGTAAAAATAATTTCTTTAGGATCGGCACCTACCAATTTGGCGACCTGTTCCCGGGCATAATCAACCGCTTCTTCTGCTTCCCATCCAAAAGGGTGATTACGGCTTGCGGCGTTACCAAAATGCTCCATAAAATAAGGAGTCATAGCTTCGAACACCCTCGGGTCCATCGGTGTTGTGGCGTTATTATCTAAATATATCGGTAGTTTTAACATACATCTTTATTTATCAGTTCAACATAAAATTACTACAAAAGGTTCTATTTTAGCTTATTCATAGGCTTTCGGGCTCAATAATTTCCCTATTTCACAAACTGCCTGATAAGGACCAATACTTTTAATATGCAACAAATAGACCATATTGGCATTGCCGTTAAAAGCCTTGCTACCGCTGTTCCTTTATATGAAAAATTATTAAACAGTCTTTGTTATAAAATCGAATTGATACCAACCGAAAACGTAACGACAGCCTTTTTTAAAACGGGAGAAACTAAAATTGAATTACTGGAAAGCAATACAGACGATGGTGTAATTGCCCGTTACATTGCCAAAAAAGGAGAAGGCATTCACCATATTGCGTTTGAAGTGGCGGACATTGACGCTGAAATGAAAAGATTAAAAGAACTCGGATTTACGCTGTTAAACGAAAAACCAGCACCGGGTGCGGATAACAAGCTCGTTTGCTTTTTACACCCCAAAGACACTACCGGCATTTTGGTTGAGCTTTGCCAGGCAATCCGGTAAAGCCATTCGGCCAATTAATTCAAATATGGGTTCTCCATTTTCTCTTCCCCGATTGTTGTTGGCGAACCATGGCCGCTATATACAAGGGTTTCATCGGGCAATACAAATAGCTTTTTACGGATACTGTTAAGCAGGGTTTGGTGGTTACCTCCGGGCAGGTCTGTGCGGCCAATACTTCTCTTAAATAATACATCGCCCCCAATAACAAAATGTTGCTTGCGGCAATAAAAGCAAATGCTGCCAGGTGAATGTCCGGGGGTCTCCAGTATTTCCAGCTCATCATCTCCCAATAAAACCTTGTCTCCTTCTTTCAATTCTATCAATGCACCGGTGTAATTATCAAACGGCATATTGTACATTAACCCCGAGGTGGGAGCAAAAGATAAAACCGCTTTTTCCTTTTCATGCAACTGCAGGGTTAGGCCGTAAGTTTCAGCAACAAACTTGTTACCGAACACATGGTCAAGGTGACAATGGGTGTTTAATAACATCACTGGCGTAAGGCCTTTTTGATGAACAAAAGTTTGCAGCGTTTCTTTTTCTTCATCAAAGTAGCAACCCGGATCAATGATGATACATTGTTTAAACTCATTGTACAAAATATACGTATTTTCCTGTATCGGACTAAAAATAAAAGATTGAATCTGCAACATTTAAGATCAATTTAGCTATTAAAGGGATATTTTTATGATTGGTTTGAATAGAGTAATTTTATTAACAAATATCAGATTAAGTATGGCAAAGTTCAGCAGAATATTTTTTATAGCGTGTGGCAGCATACTCTTTGGTTCTTTAATTTCCGTAGCCCAGGTAAATGCTGTTGAGTTTGGAAAAAACAGGGTTCAATATAAAAAATTCAAGTGGCAATATTATCAAACAAAAAATTTCAATACTTACTTTAATCAGAATGGCCAGGAACTGGCAAAGTTTGTTTTACAGGTGGCAGAAGAGGAATTACCGGGCATTGAAACCTTTACTGAATATAGTTTACAGCGACGGGCCAATATTGTTGTGTACAACGAATTTGCAGATTTACAACAATCAAATATTGGCTTAAATGCAGACTGGCAATCTACCAGTGGCGGCACCAAATTGGTAAATAATAAGATGGTGGTTTATTTTAATGGCGACCATGCCAACCTGCGTAAACAGATAAAAGAAGGTATCGCACGTATTTTAACAGACAATGTTTTGTTTGGAGAAGACCTGGGCGAAGTAGCAGGTAACCAGGCCCTGTTGGATTTACCAAAATGGCTTACCGATGGCTATGTTGCTTTTGTGGGTGAGAACTGGAACACAGCCCTGGATGATGAATTAAAAAGCGAAATCCTGAGTGGTAATTACAAAAATTTCTACCAGTTCGCTTTTGAAAAACCAGAGCTTGCGGGCCACGCTTTTTGGTATTACATTGAAGAAAAATACAAGAAAGAAAATGTTACTTATTTGCTTTACCTGGCAAGAGTATATAAAAACCTGAACCGGGCGAGCCAGCAGGTTTGCAAAACAAATTTTAAGGGAGTGCTGAAGGATTTTATGGAGTATGAGGAAGAAAAATATTATAAAGATATCGCCAAAAGAAAAGCATATCCCAAGGGAAGTTATATTGAAAGTTTTGAAATCAGAAAAAACAAAGATTACTACCGCATCAATGTAAACCCAAACAGGAAGAACAATTCTTTTGCAGTGGTTGAATATAAAAAAGGCATTATAAAAGTGAAGCTGAGCGAAGACTTTGATTATACTACCCTTTTGCAATATGGTATCCGCAGTTACCAGAATGAAACCAATCCCTACTACCCTATTTTAGCCTGGGACCCTAAAGGATCAAGGCTTACCGTGGTATACAAACAGGAAGGCCGCATCAAATTATTTGTGTACGACCTGGTTACCAGAATTAAAAATCCAAAGATTGATCTTACTGATGAGTTCCAGCAAATACAGGATGTAAAATATATATTGGATAGTAAAACGCTTTTGTTAAGCGCCGTAAAAGATGGTCACACCGATATTTTTACCCTGGCCCTTGATAACGAAAAAGTAAAACAAATTACCAACGACGTATACGATGACCTGGATGCTACCTTCGTTTCTTTCCCGGGCAAACAAGGGATCCTTTTCAGCAGTAACAGGCCCAGCCCTGATGCAAAAACTGCCGACACCGTTTTACCAAGTCATAACCGTTACAACATTTTCCTGATTACCAATTTTGGCGTAAAGCCAGAGCTAAACCAGATAACACAATTATCCAATTTAAAATATGGCAATGCCCGTTATCCAACGCCTTATAACTCCAACCACTTTACTTTTGTGAGTGATGAAAATGGCGTAGGCAACCGCTATGCCGGCTTCTTTACAACCAAAGCCGCAGGCCTTGATACACTGGTATTAATTGGTGATGATATCCTGCGCAATCCTTCGGTTAAAGAGGTGGATAGCACCTTGAATGTATATAAGAAAACAGATGTTGATTCTGTTGCCGTGGTAGCTATCTCTAAAGATTCAGTATACACATTTCCTTTAAGTAATTATGAAAGCAGCATTGCTGAAAGCCGCATTGCGGGAGACAATAACCAGGTGAGTGAAGTTACCCGGCAGAGCGATGAAAAAACCTTGTATAAATTAAAGATTGATGAAAACACATTGCGCCGGCGCAATATAACGGTACCGCCTACCAGCTATATGAAAAATGTTATTATGGCCGATAAAATTGCGGCGGGTGAAGGTAATAAGTATGACAAACCACTTGGTACAGGCGATAAGGATAAAAATAAAAAAGATGTTTTTCAAAATGAATTTGACAATGAAAAGGTAGATAGCAATGCCATACAAAACATCAATGCCGACAATGAGTCGCGTAAAAACAATGTTTTACAAAAAGCGCAATTGTATCCCTACAAACCAGTTAAATTTTATTCTGATTATGTTGGCGCCAGCTTAAACAATAACCTCTTGATTAACCGCTTTCAGCCTTATGGAGGCGGCCAGGGTCCTATCAATCTTTCATCCAGTACTGTAATAAACGGACTTATAAAAATGGGTACGGCAGAATTAATGGAAGACGTAAAAATCAGCGGCGCATTTAGAATTTCTTCGAACTTAAAAGACAACGAATGGCTGATGACTTACCAGAATTACAAAAGAAGATTTGATTGGGGTGGAACTTACTACCGCAATGCGATGTCTGTAACCGATCAAACCGGAAATATTCCTGGAAAAGTGTTTACCAACCTGTACCAGGGCAACGTAGCGTACCCTTTTGATAATTCAAAGCGGCTTGCTTTAACGCTGGGTATCAGAACAGATAAAACTGTATTTCTGACAAATTTTTACGATTTCACTTACCCCTATCAATCTTTAAAAGAGCCGGATCAAAAAAGAACCTTTGCTACTACTCACCTGGAATATGTGTACGACAATTCTTTAAACCCAACCCAAAATATCTGGAATGGTTTGCGGTATAAAGTTTATATGGACTGGAACACAGATATCAGCAAAGAGAAATTGAACAATGGCAAGTATAATTTTAACTGGGGTGCAGATGCCCGGTATTATTACCCTATTTACCGCAACTTTATATGGGCGGGAAGAGCCGCCGCAGATTTTAGCTGGGGCAATCAAAAAACCATTTACTACCTGGGTGGTGTTGATAGCTGGCTGATGTTTGGCAACAACACAAAATCAGATGGTTCCGACCGCTATTTTAATACGCACAATCCACCTGATCAAAATGTGGAATATGCATTTCAAAGCCTTGCTGTAAACGTACGGGGGTTTTTACAAAACGTGGCCAATGGTAACAATGCTGTTGTGTTAAACAGTGAATTTCGTTTGCCCGTTTTTACAACATTATTCAGCCGCCCTATCAACAACGCTTTCCTGCGCAACTTTCAACTGGTTCAGTTTTTTGATTTAGGTTCTGCCTGGAGCGGAGGTTTAAAAGGCATTAGCCGTCCATCTGTAATTTACGGAGTTCCCCCGGTGCAAATTGAAAAGAGAGCAGGTGGTATCGGGCCGTTTGCTGGTGGCTATGGCTTTGGTGCCAGAAGCACCTTGCTGGGCTATTTTTTAAAGTTTGATGCCGCCTGGCAAATGAATGGTGTTTTTAAAGGCAAACCTATTATGTATGTAAGTATGGGACTCGATTTTTAAAAAAAGATTATAATTTTATGGTATTACCCGGCTCTTCAAAAAGACCGGGTAATTTTTTTACAGTAAAATAAAGCAGGCAAAATAAACAAGTGAGCATTCCCGTAACACCCCAGGTACGATAGTGTTGAAATGGCAAAATAAACGGGGCGGTAATTTCTGCCAGTAAATTCAATGGATGCATAACAATATCCCAGCTGTTCCAACGCAAAAATCTTCCCAGGTAAACGCCAAACGAACCTAAAAACAGGCAGCCGACTATTAATCTATCAACGAGCTGTTGTTTGATTTTTTGTTGTAAAAACCTTTCCACTTTAAACAGGGAAGCAAACGCAAGTATTAATCCTGCAACAGAACTTGTAAATATTAAAATGGCATCAAACCAAACCGGGACATCGGTATCCACATCTTCCAGGTGAATCAGGTCTGTAATGATGTACAAAGCATTTGGAAAAAATAATAACCAGCCCGCCAACACAAAATAAGCACCGGTTTGTGAGGCAACTTTTTTGCTACCCAGCAAAACGCTTAACTGAAAAGGAATCCATGCTAAAAACAAATTCCAGATTAGAAATAAATACATCAGCGTACCGGAATAAAAAACACGGGCTACCAACATAACTGTTATAAATGCAAAAAATGCAAGCTGCAGTTTATAGGACGCACCTAATTGTTTCATAAATATCATTTTAAAAGTTGAATAATTTTGGGTAAAAATATGATTGTGCCAGTAAGCAGACTTCCCGCAGCGCATACCAATACGGCGCCGGCACTAACATCTTTTATACACTTAATCAATGGATGAAAATCTTTTGTTACCAGGTCGCACATCTTTTCCAATGCTGTATTCAGCATTTCCATAGCAACAACGATAGTACAGCACCCGGTCACAAAAATCCATTCCGTAGTGGTGATTGAAAAATAAAAACCGGCACACACTACCACTACTATCGCCAATACATGAATACGGAAATTTAGCTCCTGCTGAAAGCAAAATTTAATGCCTCGCCCGGCATATAAAAATGAACGTAGTAATTTCATGAATCTTATTTTTTATTTCCCTGGTATAACGTTGTTGATAACAAAGCAATTAAATTATCACCAAACCCTATTTTTGCTTAGACCGACCCTTATTAACTCTGTCCTCGGACCTCCCCAGGTCTTTTAATTAAGCCTCTATTGTTTTATAAACGCTACAATTATTGCTGGCCAAGAAACGCTGCTAACTAATCCTAAGTGCACAGATAGTGTACTATATTTTGTTAATGGTTTACTATAGCGGCTTCCGGAACTTTCAAAAGGTGAGTTTTAACATAAGCATCCGCAAAGTTCCAGGATAACCAATTATATGAATTTTGTTCCTTAAAAAAATCCACCTTCCGCCTTTCAAAAAATTGCTTTGCTGTAAGGCCCGACCGGTATAAATATACATCATTACCATCAGTGGTTTGTGTGCTGTATTTCTCCAATACATCAACATTGGCCTCCAACACAGGCAAAGCTTTATCTGACAGTGACAACAAAAACTGTATATCCAGCGGGATAGTATTTTTCCTTGCTAGATTATACTTTACTATCATTTCATCCCAGTGAACACAGCTGGAAAAAACCAGTACAATAATTGCAAACCAGGCATTTACGCTTAGTAAATAATAGGTAGTTTTTACCTGCTGAATTTTTATAAAAACAGTTACCAGTCCAAACAATACCAATACTAAAAAAAATAATACGCCGATACGTTTATAAGCCAATCCCATGTGTACAATGTAATAATAATCTCTCAGCAACACCGAAACTACCAGCACCATATTTTGAATCAGCCATGCGTAAGCACCCATGCGTAGCCATTTGTTTCTTTTATAAAAATTTAAATTAGCCCTGAAGAAAAACAATAACAATATCATGGCAAGTAAGATTGAAAAAATAAGCATGCCGGTACCTTCGTGTACATATGCAGACAGGTTCATATCGCTTTTATATTGAAAGCCAAACCAAACAAACGTTACGTCAATGCAATTGATGCAAAGCAGCAGCAGGTTCAGCAGTGCAAGGCTAATGATACCGGTTTTATTTTCATTTCGCAGGGCCAGCATACCATCAGCAAATTTGCCCATCAGCAGAACCAATAATTGAAACATGCCGGTTCGCTTCCATTCAATAAGCCTTGTCTTTTTTCTGCCGAGTTCTGTAGTCTTAACAATGTCCTTCTCGGAAAAATAAGCAATATTACTTTTTAATAAAAGTCCGCCGGTAATAAACAAACCCAGTAATAAAAACCAAAACCGTTGCCAACTAAACCAGTCGAAGAAACGTGAAAAAAAACGCTGCAAAGCCATTGCGGCATCACCCATGATGCTGCTGAAAATAGCGTTTGAAAAATTATACAGCCAATAAAATACCAGGGAAAGCAATAAAGGAATAATTAAAAATCGCAACGCCTTGCGTACGCTATACAACCTGATTTTATTTTGATTCAATTGTTTTGCACTGGTAAAAAAAGAAGGTATCATCAGCAGGTAATTCAGAAAAGCAGAACCGGCGGCGTACCAAACAGAACGATGCAGGTATTGTGTAAACACTACTACTAAAAGCAACGTAACACTAAAGGCCAGTTTACTTAAAACGGTGTTGTGAAACAATACAGCAAAGACAGTAATGATATGCGCCGCCAGCAACCACTTGATAACCGGCTTTTTAAAAGCCGCCGGGTACAGATAAAAAACGGACGAGATTATAAAGAGATCAAAAAAAATAGTGTTGATGCCCAGCTTTTGTTGCCAGAAAATAATATTAAACAGCAGGGCTCCCACGGTTACTAAAAGTGTTTTTATTGTTTCAGGTTTCATTTGTGAAGGTTTTATTAGCCTGCATTACAGCAGACATGTTGTGATTATTTTCTTACAGCACTTGTTTTATCAGCAATCCATTTCCACCAAAACGCGGTACAGCTGCCGTACACAAACAACTCATACAGGTTATCAGATACGGAATGCGCATTGCGGGCAGTAGCAAGCGTTACCGGCACCATAAAAAATACGGCCATCAGTGTTACAATGTACCCCATGGGATGAATAGGTGCATAAGCCCAATTTGTTCTTTTAAACCATAGCGGTTTCATTTTTGTATAATTTAAATTGATAAAGAATTGGAAACCCTTTAAACATTGATGAATTTATTAAACCCTGCAATACTAAGGCGGCATATTACTTTTATAGGCTGCTACAATAAATTTGTGATGCAACATAATGGAGCTTATGGCAGAGATAACAATAGACAGTGTCAAAAAAATGGTGAACGTTTTAAACTGATAATAAAACGCAAAATAAAAACCCGCAGCAGAAATTATTGCCGTAACAAATGCGGCGACAAGCAGCACCCTGAATAAATGCCCCGCATCACTTTTACTGGTAGCTGCAAAAAAGATAAAAAAAATAAAGACCGCCGGAACAGAAAACAACAAGGTAAAAAAGAGGGTGAGCAAAAATGCCGGAATCCATACATTAAATTCGGTATCACTAAAAGCCAGGCAACAAGCGCTTATTACTGCATTAATCAGTGCAGTAAGCACCCAAATTGTAAATGTGCGTAGTACTATCTGCATGTATTTATTTTTAAAAGTGCTTTGTGTTTCAAAGTACAGGTACAAAAAAAATTATTTAGTTGACCTGATCATTTTTTCCAGCGCTTCAATATGTGCCTTAAATGCTTTTTCGCCAGCTTTTGTTACCAGGTACGTTGTATTTGTTTTTCTGCCAATGAAACCTTTTTGTACTTTGATAATACCATTTTCTTCCAATGCTTTCAAATGACTTGCCAGGTTGCCATCTGTTATAGTCAGCAATTCTTTTAAGTCGTTAAAGCTTACTTCATCATTTACCATCAGGGCACTCATGATGCCCAGTCGGATACGGCTGTCAAATATTTTATTTAAATTTTCGATCGGATTAATCATCGTTCGGGGTTTGCCTGCAAAGGGCTTTTAATATTGATTTTTGCTAATGCCCAACAATGGCAGCATTCACTCCTTTTCATACCTGAACCACATTACCGCACCATATACAATGTGTAATACGCCAAAGCCTATGGCCCAAAAATAAAACCCATAGCCCATAAACTTTAAATTAATTACCGCCAGTATCAGCTGTCCATATCCCAGGTACCGCAATTCGTTAAGTGAATATTTGCTGGCATTTACCAATGCAAGACCGTAAAAGATCAGGCATGCCGGCGCAATCAATCCAATATCGTTGGCCTGGATGAGTTTTATCAAAAACAATCCACCAACTATCAATGGTATTGCAACATTAATCAATAATCGCCTGGCCGTAGTGCCCCACAAAGGAATGTGTTGTTTTTTACTTCTGATATACGTAAATATAAAAGCGCTGATTACTGCAGCAGCGAAAGTAACAGCAGCAATCCAAAACAACCAGGTATATAATATTACACTGAAATGCCCTGCACGGGCCAGTTCATTGCCTGCCGTTGTATCAATAAAAATATCTTTATGGCCGTATACATAAGGATAGGCTACTACAGCGCCAATCAAGGCACAGGTGCCGGCAGCAATACCACTTAGCCCGCTTAAACTGATAAAGCGGCTGCTGCGTTCCATCATTTTTTTTATATGCTGCAGGTCATCCAGCGATTGTTGTTGTCCACTCATAAAAGCACTTTGAAACACAAAGTAAATGGAAAGACTTGACATTTGCAAGAAAAAATTATTCTTAGCTGGTATTAGCTCTTACTTTGTCCCGCAATGATAAGATACGTTAGAATGTTGTTATTACTTAATTGGCGGAGTGGTAGCCTTTTGATTTTCTTCCAGAATATATTTACTAAATAATTCTCCGATGGCTGCACTACTGAACTTTTCTTCGTAGAAAATTTTCTGCGCCATCCCGTCTTCATTTATTACAATGTTTTTTCTGTCTAAATCAAATGGCCCGCAAATTGCCAGGTGACTTTCAGGCTCGTCGTCATAACTAAAAGAAACCTTAAAAAGATAAAAGCGCTTTTGTACGCCTTTTATAACAGCAGTTTTTTCTGAAAGAAATTTACTCACCGTATTATCAGCGTCTTCATCACTGGCAAAATTATACATGTAAGCATCTGCAAATTGCTGTTGGCTTAAAAATTCAGGGGTAAATAATTCCTGCCTGCCTATTGCCTTTAATTCTTTATAAAAATAGGTGCGGTATCCTTTGTCGGCAGCCAATTTTCGTATCTCCAGCGGGGAAACGGTTTGCTTCAATTTCAGCATTGCCAATAGTGCATTTTGTTTTGCGTCCAGGTCGGCTGTTTTTACAAACCCGTTTAATAAACCAATTGCAGACTGGTCATTTATTTTCTGTAGCGCATCAATTACATAATTATTATAAGTTGCGTAATTGCCCTTTTTCATTGCGTTTAACTGCGCCTTTGCAGTTTGTAATACCCCGATCTTATTGTCAGTAAATATCTCTTTTCTCAACAGGTTACTGTCAATCAGTTCTGATGCCAAGCGAATGGTGCCTGGTCCTAAAATTGAATCGCCGAAAAACCGGCCAGCTTCAGGAAAAAGTGTTTTCGCCAATAACAGGCTATCGCTAATACTGGAGATAAATGAATTGGCGTTACCACTTACAGGTGGCGCTTTCAGCAATAAATCTTTCAAAATATTTGTGGCAGATGTTGTTTGCTGTTTGGCGAGCATTTTAAGCATTTCAATTTTTAACTCCGGCTGACTCGTTGTAGCAGATATATAATTATCCTTTACAAAAGAAACGGTAGAGCTATCCTTCAATTTGGTAATAACATCGCTTATTTTTTCATTGATCGTTCTGTATTCATCCGCATCTGCCGGATATCTTTTTAAATAAGCCCCATACAATAACGGAAGATCAGTTGTACTAAAATTATAATCATTCAAATATGCACGTGCCCCCACCCTTGTTGCGCTGTCGCTACTAGCGAGATCGTTCAGGAGAATAGCCGCTTTATTTTTTGAAACAGCCGAGGAGAGCGACTCATCGCGGAAGCGAAAATCGCTAAAAAATTTGTTGCTGTTTTCGCTGGTAATATAATCATACGACCCCAGTACAAAAAGATGGTAAGAAGAGTCGCCATGCGGCAAAATCCGCACCCTTTTAAAATAAGACTTCGCCGGATTTTTTACTAAAATTTCGTACCCGTTTACTGTTCCGTTTGTGGTAGTTTTCTTTGATAGCAGCGAATCAAAATGGCCGGGTCGGGCTTTAGCTGTCGCTGAGCTGGTATCGGCAAAATAGGTAGCCAATTGATCCAACAAAAAAGTACTGTCGTTTTTTGCATAGTAATATTTGGATGCCGCATGAATGTTTATGTTGAAGTCTGTGACTGCGTATATATCTTGCGCAATCAGTTGCACATTTACTTTTGCTTCTTTTAAGGAGGCCTCTTTTTCATCTGCAGACAAACCCGTTGTATCTTGCAATGGTCGACCAAAAGCTTCAGGTGCCCATGTAGTGAAACTATTACCAATGGATTCCACTTTACTCCAAACCGGTTGTTTGAAAGTATTCAATTTAAAAGAGCGGAAAAAACGGGTGATATCGGGATAATCTTCTTTTCCTTTTTGTGCTATCGCCGCGATTGTATAAGTTCTGTTGCCGCGACAAATTACAAGCAACTTGCTGATATAGTCAAGACCTTCCAGTTTTGATAAAGCTACAAAACTCATGGCAGCATTGCCTTCATAATCAAATTTACGAATGTCGGTTACGGTTGATTTAATGCTTTTGTAATAGTTAAGTTTGTCTTCAAAAATTGTACTATCTGCGTTCATTAAAAACCCTTTGTCAGCATCGTTTACTATTACCATATAGTATGTGTTGTTGGGAATATCCAAAGCCGTTACCGTGGTTGTTGCTATATTTTTTGTTTCATTATTATTTTTCAACTTATCGATTGAAGGCACTTTAGGAAATGAAACAAAAAAAGCTTTTAGCGAATCGGTATGGTTGACCCAGACATTGGACTTTGGCGTTACAGTGGTATTCATTGTAAAACCGGACATGAATTTTTCTATATCCGTTTCAAACAAATCAGTTTTGTTAGCGCTGCCCGCCATCACGATGTACAGTTTACCGGTAGCAGTATATACCTGTATACGGTAATATGCTTGTTGAACTACTGCAATTATTTCGTTTCCATTCACGCCATGATTAGATATTTTTTTCTCGCTTTGCTTTTCCATCCCTTTGGCAACAAAAGACTTCATTATTCTATCCATCACGGCTTCCTGGTTTTCATCCGTTCCATAAAAAGTCCATCCCGTCATGAAAAAAATATTTGTCACCAGGTCGGCATATACTTTAAACTTCATTTCCCCGAGGGCCGCATCCAGGTCGCCTGGCTTGCCTGGCATTTCAGCAGTATACGCACTGTCTTTACCGGCGAATTTTATCCAGGGTATTTTATTTGCGTTGTAGGTATAATTTTCCGGTGCTATTTTTTTTGAAGAAAAAACGGGCGTTACTGAAAAGCCCTTTGCAGATAATAATTTTATCAGCCCATCTTCCCCAGGCAAATGGGCTGCTCCAACAGCAAAAAAACTATTGCGTATGTGCGAAAGACTATCCATGCGGCGTGCCATTTTTATGTTACGGTGCACCAACAACACATCTTTGGTTTTTTGAAATGCCGGATCACTAAACAAGGCGTCGAATTTATCAATATCCTGATCGGTATACAGCGCTATCATTTTTTCCAGATAGGCGTCTCTCTTAGCACTGTTATCCTCATTCACGTAGTCAGTAATATTAACGTCTTTTCCCAATTCATCCTTAATGCCAAACTGATCGTTTACATCTTCAATACCGCCCACCCACTTGCCCTGCCTGTGCGCTATGTTATATAGGTACATGTCTACCACAGACTGCATATCATCGCTTTTTCGTTTGTTATAATACTGGCTATTTCTGTCGTCAATAAGTTGCTTACGGGTAATTTTACCGGCAGGCATACCAAATTTTTTTTCTAACTTTTTTTCGATGCTTTTAAATTTTTTTTCATCCATCAAATGCTTTAAAAGAGAAGTAGTATCGCCTTCTCTCATTTTAGCAAAAACAGAATCCATCATTTCGTTAGGGTCCAGTTCCATCGCAAATCCTTTCGAAGTTTCAATACTTTTATATACTGAATCACCAAAGAAAAACAAACGCCTGTCTTTTAAATGCATGGTACCGTACAGGTACGAAGGTTTCTCCAGGCCGTTGCCGGAAATACGCCAGAGTAAAGTTTTAGAAGAAGTTGGTTGCGCAAAGGCAACAGAAAAAAAGAAGCAAAAAAAAGTTGCTATAAAAGCAGTTGAAATTATTTTCATAAGCGGACGTACAGGATTTTCATTTAGCAAATGGGCAAATTAATATAAATTTTACAACACCGAAAGCGTTGTATGAACGCAAATATATTGTTACGATATTAAGTTATTTCATTTAAAACTGTTTCGATTTCTTTACAGGCAGTAACAATCTCCTCGTTTGTAATAACAAGTGGCGGTACTATTCTTAAGCAATTAGCCGCAAATAAAAACCAATCTGTAAATACACCCTTTTCTATCAGCCTGTCAATTACCAGTTTATTAAACGCAAAATCCTCAAATTCTATTGCCAGCATCAGGCCGCAGCTGCGTACTGCCTTTATGGATGGATGTTGTAACTGCGACAGAAACAAGGCTTCCTTTTCCTTCACCGTGCTGATTAAATTTTGTTGCAACAATACATTCAGCGCTGCAAGCCCCGCGGCACAACTTACCGGGTGGCCACCGAAAGTATTAATATGTCCGAGCACAGGATTAAAGCTAAGCGAATCCATCATTTGCTTAGCGGCAACAAAAGCCCCCAAAGGCATACTGCCACCCAGTGCTTTACCTAACAAAAGGATATCCGGAACTACATTGAATTGCTCAAAAGCAAACAGGGTACCGTTGCGGCCAAAGGCACATTGTATTTCATCTAAAACAAGTAAAGTACCTGATTGTGTACAGCGTGTACGCAACGCTGTTAGCCAGTCGCTTTTAGGTACTATAACGCCCGCTTCTGCCTGCACCGTTTCGGCTATTACACAGGCAGTTTTTTCAGTAATCTGCTGCAGGTCTTCAAACGAATTGTAATTGAGTTGCATTGTATCCGGCAATAATGGCCGGAAGGCATTGCGCCAATATTCATCCCCCATTATACTTAAAGCACCCTGCGTGCTGCCGTGATACGAATTTTTGAAGGAGATGATTTGCGTACGGCCGGTAAAGCGTTTGCTCAATTTCATAGCGCCTTCCGTAGCTTCACTGCCACTGGCAGTATAGAATACGGAGTTGAGAGAAGCGGGCAAATGCTCCGTAAGTAATTTTGCATAAGTTACCTGCGGGCTTTCAACCAGTTCGCCGTATACCATAATGTGCATGTATTGCTCCACTTGTTTTTTAATGGCTTCAATCACTTGCGGATGGCAATGGCCAACATTACAAACACTGATACCTGCAATAAGATCAATGTATTTTTTTCCGTGCACGTCCCACAGGCTGCTGCCACTGGCTTTTACAATCTCAAGGGCCAATGGTGCCTGCGATGTTTGCCCTACATGGGCAAGAAATAACTGTCGCTGCGTCATAAGCTGCAAATTTCGATACAAAAGTTTGATATTCGCAGTAATATTTACAGCTGTCGCAATGCTTGCTATTGCGCTTAGCAAAGGCTTTTAAAACAGCGGGCCAAAGATGCCAAAAGGTATGCAGTACACGAGTGCGACGCAACGATGCTGATATAAAAAACAACTGTTTGGAACAAAAAAAATTAAAAAATATGCCAATAATTCTTCCGGTAAAAGGTGTGTTGCCAATAATGGGCAACAATTGTTTTATTGCCCCCAACGCCACAATTGTAGGCGATGTTACTATGGGCGATGATTGCAGCGTTTGGTTTAATGCAGTAATACGTGGCGACGTTAACAGCATTATTATGGGCAATAAAGTAAATGTTCAGGACGGAGCTGTAATTCACTGTACTTATGAGAAGACAAAGGCCATTATTGGAAATAATGTAAGCATCGGACACAATGCAATCGTGCATGGATGCGTTATAGCTGATAATGTGCTGGTTGGGATGGGCGCCATCGTAATGGATAACGCTCAGGTGGGCAGCAATTGTATTATTGCCGCTGGTGCAGTAGTGCTTGAAAATACTATTATTGAACCGGGCTGCATTTACGCAGGTGTACCAGCAAAAAAAGTAAAAAACATCAGGGAAGAACTGATCAGCGGCGAGATAAACAGAATTGCCAATAATTATTTAATGTACAGCGGCTGGTTTAAATAAGCTGGCAAATGATTTTTTTTAAGTAGCCGGCTGTAATTTCTATACACCAATCCTTATGCTATGAAAAAAATTATCATTGCCCTTACCTGTACTTGTTATGTTATGGCCTCAACAAGTTGCGCCGTTTTTAGTAAAAAAGAAAAATTAGGTTGCCCCGGAAGTCCGCAGGCTGGCCAGTTGAGCAACGATTTAAAAATTGCAAAAGGCGACAAAGTGACCCAATCAAAATACAAAGGCGGCCGTAAAATTTATTGATCGCATTGTATTTTAAAATAAAAAATTACCCTAACCCTAAACCCTGTAACTATGTGTTACCACCTGAAAACTAAATTCGGCAATACTGAAGCCGTTATTGACGACAACTGCGGCGTATCTAAATTTTACGCCATCGCAGAAACCCTCGCTACCGACCTGCAAATTAATTTTTTAAACCAGGTGGATGATAGCGAAACCCTTGACTGGGATTTTCACTACAAGAGCCATGTGCTAACGCTGCATTACAATGTTTTTAACGGCGTATCCATTTTTCCGCAACATGTAAAAAGTGTACAGCAGGAAAATAATGCAGTGATGGAAATTGCCCATTTTTTAGAACACAGAGCTTACTAATTTTTTATTACTGATTTTACCGGTTGCCCGGCCTGGATAAACCAGGTTGTACCCAGGCAATCTGTAAAATCAGTTTGTTTAATAAGACTTTTCTTCTATTTTATCCAATATAGTACAGTAACTGATGTAGCGGTCAATGTGTATGATACCCTCTTCCACAGCGGCTTTTATGGCGCAGCCGGGTTCATTCGTATGCATGCAATTATTAAACTGGCAATCGTTGATCAGTTCCCTCATTTCCGGAAAATAATGAGATAACTCCTGCTTTGGAATATCCACCAAACCCAACTCCCTTATACCGGGCGTATCAATTACGCGACCGCCAAAAGGCAGGTTAAACATTTCTGCAAAAGTGGTTGTGTGTAATCCTTTACCACTCCATCCGCTTACATCCTGCGTTTTCAATTGCAGCTCCGGAAAAATGGTATTTATAAAAGAAGATTTGCCCACGCCGCTGTGGCCACTTAACAAGGTAGTTTTATCTTTTAATAAGTTTTTCACTTCATCAACACCGGTATTTTTTTCTATACTCATACCCATTACCTTATACCCAACGGTTTCGTAAATGGATTTTAACTCAGCAAATTTTTCCGTTTCTTTTTCTTTATACAAATCTGCTTTATTAAACACTATAATAGAAGGAATGCGGTAAGCTTCTGAAGTAATTAAAAACCGGTCGATAAATCCCTGCGATGTTTTAGGCTCTTTTAAAGTGGCAAACAGCAACGACTGATCAATATTGGAGGCGATGATATGGTGCTTATGCTTATTGGCAGGCGACGTTCTGGTGATGTAATTTCTACGGTCTTCAATTTCAGTGATGGTAACAGATCCCTCTAGTTCATTCTCGGCCACAATTGTTACCGTATCGCCCACAGCGATCGGATTGGTGCTTGTTAAACCATCCATTTTAAACTTACCCAATATGCGGGCATTTAAAACCACCCCTTCCTCATTTTGCACCACGTACCAGCTGCCCGTGCTTTTATAAACTATTGCCTTCATCGTACACGAATTTCACCAATAAAAATGAATAAAAAAATAGTTTGCGGGAAGGCTTAAGGCCGAAAGCTCAGGCCTCAAGGCCGAAAGCCTGGGCCTCGAGGCGGCATTCTGAAACTTGATGTAGTCATTGCCCACAGTCTCATTACCAACTTTTTCAAAAAAAAGATGTTGATGCTGTATGAAATTCAATGCTGTAGATTAAGCGATGTTACCGCTTATCAATTTTTTAAAAACTGCCATTGAACATATCAATAACGGCTTACATTTGACTTTCAATTAAACAAATATGAAGAAAAGAATTTTTTATTTTTTCCTGATGGCAACATCCGTTTCGGCCAGCGCTCAAAAAATAGCTTATACTGAGTACGACCTAAAAAATGGTTTGCATGTTATTTTACACCAGGATAAATCAGCGCCCGTAGTAGCGGTATCAGTAATGTATCATGTGGGAAGCAAAGATGAACAGCCTAACAGGACAGGCTTTGCCCACTTTTTTGAACACCTGCTTTTTGAAGGCAGCGACAACATCAAAAGAGGCGAGTTCATGAAGATCGTTAGCAGCAATGGTGGTCAAAATAATGCCAACACTACCCAGGACCGCACTTTCTATTATGAAGTATTTCCCTCCAATCAACTGGCTACCGGTATATGGCTGGAGAGTGAACGCATGATGCACCCCGTGATAAATGAAATAGGGGTAAAAACGCAAAATGAAGTTGTAAAAGAAGAAAAAAGATTGCGGGTGGATAACCAGCCGTACGGAAATTTTTTGAGTGAAGTAATGAAACACCTGTTTACAAAACATCCATACAACTGGGTAACTATTGGCAGTATGGCCGACCTGGATGCAGCAACGCTGGATGAATTCAAGGCTTTCAATAAAAAATATTACACGCCGAATAACGCGGTACTTACTATTGCCGGGGACATTGATATCGCCAAAACAAAAACGTTGGTGGAAAGTTATTTTGCGGAAATTCCCAGTGGTGTTGCAATAACAAGAACCGCTGCCAAAGAAGACCCGATCACCAGTGAAATTATTGATACCGCTTATGATAACAATATCCAGATACCGGCTATTTTAGCCGCCTACAGGGTGCCGGGTGAAACAAGTAAAGAATCGAAAGCACTTGAAATGGCGAGTGCTGTTTTAAGCCAGGGCAATAGTAGCCGGATGTTTAAAAAAATGGTGGATGACAAAAAGAATTCGGTGCAGGTGGGCTCCTTTAATTATTCGCTGGAAGATTATGGTGCCTACATTATTTATGCATTGCCCAATAACGATACACCACTGGATACATTGCTGAATGATATGAATGAAGAAGTGGTAAAATTACAAACCAGCTTAATCAGCGAAGGTGAATTTACCAAATTGCAAAACCAGTTTGAAAACGATTTTATTGGTAAAAACAGCAAAATGCTGGGCGTGGCCGAAAACCTGGCCGATGGATATACTTTTTATAAAAACACCAATAATATCAATACAGAACTGGATGAAATCAGGAAGATTACCCGCCAGGATATACAGGATGTAGCTAAAAAATATTTGAATAAAAACCAGCGGGTAGTGTTGTATTACCTGCCGAAAAAATAAAGGCAACAACCTATTTTGATCAACGCATATCATAAAGCAAAAAATATTTAAATGAAAAAAATACTAATCGTTGCAATCAGTGTTGTTTTATTACAGCAAGGTTTTGCACAAATAAAAGTTGACAGATCGAAAAAGCCGGCGGCCGGGCCAGCTCCGGTGATTGCCATAAAGGATCCCGTGATATTTACCCTGCCTAACGGCATGACCATCCTGGTGGTAGAAAACCATAAATTTCCGAAAGTGACGGCTTCGCTCAATATTGATGCAGGCCCCGTACTTGAAGGTAAAAAAGCGGGCCTGGTAGATTTGATGGGACAAATGCTTGCAGAAGGCACCACCAACATGCCCAAAGATAAATTTGACGAAGCCGTTGATATGATTGGAGCCGAAGTTAATCTTTCTGCTTCCGGCGGCTATGCCAGTGCACTTACCCGCTATTTTGACAAAGCATTTAATTTGCTGGCGGATGGGTTAAAAAATCCGGCTTTCCCAGCAGCGTCTTTTGATAAATTAAAATCGTTTACGCTTACCGGTTTAAAAGCAAATGAAAAGAGTGCCCCTGCTATTGCAGCCAGGGTAAATGCAGCTTTAAGCTACGGCAAACAAACGGCCATGGGCGAGTTCACAACCGAAGAAACGGTGAAGGGACTAACATTAGAAGACGTAAAAGAATCCTATAAAAATTACATCACACCCTCCCGTTCTTACCTCACTTTTGTTGGTGACATAACACCTGAAGCTGCTAAGCAACTGGCCACAAGAGCCTTTGGTGACTGGACTGGCAAAAAGCTGACCTTACCGGTAATTCCACTGGTAAAAAATCCGGGCAAAACCGAAATTGATTTTGTTGACGTGCCAACGGCAGTACAGGGACAATTGAGTGTTGGTAACCTGATTAGCAACCCAATGAATAATAAAGATTATCATGCTTTGCTTGTAGCCAACCAGATTTTGGGTGGCGGTGCAGAAAGTAAGTTATTTATGAACCTGCGGGAAAAACATGGATTCACATACGGCAGTTATTCACGCGTGGGCAGCGGCCGCTTTCAAAGTTTGTTTACAGCAAGTGCCGCCGTTAGAAGTGATAAAGTAGACAGCGCTACGGCAGAAATATTCGGTGAGATTTTAAATATGCGGGACGGTAAAATCACGCAGGAAGAACTGGATAATGCCAAAGCCATCTACAATGGTTCTTTTGCCCTTGGTATGGAAGACCCTGCCCGTACGGCCACGTATGCATCCAACATTTTAATCAACAATTTGCCTAAAGATTTTTACAGAACTTATTTACAAAAAATAAACAGCGTTACACTCAGCGATTTAAAAAGAGTATCCGGAAGTTACTTTAACGAAACCAGCTCCAGGATTGTGATTGCAGGCAATGGCGCTGTCATATTACCCAAATTAATGCGGCTTGGTTACCCGGTTAAAAAATACGATCGTTTTGCCAACCTTATAGTTGGTAAACCTGCTGATAAAAAAGGGACCGAAACTCCGAAAAATACCAATAGTATTTCCGCTGCGGAAATTATTGGAGCCTATTTAAAAGCCATCGGTGGTAAGGACGAAGTAAAAAAAGTTACGAGCTTATCGGCCGTTATAAGCCTTGACATGATGGGCCGTACATTTGATGGCGTGGAAAAGCGGATGAACCCCAACCTGCAGATGATGGAATTAAAAATGGGTACCATGACGGTAATGAAAATGATGTTTAACGGGGCTACAGGATTTCAGCAGCAAGGTCCGCAAAAAAAGGATTTTTCTGATAAAGAAATTAAAGAGGCGCTGGATGACAAAGGTGTAATTCCTCAATTGTTTTATATAACAGATGGCGCTTATAAAACCGATTATCTTGGCACCGGTAAAGTGGGTGATGAAGATACTTATCGTTTACAGGTTATAATGCCAAGTGGAAGAAGTTCTGTGCAGCAGTACAGTGTAAAAACGGGCCTGTTGTTACAGGAAGAAACTACCTCCACGCAGGAAGGTGCTGATGTGCCTTTAACTGTTGAATATAAAAATTACCAAAAAACCGGCGCTCTGCTGCTGCCTACAGAAATTACCAGGATTGCAGGTGGGCAGGAAATTCCTTTTAAATACAAATCAATAAAATTAAATGAAGGTGTTACTGATGCTGATTTTAAATAAGCTGTTCAACTAAACCTTTTAAAAGCCCATTTTTAACAGAATGGGCTTTTTAGTTTACCCAGGTATCTGGAAGACAGGCAATTCATCACAAGACAAAGCCGCCCCTGTACAATACGACCTTTAACAAAAAAATAGGCATTATATTCGCTACATCAATTTTGATTTAATTTTATTTGCCATTAAACTTTTAAAACATGGAAGCAGCAAAACCCAAAATATTATTATGCGAAGATGATACTAACCTTGGTATGGTCTTAAAAAATTACCTGGAACTAAACGATTACGATGTAGTACTGGAAAGGGATGGTCGCCTTGGTCTGGCAGCATTTCAACGCGAAAAATTTGATATCTGTTTACTGGATGTAATGATGCCAAATATGGATGGTTTTACTCTGGCAGAAGAAATCCGCGATATCAATCCTGATGTTCCGCTATTTTTCTTATCGGCTAAAACCATGAAGGACGATATTATACAAGGATACAAACTAGGTGCCGATGACTATATTACCAAGCCATTTGACAGCGAGGTATTACTATTGAAAATAAAAGCCATTTTAAAACGCAACGAAGAAATGCACCGGGAAGAAGTGAATGCGGAATTTGATATGGGCAAGTACCATTTTAACCCCCGCCTGCGGGAACTGGTGTACGAAGGCAAAGTGCAAACCTTGTCTCCGAAAGAAAACGAGTTATTAAAAATGTTGTGTGAGTATAAAAATGATTTGTTGCAGCGGGAAATTGCCTTAAAGAAAATCTGGGGTAGCGACACTTATTTTAACGGCCGCAGTATGGATGTTTACATCGCCAAATTGCGTAAATATTTAAAAGAAGACAGTACCATTGAAATCGTGAACATTCACGGTAACGGCTTCAGGTTAGTAGCTGCATAGCATATAAACAACCAATCATACATTTCGGGATTACAAAAACTGCCAAAGCAAAACTTTGGCAGTTTTATTTTATAAAAACAGTAAATGTCAAAACAATGCACCGGCAAAACCAGCGCCGGGAGCCGCTTTACCAAGATGCTGATAGGCCTTCGCCGTAGCTTCCCTTCCCCTGGCTGTACGTTGTAAAAAACCTTCCTGGATTAAGAATGGCTCATACACTTCTTCCAGCGTACCTGGCTCTTCACCTACCGCAGTAGCTATTGTGGTGATACCAACTGGCCCTCCTTTAAATTTATCGATGATGGCATTCAGAATGCGGTTATCCATTTCATCCAGGCCGTGCTCATCTACATTCAGTGCTTTTAGAGAATGCTGTGTAATACCGATATCAATGTTGCCGTCATTTAATACCTGGGCAAAATCACGAACCCTTCTTAAAAGCCCGTTTGCGATACGGGGCGTACCGCGGCTGCGTCGGGCGATTTCATCTGCGGCAGTGGTAGAAATGGTGGTATTTAAGATGGAGGCTGAACGCAAAATAATTTTCTGCAGGGTGGCTGCATTGTAATATTCCAATCTTGATTTTATACCAAAACGGGATAAGAGTGGTGCTGTAAGTAAACCACTCCTGGTAGTGGCGCCAATTAAAGTAAAGGGGTTTAAATTAATCTGTACGCTTCTTGCATTAGGACCGCTATCAATCATAATATCAATCCGGTAATCTTCCATGGCGGCATACAAATATTCTTCTACCACGTTGCTTAACCTGTGTATTTCATCTATAAACAACACGTCATTGGTTTCCAGGTTAGTCAGCAGCCCGGCCAAATCACCAGGCTTTTCAATTACAGGTCCGCTGGTTTCCTTTATGGTTACCCCCAGTTCGTTGGCCACAATCCTGCTAAGCGTAGTTTTGCCTAAGCCCGGCGGACCATGAAATAAAATATGATCCAGCGCCTCGCCTCTTATTTTAGCCGCCTTTATGAATATCCTTAAATTCTCTATCGTCTGAGGTTGCCCTGAAAAATCGGCCATTTCACTGGGCCGGATGTTATTTTCAAAATCCTTTTCCGCAGAACTTAATGCTTCTCCATCCTTATTTAAATTCGGGTTTGCCATGTTGTAAAAATAATCATTTAAGCAATGAAGCGGCGGCTAATTTTTGATGCTGTTTAAGCCATCACCTGAAAGATCCCCGCTTTATATTTCAGAAAAGGCATTTTATAAAAAAACTATTGGCCGATAGTTGTATATACAAACTAAATGCTTTTACTTTGTGTTTATTATGAAAGCATCCGGTAGCAGGTTTAGCAAATGTCTTTATTTTTCGGCCAATGCATTTGCCCGCAAGGTGGAGAAATTGGCCGCTGACAGCTGGAAGAAAATCAACCTTACACCCAGCCATGCTTATTTGTTGATGACAGTTATTGAAGAGCCGGGTGTACAGCCAGGCAAACTTGCAGATGAAATGCAACTTACGCCCAGTACCATTACACGTTTGATAGAAAAAATGGAAGCGCACAAACTGGTTGTACGAACAACGGAAGGCAAAGTGACCAATGTATATCCTACTCCAAAAGCCAACCAATTATACCCACAAATGAAAAATTGCAGGGATGAATTTTATACCAGTTGTATTTCCTTTTTAGGAGTGGAAGAAAGTAAACGAATGGCACAAAATATCAACAAATTAAACGATAAATTAAGCCGCTAAATTTTTTTCCTATTTACTTGTATATACAAACATTAAACAATAAACCATTTATTATGAAGTACGTTATTACTGGCGGCGCAGGCCATATATCTGCAGCTCTGACAGAAAAATTATTAAAAGCAGGTCACAACGTGACTGTAATTGGCCGCACAGCAGGCAATTTGCAACCCTTAACCAGCCAGGGTGCTATAGCAGCTGTGGGTTCTTTGGAAGACGCAGCCTTTTTAACGGCCAGTTTTGCAGGTGCCGATGCGGTTTATACCATGATACCGCCCAATTTTGCTACCGACAACTTCAGACATTACCAAAACTCTGTAGCAAGGAATTATATTGCTGCTATTAAAGCGAACAATATTAAAAACGTGGTGGTGCTCAGCAGCATTGGCGCACATATGGGCAACGGTGTAGGGCCTGTAGATGGACTAGCCGATTATGAAGATTTATTACATCGCCTTACAGATGTAAATATTAAGGTATTGCGCCCTAGTTACTTTATGTATAACTTATTTACCATGATTCCATTGATCAAAAACATGCAAATTATGGGCAGCAACTTTGGTGGTAATGGCGAAAAATTGGCACTGGTACATACCAATGATATTGCAGCGGCGGCAGCAGAAGAATTGCTGGCTTTAAACTTTACCGGGTATACAATACGCTATGTTGCCAGCGATGAAAGAACTGCGGTTGAAGTAGCTGCTGTATTAAGCAATGCAGTTAATAAACCTGGCATTCCGTGGGTGGAATTTTCTGACGATCAGTCTTTACAGGGTATGAAACAAGCTGGTCTGAGTGAGGATTTTGCTGAAGGCTACACCACAATGGGTAGGGCATTAAGGGAAGGGAAAATGCAGGAAGATTACTGGAAAAACCATCCTGTATTAGGTATTGTTAAACTTGAAGATTTTGCCTCAGAGTTTGCGTCGGCCTATAATAATCAATAGCGATGCCCAACACACTTTTTTACGAATATAATGTGGTACAAAAGTGGCGGTTGGAAAAACACTTTAATCATTAAAAATTTTAGTAATGAAAACAGGTATAATAGGAAGCGGAATTGTTGGCAGGGTGCTGGCTTCAGCATTTTTAAAAGAAGGAAATGAAGTAATGCTTGGTACCAGGAATACAGCAAAAGAAGATGTTGTAAAATGGAAGAACGAAAACCCCGGTGGGAAGGTTGGCACGTTTGAAGAAGCGGCGTCTTTTGGTGAACTGATAATTTTAGCTACTAAAGGAACCGTTGCTGAAGATGCTGTACGGATGGCAGGTCCAGCTAATTTTACAGGCAAAACAGTTATTGACACTACCAACCCAATTGCCGCCGCGCCACCAGTGAACGATGTATTGCAATACTTTACATCCCCCAATCAATCTTTAATGGAATCGTTGCAACTATTGATTCCGGAAGCCCACCTGGTAAAGGCTTTTAATAGTGTTGGCAATGGTCAAATGTATAAACCCAATTACAACGGGATAGTGCCCACAATGTTTATTTGTGGTAACAATGAACCGGCAAAAAAAACTGTAACCTCTATCTTAACAATATTTGGCTGGGATACGGAAGACCTTGGAAAAATAGAGGCGGCCAGGGCTATTGAACCACTTGCCATGTTATGGTGCATTCCGGGGATGTTGAATAACCAATGGACACACGCTTTTAAATTACTTAAGCAGTAACATTCTAAAATAAAATCCCCCGCCTTAAATAAGCGTGGGGATTTTATTTTTTATAAAAAAGGTCATTTGGATTTTACATTGATGGCGACTCTCCGGTTCATGGCTTTACCTTCGGTAGTGCCATTATCGCCGATGGGGTATTGCGGACCGTATCCTTTAGCTCCTGTGATAGCCTTTGCACTGGCACCCATTTTTTTCAATTCGGCCGCAACTGCGTCTGCACGTTTTTGCGACAGCGTTGTATTGAATACAGCATCGCCAACGTTATCGGTATAGCCACCCAGTTTAAAACTGGCTGCGGGAAAAGCTTTACTAATAGCAACCACATTTTTTAACTGATTTGAGCTGGCTGAATCCACTTTTGTACCACCGGTCAAAAAACGAACATTTGTAAATTCAAACCAGTTACCTTTTACCGTATCAATCTTTGCGGCGGGGTCTGATAAGAATTTGTACAACCTGTTTTCTGTAGAATTTTCTCCCACAGTTAAAGCACCAGCGCCATTTGGTAAATCAATCGTAACCATTTTTCCAAGATCATAAATATAATTTCCGCTTGTATCTACTCTGCCAGCAGGAGCCTGTTCTGCAACCGCTGCAGGCTGTTCTTTAACGGTTGTTTCGGCCATAGTTGATGTTGTTTCACTTTCAGATTTGCTATTCTTGCCGCTATATAAATACCAAGCCGCGGCAGCCAGCAATACCAGCAACAATACTGGCAATAACCATTTAATGGCAGAGCCTGCTGTATCTGCAACTTCTTCTGTATAATGACTTGCGGCGGCGGCATGTGTTACCTCATGGCCGGCTAACGAAGGCTTTTCAATAAAGGATTCTAAATTTAAACCGGATGGCACTGCAAGATTTATATTTCCTTTTTGGCTGCTTAACAGGTTGCTTAAACCACTGGCATTTAAATGATTGCTACTGGCGTGTTTTCCTAAAAAACCCACAATAATAGGCGCAACAATACTCAGTAATGAACTGGCCGATGTTGGCCGTATGCCCGAAAAGCCAGACAGTAATCCCGCAAGGCTGCTTACCTTATCTCCAAAAATATTACCCAGTAATGCCGAACCTTTATTTAACAGGCTGGTATTATCGTTTCCAAATAATCCGGCTGGCTCTGCCTGGGCCTGGCTTTGTTCGTTCACCATACGAAATACTGCATCTGCCCCGGCACCGGTGGAAGATTTCGTTGCCAGACCGCCTAATAACGCCGGTACAATGCCTGTTAAGGCCTTGCGCACACCTGTTTCACTTTCGCCCAAAAAAGAACCTGCCTTATCTACCAGTTCTCCGGCAATAAGGCTATTTGCTGCTTCAACTAAATTAAATGACATAATATGAATTTTTTATTTAAGGATTGATTGTTGTGTACAAGGTTGAAAACTTTTTTACAAAAAGCAAGTAATCAACATAATTTATTAATATTGGCTGCTGTAACCTCTTACAACGGCATATTACCATTAATAAAATCGCCGTGAGCGCTGCAGGAATGTAATTTGTAATTTTGTATTCTTATGTTAAAAAAGATATCAAAATATTGGGTTTGTCAACTTGCCGGCTGGGGCGCCAGCATGGCCATATCGACTTTCTTTTATTTAACCTTGTCGGTACGAAAAGTGGATAATTTTCTATTGTTGATATTAATCAGCATAGTGTTGGGCATATTGATAACACACCTGATGCGAATGGTGATACGGGAGTATAAAGTATTGGAAAAGCCTATACAAACGCAGATTATTGCTTTTATTATTTTGACCATTGTTTTTTCTATCGTATATGCATGCGCAGATGTTGCGATAGAAAACATTTTTAATTTAAGGGATACCGGTGGTCCGAAAATATCACTTGCTAATGAAGTAGCCCGCACAGTGATCAATAACTTTTTTATACTATTAATATGGAACCTCATCTATTACACCTATCACTATGTTGAACGCAACAGGCGGCAGGAAGTAGATACCTTAAAATTACAGTCGGTTGTAAAAGAGCTGGAATTAAAGACCATCAAATCCCATATCAACCCCCATTTTATTTTTAATGCTTTAAACAGTATCAGGGCCCTGGTAGATGAAAATCCAACCCGGGCAAGAACCGCCATTACTGAGCTTAGTAATATTTTACGCAGCAGTATGCAGGCAGAAAAGCTGGAGACAGTACCGCTTGAAAGAGAGTTGAACATTGTAAAAGACTACCTGGCACTGGAAAAAATGCGTTTTGAAGAAAGACTTACAATAGAAATGGATATTGATGAAGATACCTTAGGACAGCCTGTTCCACCAATGATGTTGCAAACACTGGTAGAAAACGCCATCAAACACGGCATTAGTAAAAGAATTGACGGAGGCACTATCAGGGTCATTTCTGATTTCGTAGACAACCATCATGAGCTGGTTGTGCAAAATTCAGGGCAGCTAAATGGTTACGTGAATGACGATGGTTTTGGTGTTAAAAGCACTCAATACCGGTTGAACCTGCTATACCAGGGAAAGGCTACTTTTGAAATTAAAAACACAGGATCAGATATGGTGGAATCAAGAATCATTATGCCTGTGTCATTTGTAAATGTAAACCACTAAATAAATTGTAAATATGCCCAGAGCTATTATAATAGACGACGAACGGTTAGCAAGAAACGAGCTGAAGAAATTATTACTGGAATTTCCGGATGTGGAAGTAATTGATGAAGCTGCCAACGCAGCTGAAGGGATAGAAAAGATTGATGCACTGAGCCCGGATTTGATTTTTCTTGATATACAAATGCCCGGAAAAACCGGTTTTGATATGCTTACAGAACTGGAAAAGGCACCACATGTGATTTTTACAACTGCCTATGACGAGTATGCGCTGAAGGCGTTTGAGGTAAATGCACTGGACTATTTAATGAAACCCATTGAGCCAAAAAGATTGGCCGATGCTATCCAAAAACTACAACAGGCAGAAGAAAAAGAACTGGCCGCCAACCAGGCACTTATCCGTGGCATGCTCACCGAAAATGACCAGGTATTTGTAAAAGATGGAGAGCGTTGCTGGTTTGTGAAACTATCTGAAGTAAGACTGTTTGAAAGTGTAGGCAATTATGCCAAAGTATTTTTTGCCGGCAACAAACCGTTGATTTTAAAATCGCTGAATGCACTGGAAGAA
Organism: Chitinophagales bacterium; assembly: GCA_038210625.1. Classification (GTDB taxonomy): domain Bacteria; phylum Bacteroidota; class Bacteroidia; order Chitinophagales; family Chitinophagaceae; genus Ferruginibacter. The sequence goes on along the minus strand of JBBQWL010000012.1, from coordinate 33,951 downwards.
AGACTGGATGAGAAAGTATTTTTCAGGGCTAACCGCAAACACATTGTAAACATGCGGATGATAGAAAAAATTGAACCTTATTTTAACGGCGGCTTGTTACTGGAATTAAAAGGCGGAGAAAAAGTAGAAGTGAGCAGAAGGCAGGCAGTTAAGTTTAAAGAAATGATGAGTCTGTAACAACCAACAGGCAGCAGCGTTTATATTACGCTGACGCCTGCACTGTGTACTGCAGCCGCCATTTCCTTTATCAGTGACGGATCTTTTTCAATGGCATTGCCAACTACAATTACATCAGCACCCGCTTTGCAGTTTAAATACACTTTTTCGGGTTCGGTAATGCCGCCACCAATTATTAACGGTACTTCAATAGATTGTGCCACTTTTTCAATCATACCTTCGCTGATGGGGCGCATAGCACCGCTGCCGGCATCCATGTAAATTAATTTCATCCCCAACATTTCTCCGGCCATGGCAGTGCACATGGCTATCTCGTTTTTATCTGCCGGTAAAGGACTTGCGTTGGAAATATAAGAAACTGTGGTAGGAGCGCCACCATCCACCACCATATAACCGGTAGACATAATTTCAAGCCCGCTCTTTTTTACGATCGGTGCCGATACAACATGCTGGCCAATGAGCAACTCGGGATTGCGGCCGCTGATTAATGATAAATACAATAACGCATCAGCATAGCGGCTAACCTGCGCCGTGCTGCCGGGAAATAAAACCGTTGGAATGGAGCAATTTTTTTTAATCAGCTGAAGGCATTCATCCAAGTAGTTAGATATCACCAAACTACCACCCACCAAAAAATAATCAACCTTTGCATTCACAGCCATGGCGGTCAACGCTTCCAAATTTTGATCATTGACTTTATCAGGATCAATTAAAACAGCAAATGATTTTTTGCCAAGCCGCTTGCGTTCCGTTAGTGAATGATATATACCTTTTAGCATCAACTCTTTATTCGTTACCCTGCAAATGTAAAAATTTTTAGCCTTATTAAAATTCTTATTAAGATAAAGATCGCAAAATGAATCTTTTAACCTACCATCATTTATATAAATAGGGTAAATTTGAAAATGGATATTGCCGCAGAAATAAAATTTAAAACAGCCCGCAGCGGAGGCAAGGGTGGCCAGAATGTGAATAAGGTTGAAACTATGGTGGAAGGCTATTGGAACATTGCAACGTCTGCCCTGCTCAATGACAACCAAAAACAACTGGTGATATCAAAATTAACCAACAGGATAAATGCCGACGGAAACCTGCTGGTTAAAAGCCAGGAAGAACGCAGCCAGTTAGGCAATAAATTACTTGTGATTGAAAAAATGAACACCCTTGTTACCAAAGCACTCATCATTCCTAAAAAAAGAAAACCTACCAAACCAAATAAAGCTGCAAAAGAAAAAAGGATCAATACCAAAAAGAAATCGGGTGAAATAAAACAAACCCGTATGAAAGTTAAATTGTAAATGATGAAAACAGCTTTGTGTCTTTCTTTTCTTTTCTACGTATTCTCTTTTTTACCGGCAGCAACTGTAAAAGCTCAACCGCCCAATATAAAAATTAGCTTTTTAAACTATGCCGGTAATCAACCATTGGTTTTGGATTCGGTATATACCAATTGCTGGAAAGAAAATTTTTCTGTAAACCGGCTAAAATATTACATCAGTAATATTGCTTTACAAACCACCAGTCAGCAATGGCATGCTGAACCAAACAGCTATCACCTGGTGGATGAAGCCGACAACGCTTCCCGGAACATTTCTTTTTACCTCTCTTCAGGTACTTACACAGCCCTTTCTTTTTTAATTGGAGTAGATAGCCTGAAAAATGTAAGCGGTGCACAAACAGATGCACTGGACCCATTGAATGGCATGTTCTGGACCTGGAACAACGGCTATATTATGTTTAAAATGGAAGGCAGTTCACCACAATCAGTGGCAGTGAATAATAAAATCGAATACCATATTGGAGGATTTTCCGGCGTTGACAATGCGGTAAAAAAAATAACGTTGCGTTTTGCCGGCACACCTGTTTCACTTAATAATAATTCCATCAGTGCAATTAATATCCGCACTAATATTGATCAATTATGGAATGGTGCCAATCAACTTAAGATTACTGAATCGCCTGTTTGCACCACCCCAGGCCCGTTGGCTGGTCGCATTGCGGCCAACTATTCCACCCTATTCGACATACTAAAAATTGTTCAGCAATAAAGTCAATCCCTTAACTATTGAAGATAAAAATTATCATATCGCTTTTGTTTGTTGTGTTAATGGCATCTGCCTTTATGCATCACCAGCCACCTCATAAACTTACTTATTTAAAACTGGTTATTCCCAAAGGCTGGCCTCAGCCACCCACCAATATTTTTGCAACCAACCCATTAACAGAAGAAGGTTTTCAACTCGGCCGTAAATTATTTTATGACGCCAGGCTAAGCAAGGATAGTAATTTTTCCTGTGCCGGATGCCACCAGCAATTTGCCGCTTTTGCTACTTACGATCATGATTTCAGCCACGGTTTTAATAACAGTTTTACCACCCGCAATGCTCCTGGCATTTTTAACATTGCCTGGCAAAAAGAATTGCATTGGGATGGTGGCATCAACCATATAGAAGTACAACCATTATCGCCACTTACCGCAATCAACGAAATGGCTACCACCCTGCCGGATATTTTAAAAAAGCTAAAAGCTGATACCGCTTACGTAAGACTCTTTAAAACTGCCTTTGCAGATGGAATTATCAACAGCCAACATATGCTGAAAGCCCTGGCGCAATTCACCGGCAGCATACAATCGTATAACAGTAAATATGATAAAGTAAAACGTGGAGAAGATAGTTTTACAGTAAGTGAAGCATTGGGCTACAAAACCTTTATGGCCAGCTGTAATGGTTGTCACAAGGAACCTTTATTTACGGATAATTCTTTCCGTAACAACGGCCTTTCACTAAACAAAAAATGGATGGATAAAGGACGAATGACGATTACGGGTAACCCTGCGGATTCGCTCAAGTTTAAAGTACCTAGCCTGCGGAATAGTTCGCTTACATTTCCTTACATGCACGATGGCCGGTTGGTTAGCCTGGGCAAAGTGATTGATCATTACCGAAACGGCATTGATACAACCCAACCAACGCTGGACCCGTTGCTTAAAAAAAGAATTCCTATTTCCGACCAGGAAAAGGTGGACTTAATTTCTTTTTTGCTAACCTTAAAAGATGATGTATTAACGCACGATGTAAGATTTAAGCAACCCAACTAACGGTGAGGATCGCCTTTATACCAACGAAAGATAAACCACACAAAAGAAAAAAATGCCGGCAAGCCGAGCAAAGATGGAACTGCTTTTATAAAGTCGGTCATCTTAATTTTTGCATCTGAGATAGTACGGTCGATAAAAATATTATTGAGTGCAAAACCTACCAGGGCGGTAGTCCAGCTAAGCAATAAAAGCGGAAAAAGTACTCCGGCATCAACAACGCCATGTTCACGCCAGATGAATACCCTATATTGAGACGGCATTAGAAACAGGATCGCCAGCAACATGCAGGAAATGATACTCAGCCATAGCGAAAATCTCCAGAGTTTCATAGTTTAGAAAATAACAGATACAAAAAAACGTGCAACTTTCTATTGCACGTATATATAAACGATTTATATAAAATATTATTGCCTGCGTTTCTCTTTCAGCGTCTGCAATATCTGTTGCTGTTTTTCCATTTCGGTCTTTTGCGATGCCTGCTTTTTTATATTTTCGGCAATATCATTTTCCAGTTTAGATTTTTTCTTCAGCAAATCGTCACCCGATTCTGTAAGGCTGCTCCAACTTTTGGTAGCCTTTTTAACCGCATCTTCCTGGTCGATGATCTGCTGTTCCAAATCGTACGCAGCCACCCTGGCAGTAAGGCCATTCATGTAATTTTTTGCGCTGTCAATTAATACGGCGTTGGTTGTATCACCAATAAATTTATCAAAGCCGCTGGAGATGAGCATCGTCACTGTGCAGGCATCTTTTTCCTTCCGGCTCTTTCTGTCGGCTTTAAAATACAAGTCGTAACTATCGGTTCCAAGCTGCGGCAGGTGAACGCCTCTATAGGTCAGGTAGCCCTTGGTATCTTTTCCCTTATAGCCTAATTTTTGAAAGTAATCTTCAATAGAACTGGTGATTGTTTTTTCAGAAAATGGAACGTCTGTTTCGATGCCAGGCTGTTTGGTTTTTTGGAAATCTGCAGTTGCAATACGGGATTGCGCAAAGGAGGATAGACAAATAGCTGTAGCTATTACAGCAAAGTAAAGTTTTTTCATAAACAGTTTAATTTGGGTAAAGGTAACACTTGATTAAAATTACACAACAATAAAAATAAAATATGTTGTGTTATGGTGACGGGGCAAGCTTGTCCAACAAAATTAAAAGCCAAAAAAGCCGTTGATACTTTATAAGCACAAAAAATAAATTATATACAAGTAAATTTGTCCCTAAACGTTTTTTAATTGAGCAATATAAAAAAATTAGCATCTCAAACCATGTGGTATGGGCTTAGTTCAATCGCCGCACGGTTGATCAATTATTTGCTAACACCATACCTTACGTATTCTGAAAATATCAAGACTTCTGATTTTGGCAAAATGGCGCTGATTTATGCAGCGCTTCCTATACTTAATATCCTGTTCACTTATGGTTTTGAAACAGCTTATTTCCGTTTCTCCTCCAAAGAAGAAAACAAGGATACCATTTATAATACAGCCTTTTTATCGCTGCTTTGTTCAACCATTGTTTTTACGGCTTTACTTTGGTTTAACCAGGCAAGTTTTGGAAACATAATTGGTCTCGGCAGCTATCCGCAAATTGTTCAACTCGGTATTTTAATTATTGCTTTTGATACCTTAAGCACCATCCCGTTTGCCAGGCTGCGCCAACAGGGCCGGCCAATGAAATTTGCCTTCGTAAAAATCACCGGCATTCTCATCAATATCTTTTTCACCTGGTTTTTTATCAGTTATTGTTCGCACGCCGTAAAGCAACATCCCAATAGCTGGATCAGTATTTTTTACGATACCAGCATTAACCCCATTGTGTATGTGGTGCTGGCCAATTTAATTCAATCCGTTGTTACCTTGCTCTTCCTGTCGACCGAAATTGCAGCCATCCGTTTTAAGTTCGATACCAGGTTGTGGAAGGAGATGATGGTGTATTCATTGCCCCTCATCATTGTTGGCATGGGCGGTATGGTAAACGAAACTTTCGACCGGCTGATGCTTAAATGGTGGCTGCCCGGCGATGCACTCGCCAACGATACACAGGTGGGTATCTACAGCGCCTGTTATAAGTTATCCATCCTCATTACTTTGTTTATACAGGCTTTCCGCATGGGGGCCGAGCCCTTCTTTTTTAAACAGGCAGAAGGCCAAAACCCCCAACGTGTTTTTGCCCGGGTGATGAAATTTTTTGTCATCATAATATCGCTGATGTTTTTAGCGGTGAGTTTGTTTATGCCCATCTGGAAAAATTTTATCGGCCCAAAATACTGGGACGGATTATCGGTTGTGCCCATCCTGTTGCTTGCCAATATGTTCATCGGTATTTATTACAACTTAAGTGTGTGGTATAAATTGGGCAACAAAACTTCTGCCGGCGCCTGGATCACTGTGGGCGGGGCTTTGCTTACAACTGTTATCAATTATTTATTTATTCCGAAGTATGGCTACATGGCCTGCGCATGGGCCACTTTTTTTTGTTATGGCAGCATGATGGTGGCTTCGTTTATCTGGGGCCAGAAAGAATACCGCATCCCCTATGCCTGGAAAAAACTGGTTGCCTATATCGTTATTGTAGTACTACTTTTCTTCGCACACAAAGGCATCACCACCGTTTGGAACAATAAATTTTTTAGTTTAACCATCGCCACTATTTTAACCGGTTGTTATATGTGGTTTATTGGTACGGTAGAAAAAAAGGAATTGCCGCAATTGCCTGTTGTAGGAAAGTATTTTAAAAAATAATTGTCCCGGCAAAGAAGCTATAATCAGTTTCACAGGCGTCGCACACTGGTACAGTTAATCTTTATTGAACTTTTACCAAAGCGTTTGCTGCAGCGGACCTATCTAAATTAGGTACTTATTATATCTTGTTATTTACCAATCACATTTAATTTATCTGCCTTAAATTCGTGTAATTCGTGGCTTAAAATTCGTGTTCAAAACACTAGTATAACAAACAATCAACCACCGGCCATTAATGCAAAAAATACTTCAAAAAATATTCAGGCCTTTCTTTATCTGGCTTTCCGGAAAGTTTGGTTCCGATCCTAAAAAAGAAGCTGTATTTAAATCGCTTGGCAGGTTATACAACACCATCACTACCCAAAAAAAACACAGCGGCATTGTACTGGATATCAACCTGGCCACCGATAATTTTATCATCTTCAGCGATCAACACAAGGGCAATAAAGACTGGGCGGATGATTTTAAAACCAACGAGCACAATTACATTACCGCATTGCAATATTATCACCAGCAGTGCTTTAACTTCATCAATTTAGGCGATGCGGAAGAGCTATGGAAGTATATGCCCGACCAGGTAATTCCCGAAAACGGCGAGGCCTTACAAGCGGAAGCCAACTTTCAGGCAGACAATAAATATTACCGCACTTTTGGTAACCACGACCTGTTATGGAAAAGTAACCTGGATGTGCAGTTGCACCTGAAACATATTTTTCAAATGCCGCTACCTGTTTACGAAGGCATTGTTTTAAGAACCACTACCGAAAGTCAAAAAAAACTAAGCATCTATTTAACCCATGGCCACCAGGGCGATAAGATGAGTGACAACAATAGTTTTAGCACCTGGCTGGTGGCCCATGTGTGGTCGCCTATTCAACGCTTTTTAGAAATCAATATCAACACCCCCGCCAATGACATTTACCTGCGGGACAAGCACAACAAATTAATGTACGAATGGAGCAGTCATAAACGCAACCTCGTGCTCATTACCGGTCATACGCACAAACCGGTGTTCGCCTCGGGGAAATATTCGGTTGCGGAAGAGCACCAGATAAATGTACCGGAAACCAAAGCCACTTTAAGACCGAGCTACTTTAATACCGGCTGCTGCTGCTTCAACGATGGCGATATCACAGGTATAGAAATAGCCAATGGTTTTATAAGGTTGATCAAATGGCACAGCGACAATAATATTCCCGCAAGAACAGTCTTGGAAGAAAAAAAGCTGGATGAAATTGAAAAGGAATTGTAACCGTTGCCATATAAGAATTAAGCCAGAACCTGTACCATCTCACTGCAAATTGTAAAATCTTGTCGCACTGAATTTACTGTATTCCACTTGTGCTTTATCCACAAGGTTAAATTTGGAAAAATTGCCAGAATAAAATTTGGAAAAATCAACTAACCGGCTATCTTTGTCTATCAACTTAATAGACTAATGAATTCATCATTGTCATACGCTCTTCGAATGTGCGTTAAACACCTGCCGGTCCATTGTTATCAATGGCTGCCGCGATGTTGATATAGTACCTCTTTTATTGCGCCAATATTCCCTGTTACCAGCAAATCATTTTGTTAAACAAACCATCCATTTATAATCATACTTAAAAAAACAGTTATGAGCCAACCACTTCATTTTGACACCTTACAATTGCATGCCGGACAACAAATAGACCCCACCACCAATTCAAGGGCGGTGCCTATTTATCAAACAACTTCATATGCTTTTAATAGCAATGAACATGCGGCCAATCTTTTCGGCCTTAAGGAATTTGGTAACATCTACACCCGTATTATGAACCCAACCACGGATGTATTTGAACAACGCATTGCGGCGCTGGAAGGTGGTGTAGCGGCGCTGGCAACGGCTTCCGGCCAGGCTGCACAATTTTTGGCATTGAATAATATTTTGCAGGCGGGTGATAACTTTGTATCCACTACTTTTTTATACGGCGGTACCCACAACCAGTTTAAAGTTGCCTTTAAACGCCTCGGCATTGAGGTAAGGTTCGCTGATGGAGATGATGTGGAAAGTTTTGTAAAACACATTGATAAAAATACAAAGGCCTTGTACCTGGAAACAATTGGCAATCCAAGACTCAACATTCCTGATTTTGAAAAGTTTGCAGCGCTTGCAAAAGAATATGATTTGCCGCTGATTGTTGACAATACATTTGGCACAGCAGGCTACCTTTTCCGTCCATTGGAACATGGCGCCAACATTGTTGTTGAATCAGCCACCAAGTGGATTGGCGGCCATGGTACCAGCATTGGCGGTGTGATTGTTGACGGTGGTAATTACAATTGGGGCAATGGCAAATTTCCACAATTTACAGAACCAAGTGAAGGTTATCACGGATTGAAATTTTGGGAAGTTTTTGGTGAAGGCAACCCGCTTGGATTACCCAATATTGCTTTTGCCATTCGGGCAAGAGTAGAAGGTTTGCGTGACTTCGGCCCATCTCAGAGTCCCTTCAATTCTTTTCTTTTATTACAGGGCATAGAAACCCTGAGCCTGCGTGTACAACGCCATGTAGACAATGCTTTGGTATTGGCGGAATGGCTACAGCAACATCCTTCAGTAGAGTTTGTTGAATATCCCGGACTGGCAAGCAGCCCCTATCATACACTGGCAAAAAAATACCTGCGCAACGGCTTTGGCGGCATTTTAAATTTTGGCGTAAAAGGCGGTAAGGAAAATGCGGGCAAATTTATCAACTCATTAAAACTGGTGAGTCACCTTGCCAATGTAGGCGATGCAAAATCGTTGGCCATACACCCGGCTTCTACAACACACGAACAGTTGAGTGCTGAAGAACAAATCATCTCAGGTGTGCAGCCCAACCAGGTGCGCATCAGCGTAGGCATAGAACACATCGAAGATATCAAGGCAGATTTCGAACAGGCGTTTGCTGCAGTGTTTGCAAGTGAGCTGGTGGCCTAAAAAAACTTTCAAATCGCGTTTATAATAAACAATAAAAGCAACCAGGTATTTAATACAACAGCATGGCAGAAATATTCAGGCATACAGCACCTTTTACTTTAGAGTCGGGCATTACTTTACAGCAATATCATCTTGCCTACACAACCTATGGCAAGTTGAATAAAAATAAAGACAATGTAGTTTGGATATTTCATGCCCTTACTGCCAACAGTGAGGCAACAGAATGGTGGCCGGGGTTAACAGGTGAAGGAAAATTGTTTGACCCCGCCAACCATTTTATCGTTTGCGTAAATATTCCCGGCAGTTGCTACGGCAGCATCGGCCCGCTGGAACTCAATGCCGCAACAAGCAAGCCCTGGTGCCATGATTTTCCCTTGTTCACCACAAGGGATATGATACGTGCTTATCAGCCGCTGAAAGATTTTTTAGGCATACAACATATTCACACCGGCATCGGCGGTTCAATGGGCGGGCAACAATTACTGGAATGGGCCATTGAAGAGCCTGCCCTTTTCAAACATATTATTTTACTGGCCACCAATGCCTTTCACTCGCCCTGGGGCATTGCCTTTAACGCTACACAACGGCATGCTATTGAAACAGATATTACCTGGACGGAAAGCAATGAAAAAGCCGGCCTGAAAGGTATGATGGTAGCAAGGCAAATTGCATTGATCAGTTATCGCAATTATAACACCTACAACCTGGGGCAAACAGAAGACACCAATGAGAAAACAGCGCATTTCAAAAGCGAATCTTACCAGCAATACCAGGGCATAAAACTGGCCCGTCGGTTCAATGCCTTTAGCTATTATTTTTTAAGCCGCAGTATGGATGCACACAACGTCGGCAGGCAAAGAGGCTCGGTACAGGAGGCCCTGAACATAGTGCAGGCAAAAACACTTGTCATCAGCATCAGCTCCGACATTTTATTTCCACCTAAGGAACAGGAATTTATTGCAAAACATATTGATGGTGCTGTATATAATGCCATCGATTCTACCTTTGGCCATGATGGTTTTTTGCTGGAGTTCGACCAGATCCACACCGCCATTAAAGAATTTTTTGGCAAGAAAATCGAAGTGGAGAACAACCTTGCAGCTGAGAAAAATGTACTTAATACTTTTTAACTACCAGCAAACAATCGCCTGGCTTGCAACTTCAAAATTTTAAAACCATTAACTTTTTTCTGCAAAAATTTATAGTACATTTGTCTACTATTCTAGTAGACTTTATTTATATGACAACACATTTACTACGCTCTTGTTCCTCATGGCCTTTGTGCTGTGATTTTCATTCCAACATTCATGGTAAAAATTTAGTACCTGCCAAACCATATGGTTGTTGTTGCTGATAGACCGATCTTCTTACGGTTCTTCTTTCTTCACCCTATTTCTATTTGCACTTAAACATTATTATCATGAAAATATTATTCAGCTTTATGGTCGTGGCAGCATTGCTGTTAGCAACACTTTTCTCATCTTTCGCACAAAACAAGGGTACCATTATTTATGGAAAAGTAATTTCTTTTGAAGAGTCATTTCCAATTGAAGGCGTAGCAGTTGCAATCAACGGAACCAGCAACAGTACAGGCGCACAAGCCGATGGAACTGTTAGCCTTACCGCTTCGCCGGCCGACAAAATACTGGTGATAAGCGGAAACGAATATCAAACAACAGAAGTAACCATCGTATCTAATAAAACCGATTATGAAATTGCACTGCAACGCAAAAGCAATTCGCAGGTAAGCGTAAATGATAGTTTATTACCTTCAACCAAATTTAAAATCACTTCCATTGTTGATGGCGGGTACAATCAGTAAATAAATTCTAAAATATGCGGCTTTTTCTTTTACTCTCAGGTGTGTTCTTTGTTTTTAACAGTACTGCGCAGCAAGGCAACTGGACTGCCCAAATACACCGGCCTGATGGCAATGCAATCGTATTTACTTTTGACTGGAAAACAGAAAATGGCAAACCCGTTTGGTATATAAAAAATGCAGCTGAAAAAATAAAAGTTCAAAATATTACGTCTGCAGGCGATTCTTTTATTGTACAGATGCCGGTATTTGAATCTGAGTTCAGGGTGGCTGTTGCTAACAATGCCATCAATGGTGTTTGGATAAAAAGAGGTGCGGTAAAAACACAGGTGCTCCCCTTTAATGCAACACCCGGTGCTAATCGGTTTGCATTAAAAGGCAATCCGGCACACAACATTTCGGGCAGATGGGCAGTAACTTTTGGGGAAGGTACCGACGCGGAATCATCCGTTGCTGAATTTGTACAAAAAGGAAATTTATTAACGGGTACTTTTTTGAATGCATCCGGCGATTACCGTTACCTGGAAGGCATAGTAACCAAAGACAGTTTATTACTTTCTGGTTTCGACGGCGGACACGCATATCTTTTTAAGGCATTTATTCAAGATGGCAATTCTATCACCAACGGCAAGTTCTTTTCTGGTGAAGGCGGTAAGCAAAACTGGGCAGCCGTCAAAAATGCCGATGCAAAATTAGGCACAGAGTCAGTTGCCATGTTTGTAAAGGCCGGCCAGGAAAAATTGGATTTTACTTTTAAAAACCTGCAAGGCAAGCCGGTATCTATTAATGATGACCGCTTCAAAAACAAAGTGGTGATCATTCAAATTATGGGCAGCTGGTGCCCTAATTGCATGGATGAAACCGCCTTTTTAAGTGAGTACTATAACAAGAACAAGCAACGTGGCGTAGAAGTAATTGCATTGGCCTATGAGTATACAACAGACTGGCAAAGGTCACTTAACAGCCTTAAAAAATTTCAGCAACGCTTTAATGTGCAGTATGCTATTTTAAACACCGAAGTTACCGTAGGTGATAGTTTGAAAACAGAAAAAACATTGCCGCAGGTTACTGATATTAAGTCTTTTCCTTCCTCTATCATTCTAGATAAAAAAGGAAAAATACGCAAACTGGATACGGAATTCAATGGTCCTGCAACAGGTAGCCACTATACGGCATATAAAAAGGAATTTGATCAAACCATCAACGATTTGCTAAAAGAAAATTAAGCCTTATCATAAAATTAAAAATCATGGCCAATAATAATATAGAATGTCCCGTAGATTTTGTTACCATCAATGAAAACAAAGCGAGGCTAACCGCAGGGCTCGTTTTTATTCTTACACTGATCTACCTTTTTACAAGCCTGTGGATTATTCCCGCATTTTTACTCATCGATTTTTTTGTACGCGGCTTTAATTTTGCCAATTACAGTTTGCTGGGTTTGGTAAGCGATCAACTGGTAAAGGTGTTTTCAATAAAACAAAAACCCACAGACCGTGCACCTAAAAGGTTTGCCGCAAAAATTGGCTTTCTCTTTTCGTTAGCCATTCTTGTTTGCATTGCGTTTGATTTAAAAACTACCTCCTTGTCACTGGCGATTGTGCTGGCTACTTTCGCCCTGCTGGAATCTGCCTTTGGCTTTTGTGCAGGCTGCCATGTGTATAGTTTCTACACCAAATTTTTGAAGAAGAAAAGCAGTTTCACAATGTAATTCTCCTTTTACTTCTCAACACTTGCCTTCTCTAATACCAGGTTTATGAGAAATTTATTTGACCCATTTATAGCCGATAAGGGAATTGTAATTTTAGATGGGGCGATGGCTACCGAACTGGAAGCCCGTGGCGCTAATCTGAATCATGCACTCTGGTCGGCCAAATTATTGAAGGAAGATCCGCAATTAATTCAGCAGGTACATTATGATTATTTGATGGCTGGCGCCGACATTATTACTACGGCAAGTTACCAGGCAAGCTTTGCAGGCTTCGAAAAAAACGGCTATACAAAAGAGCAGGCAATTGAGCTGATGCAACTGAGCGTAACATTGGCTATCAATGCACGCAATGATGTAATGAAAATGTTACCCGGAAAAATACAACCACTAATAGCCGCTTCTGTAGGGCCGTACGGCGCATCTTTGGCTGATGGATCTGAGTATCGTGGTAATTACGGTATCGGTGTCGAAGCATTAAAAACATTTCACCGCGAGCGCTTGAAAGTATTGATTGCTGCCGGGGCAGATTTTTTGGCATGTGAAACAATACCTTGTATAGATGAAGCAATGGCTCTTATTGAATTGCTTGCAGAATTTCCCGGCGCATATGCGTGGATCAGTTTTAGTTGTAAGGATGAAACGCATATCAGCAGTGGAGAAAAATTGGGGGAGGCAATAAAGCGGGTCAGTCAAAGTCCTCAAATTATTGCTGCAGGTGTTAATTGTACAGCGCCTCAATACATCGCATCACTAATAACAATTGCAGTCCAACAAACTGATCAACCCATTGTAGTATATCCCAACAAAGGTGAAACATGGGATGCAGCCATTAAATGCTGGTTACCCGATGCAGCGCATCACACCCACTTTATCGATGATGCAAAAAAATGGATTAAGGCAGGCGCCACCATTATTGGCGGCTGCTGCAGAACAACACCGGAAGACATCCGGCAGTTACAAGAATTGGCTGTATCTACCTAAGCGAAGTTGTAAAATATTGAACATGCTTTTTACAGGCAGTATCTGCGTAAATTTTATGATTGTACAATTAACTATCTGATAAAATAATAACATCAGCCAACCACTGGAATAGGATTAAGACAGTATTTTATTTTTGCCGTAAAAAGAAAATATACCACAACAAGCGTTTGCACAATAGCTAAACAAATTACATTTTAACCATCAAATCAATAGATATTTACAAAAACAATCAACATGTCATTACTTTTTCAACCGCTCAAAATAAGAGACATTTCTTTCAAAAACAGGATCGCTGTTTCACCTATGTGCGAATATTCAGCTACAGACGGCTTTGCCAATGACTGGCACCTGGTGCACTTAGGCAGCCGGGCAGTAGGTGGTGCCGGGCTTATTATTATGGAGGCAACGGCCGTTTCACCAGAAGGCAGAATTTCTCCCGGCGACCTTGGTATATGGAAAGATGAACAGGTGGATTTTTTAAAACGCATTACCAGTTTTATTGCGTCGCAGGGATCGGTACCTGGTATTCAACTGGCACATGCCGGCCGCAAAGCAAGTCACCATGTACCGTGGAAAGGTAATAAATCATTAACGGCTGAAGAGGGTGCCTGGCAAACCGTAGCACCAAGTGCTGTTGCACATACCAACGGTGAACCCCTGCCAAAAGCAATGACCACTGAAGACATTGCCAAATTGAAAACAGATTTTGGGAACGCCGTCAAACGTGCACTGGAAGCTGGTTTTAAAGTAATTGAACTACATGCCGCCCATGGGTATTTGTTCAATGAATTTTTGTCGCCGCTTAGCAATTTACGTACAGATGAATACGGCGGCAGCTTCGAAAACAGGACAAGGCTATTGCTTGAAATTGCAACGGACACCCGTAAAATAATGGGAGAAACATTGCCGTTGTTTGTGCGCATCTCAGCAACAGATTGGGTAGCCGGTGGATGGACGGAAGATGACTCTGTACAACTGTCACGAATATTAAAAGAGGTAGGTGTTGATCTAATTGATTGTTCGTCCGGTGGTAATTCACCCGAACAAAAAATCCCTTTGGTGCCTATGTACCAGGTGCCGTTTGCAGAAAAGATAAAAAAAGAAACAACGCTGTTGACTGGTGCAGTTGGTTTGATTACCAACGCAACCGAGGCCGAAAGTATATTGGCAAATGGCCAGGCTGATTTGATTATACTGGCACGCCAGCTTTTACGTGATCCGTATTTTCCGTTACATGCGGCGAAAGAACTGGGTGATGATATTGCATGGCCGGTTCAGTATGATAGGGCAAAGCGGTAGCGATACAATCAAGTTATACCTACCTCGTGAAGCCATCGAAATGATTATAAAACACAGCGCCGAGCGAAGTTGCGACGGCACGATTTTCTTCTGCCATCGGCCCAAAAACTTCCAGTCTGGATACAGAGGAAATTTGCAGTAGTTCGGTGAGAATCGGCGTAACATTATTCAAATGCTGCATGGCTGCAGGAGAATCAGCATATTGTTCCATTACAAAAAATTTTGACTCGTCTTGGTTGAAATAGGCTTGATAATTTAATGTACCCGGTTCTTTTTTGGTCTGTTCAATTGCTTGCCCCGCCAATTTTTTAAAAGTGTCCTGTTGACCATCCTGAAGAGAAAATTCAATAAGGTACTGTACTTTGCTGTCCATAATTTATAAATTTTAGAGGTGAATACCAGGAAAGATTTAACCCTGCTAAAACAAAATACAATTTAAAGATAAACTTTGCAACACTTTAAACATAGATGTACGCCGTAAACATCGATTGGTACAGATAAAGTTTATACCTTTTGAAAAAGGTGTAAACTTTGATAACCTTCTCATTAATTCCATATTTCGTTCAGTGCAGTTAATATAATGGGCATACCATCTGTTACAACAATTGTATGCTCATGTTGTGCTACATACCCGCCCTTATCTCCCATCAGCGTCCAGCCATCAGCCTGGGTATTGGCAATTGTTGAGCGGGTGGAAATAAATGTTTCAACCGCAACAACTGAATTCTTTTTAAACCTGTTTAAATTAAAGCGGTCGCGGTAATTGGCTATTTCGGTTGGTTCTTCGTGCAGGCTTCTCCCCACACCATGGCCTGTTAAATTTTTAATTACTTTATAGCCTGATTTTTTTGCTTCTGTTTCTATCAGTTGCCCGATGTCTGCAATGCGTACACCGCCTTTGATATTGCTGATGGCTTTCTGCAAAATCCGTTTTGATGTATCGACTAAATGCTGGTGCTGATTTACATCTTCACCTAAAATAAATGATCCGCCATTGTCGCTCCAAAACCCATCCAGTTCTGCAGATACATCAATATTAACAAGGTCACCTTCGTTCAATACTTTTGTCTCCGAAGGAATCCCATGTGCTACTTCGTTGTTCACACTAATACAGGTCCAACCGGGAAAACCGTAGGTTAAACGCGGTGCAGATTTAGCGCCCAATTCATTCAAAAGCTGCCCACCAAAATCATCCAGTTGTTTAGCTGTCATACCCGGTGTGCAATGCTTGCGCATTTCTCTTAACGTAATTGCTACTGCTTCACTCACTTTTTGCATCCCGGTTAATTCGTACTCTTTTGTAATGGACATACTTTTATTTTTTAAGATTATTCCTGCAATCTTTTACTATCCGTCATCCTCATCATCATCAATAAAAACTTCATGGCCGGTACCCTCTTTCCATTCTTCTTTTTTTACTTCACAGCCGCCGATTAAATCTGCTACCAGCGAGGTCCAGCCTGTTTGGTGACTGGCGCCTAATCCCCTGCCGCTATCGCCATGAAAATATTCATAAAATAATACCAGGTTTTCATTGCCCGGCTTTTTATAAAACCAGTTGTCATCGCCATATAACCTGCGTTCTCCCGCTTCATTTAGCGCCAGCAGGCTTACAATTCTATCGGTTAATACTTTTGATACCTCTACCAGGTTTAACATTTTTCCGGAACCTACGGGGCATTCAACTTTTAAATGATCGCCGTAAAATTCGCCGTATTTTTTTACAGACCTTATGATCAAATAATTGATAGGAATCCAGACCGGCCCACGCCAGTTACTGTTACCACCGAAAAGGTTACTGGTAGAATCGCCCGGATCATACTGAATTTCATATTTTGTATCATCAATGGTTACAGAGTACGGATTGGCCGCATGGTATTTTGACAATGCCCGTATACCACCGGTGGAAAGAAATTCATCCTCATTGAGCATGCGGTGCAGCAGGTGAATCAGGCGGTCTTTTTTAACCAGGGAAATTAATATTTCTTCGCCATCGCCATGTTCTTCATTGGGCCAGAAAAGACCATTTTTTTCACGGTAACTTTCAAACCAGTCTACCCGTTTTTTAAAATCCGGCAGGCGTTCAAATACTTCCCTGTCCATAATACTTACAGCAAATAAACTTGTTAAGCCAACAATACTTTGTATACGCAACGGCATCGGCGCATCATAGCCAATGCGCAACGAGTCGTAATAAAATTTATCTTCTTCATTCCAAAGACTGTGGCTGTTGAGGGCTTCTGAGATCAATACAAAATGTTCAAAAAACTTGGTTGCCATGTCTTCAAAAGCACCATCATGTTTGGCAATTTCCAGCGCCATATCCATCATGTTCAAGGCATACATGCCCATCCAACTGGTGCCATCGGCTTGTTCCAGTTGCATGGCATCACTCAGGTTATGGCTACGGTTAAATACACCAATATTATCCAGCCCCAAAAATCCGCCCTCAAAAATATTATTGCCTTTACGGTCTTTCCGGTTGATCCACCAGGTAAAATTGATGAGCAGTTTTTGAAATATTTTTTTCAGAAAAACAATGTCACCGGTGCCACATGTCTCTTTCTCAATGCGGTAAACCTCCAGCGCCGCCCATGCCTGTACCGGCGGATTTACATCACTGAAATTCCATTCATAGGCGGGCAATTGTCCATCCGGTTTCATATACCATTCCCGCATCATCAGCAGCAACTGGTTCTTGGCAAATACAGGGTCAACCATTACCAGTGAAATACAATGAAAAGCCAGGTCCCATGCGGCGTACCAGGGATACTCCCATTTGTCGGGCATGGCGATAATGTCCTGGTTTTTTAAATGTTTCCAATCATTATTGCGGCCTGTTTTTTTACCATCATTTACCGGTGTAATACCATCGCTGGTAGTAAGCCAGCGCTCCACATCATAGTGGTAATACTGTTTGCTCCACAACATTCCGGCAAGGGCTTTACGTTGTATATTTTTCAGGTCAGCTGTTATATTATCAGGTAGAATGGTTGTGTAAAAATCGTCCGCTTCCTTTTTTCGTAGGGCGAATATATTTTCAAAGCCGTTGATAAAAGGTTTATCATCTGCCTTGTCGGTAAGCCTGCAATAAATGGTTTTGGTTTCACCTCCTTTCAACTTTAGTTCATATACCGGTGAAAATTTTGTTCCCTCTTTTTTATTCCGCAACTTTCTACGAATGCTGCCTTCAATAATGGCATCATGAAAAGCATCTTTTACAAAAGGAGTTGCGTTTGCGGCACCAGTTGCTTTAGCAAGATTGGTTTCATTTTCCGTGAACAGGGCATCATCCGGTTGCTGAAAATAAAAATAATAATTGCCCAGTCGGCGATGATGTGCTTTTACGGTTGTTTTATTCAGCAGTGTTATCGTTGGCTTCGGCTCATCGGGCGTGTAGGCCCAACGGTTGTAAAACCATAGTGTGGGCAGCACCGTGATGGCAGCTGGTTTATTATTGCGGTTAGTAACGTCAATCTTTATAAAAATATCCTGCGAATTATGTTTTGCGTAAGTAATGTTTACATCAAAATATTCATCGTTGTCAAATACGCCTGTATCCAATATTTCGTATTCAGGATCCAGCATGGAACGGCTGCGGTTGGTTGCTTTCAGGTCTTCATAAGGAAATTCGTTTTGCGGATATTTGTACAGGTATTCCATGTAATAATGCGTTGGAATATTATCCTGGTAGTAATAGAGTTCCTTTACATCTTCCCCGTGGTTGCCTTCATAATTACCGAGCCCAAATAAACGTTCTTTGAGTATTTTATCTTTCCCATTCCAAAGTGCTATAGAAAAACATAAATTCTGAAAATAATCGGAAATGCCGGCAATACCATCTTCGCCCCAGCGATAGGTTCTGTAATGCGATTGATCAAAAGGCAGGTAGCCCCAGGCATCGCCATGGTAGCCATAATCTTCCCTTACAGTACCCCATTGTCTTTCACTGAGATAAGGGCCCCATTGTTCAAGAGGAATTGCTTTTTTATAGTTGATTGCTAAACGTTGGTGTTCTGCTGACATGTGGTTAAGTTATACAGATGCCCTGCCAGTTATTGAACCGGCAAGGCAGTTGCTGTGTAAAACATGCAGCAAAATTAAGTCATTTGAAGAAGCTGGTGATTTGATATGAGAAAATTGAAACAGCAAGCGTTTGCGGTATGATCAATAATTAGACTATCAACAGCCAGCGACGCAAAATTTATCCGCTATAAATTCGAAGGTAACAATACAGCCAAATCAGTGGAAATCATCGGTAAAACATGCGATAATTTCAAAGCAGTTACAACCTTTTTCAGATCAATCGTCTTCCTTATCTTTTGGTGTTACTGTTAAAAATGCCGCTCTTTTAGGCGCTGGCATTTTTGAATGTAATCCTTTAACACCTTTCCATATCACTTCGCTAAATTCCATGTCTGGTACCCGGTCTTCTTTGCTAAAATCAAAACCAGCCGATTTTTTAGACAATTCATTCCACACCAGGTTTTTCTCTGTAATGTCTACCTGGGCGGGCAAGGTGGTATAAGGTGTAAAATCAGGCACGGCTGTAAAGCTCCGCCAGAGCGGCGTTGCAGCAGCATCGTACTGGCTCATGGGTGCAATACCTAAAATCAATTCCATGGTACGCAAAATACCGCTGGTGGTATATGGGGTATGATCTACAAAATTTCTTTTTACATACGGGCCTGCAACATACACCGGGCTACGATGTGCATCCACATGGTCGGGACCGTTCTGCGCATCATCTTCCAAAACAAAAACCACGCTCTCTTTCCATACCGGGCTTTTGCTGAGGTAATCAATAAACATTCCTACCGCAAGGTCATTGTCTGCCACGTGTGCAAACGGTGTGGGCCTGCCTTTACTCATGCCTTCAGTATGGTCATTAATTAAGCGGAATGTATTTAATTGGGGCAAAGCATTGATGGCTACGAGCGAATCAAAATCACGTTTCCACTGGCCTACCCTTGTTGTATCCCTCACTTTTTGATCCCAACTGGTATAGTAGGGACAAAAATGATTTTCCAGTACCGGAATATTGGCTTTGTAATCATCTGCAAATTCACCATAGGTGCGATAACTGATGCCTGCTTTTTTACAGGCACCCCAAATAAAATCGCCTTTATTATTGGCTACCTTTCTTGTACCCTCTGCATCATATTCGCCACCGCGGCCACCGTAACTCGTCACCCAGTTTTTTTCCAGGTAATCCGTTGCATAAGCACCCAGGCTCCAGTTGTGACCATCTGCACTTACTTCGCCATCTACATAAAAATTATCCAGCAACACAAAATCGTTCACCAGTTTATGTTGATTGGGCGTAACTTTTTCGCCAAATAATACCAGGCTGGTATCGCCATTACCGGCTTTTACATCGCCCAACACCTGGTCGTATGTGCGGTTTTCTTTTACAATATAAAACACATGTTTTATCGGGGAAGGATCGCCGATTTTTTGTGGAATGGGATTACCTGCTTCTCCCTGGCTGATAGTTTCCCGCTCCTTTGTGTAGGGACTATTACTATATACCTGCTTTGCATATACACCAAGTTGTTCCGGTGAGGGTATATCAATCACACTCATGGTACCTATAAACAATCCGCCGATATATTGCTCTTTGATTGGTGTAGATTTATCATCGCCCTGGAAAACTACTTTGTGTTTTTTAACCGGGTTAGGACCGCGGGGGTTAGCGAAAGAAGAAAATCCCTTGCCATTGGTAACCCATATTCTTTTGCCGATGGCTTTTACACAGGTAGGGTACCAACCCACGGGAATAAACCCTTTCGACCGGCTTGAACCGGGCGTACTTATATCAAAAACAGCCAGGCAATTATTATCGGCATTGGCGATGTACAGCGTCTTTTCATCCGGGCTCAATGCCAGTGCATTGGTGGTGCTGCCGGGAGGTGCATCGGCAAATAAGGAGGCAGAAAGCGTTTCTACAACAGCGGCCTTCTTTACATCAATCACACTTACCGAATTATCATTGGCATTGGCAACAAATAAAAATTTACCATTAGCAGTAAGACAAAGATCATTGGGATTATCGCCCACCGCAACTTGTCCGCTGATTGTTTTTTTATTCGTATCAAACACCACCACTTTATCACATCCCCAGCAACTAATATAGAGCCGCTTTTTATCAGGCGATAATAAACAGGTATACGCTTCGGCTTCCAGTTTTACCTGCTGTATTACTTTTTTGGTAAGAAGATTGATGATGTATAAAGCATTATCATCTTTTGTAACAACATACAGCACGTGTTTGGCGTCGTCAATGGCCATACCTGCCGGAGAAATTTTGTTGGGCCATTTTGCACCCAGCGAAATACTGTCTTTTAAAATGAGTTTATTTTTAACTACCGCATATTTTAATATCCAGTTATCGTTACCACCGGCCGCATACAGATATTTTTCATCGCTGGTAAACTGAAGCCCCAGCCAGCTTTTGGCAATCACAATATTGTCCACTACTTTTTCGGCCGCGATATCAATCAGCTGCAGGCTTTGCGTGCTTTGCCCGTTATTGGTAACCGCCATCCATTTTTTACTTTTACTAACGGCCATATTCAGCGGCAAATCGCCCAATGAAAAACTTTTACCCGCAGGCGATAATTGCCAGCCGTTGGGAAGTGTTACTGTTTTTTGTGCCTGGCTGTTTGCGGCTATCAGCAATGCGAGGAAAGGAATGCAATATTTTTTCATACTACTTATTGAATAAGTAATAAAGATACAAAATACCAACCTGTTGAAATGCTTGCCTAATTAAGTTATAAATAACAATTTTGCAGTCGATATCAGATAGCAATCTAACCGTTAAAAGTTATTGTGTGGAAGCGTCATCCGGATAAAACGAATTTCCTGCTACTTAATCACCACCGATAAAAGTAAAGTTGTATTTTAAAGTCTTAAAACTAATTTATGAGATCGCTTCTTTTTTTACTTTTTGGCTTATTATTTTTTACAGCTCAGTCGCAGAAAATTACCATGCTGAAGTGCGGGCAGGTATTGGACGTACGCACCGGGGAGATTAGTAAAAATGTTGTAATTGTGATAAAAGGCAACAGCATTGAAAGCATCTTACCACCAGGCGCCGTGGCAAAAATAAAAGCTGATACTGTTATTGACCTGTCGGCTTACACCGTGTTGCCAGGACTTATTGATTGCCATACCCATGTGTTACTTCAGGGCGATATTACAGCCGAAGATTATGATGTACAGATATTGAAAGAATCCATTCCCTACCGCACTATCCGTGCAGTGCGCAGTTGCAGTATTGCATTACAACAGGGCTTTACTACCATTCGTGACCTTGGTACCGAAGGTGCCGGCTTTGCGGATGTGGACCTGAAAAAATCGATCAAAAACAATGTAATACCGGGGCCAAGAATGTTTGTATCTACTCTTGCCATTAACACTACAGGGCATTATCCAGTAAGTGAAAAAGAGTACGCCTGGGAACTTACCATGCCAAAGGGCTTACAGGAAATTACCGGAGCTGATGAAGCACGTAAAGCGGTACGGCAGCAGATTGCGCATGGCGCAGACTGGATAAAAATTTATGCAGACAGGGGCTATTATAAATTACCTGACGGCAGCTACCGCAGCAGTCCGAATTTTACCACTGAAGAAATTATGGCCATTGGAGATGAAACCCAACGCAGCCGTAAAAAACTGGCTGCACATGCAGTGACGAGGGATGGCATTCTTGCCGCTATCAATGCGGGCGCTTCTTCTATTGAACATGGTTTTGGAATGGATGATGAATGCATTGCCCTGATGGTGCAAAAAAATGTGTACTGGTGCCCCACCATTTACGTAAATGATTTTGTAGCGGAGGGGCGGGCCAAAGCAGGCAGTCCCATCAATCAGTATTTTGCCGCATCAGAACCTGCCTTGTTTAAAAAAGCAATCAAGGCAGGGGTAAAAATTGCTTATGGTACAGATATCGGTGGCTACGACTGGAATATACCTGAATCAAAAGATTTTGCCTTTATGGTACAGTACGGTTACACACCACTACAAGCCATCCAAACCGCTACTATCAATGCGGCAGCCCTGCTGGACCAACCCATGCTGGGCGAACTAAAAACTGGTAACCTTGCAGACATCATCGCAATAAAAAATGATCCCACCAAAGATATCCAGGCATTGACTGATGTGCGATGGGTAATGAAAGATGGTGTAATCTACCGATCATTCAAGTGACAACGATTAATCTTTAGTTAATGACCAACCGTCAATGGATGGTTTTCAACTGCATTAGAAAACCTACATTTCAATAATAAAAACCTGCTGGTATCAACAGGCATTATCCTCTATTCAGTTGCCTTATTAAATAGACTATTTTTTGCTCCGCATTTCCACAAAATATATAATTGTGTGGAATTAATTGCCGCAATTTATTTCTCAATTGCCCGTTACTATCACTGTCGCCTGCTTGTGCAAAATTTAAAAAGCGTTGGCACGGTTTTTTTTATATTTTTTTCAAAAGACAGCAAAAAAATCAAGCAACTCCATTTAATCATCTTAAAGCTAAAAATACAATGCGTGTAAAAAATTCAACTAAAACAGGTGCATATGTGTACACCGAAGCCGACCTGGGAGAAGGTTTGCTACATGCCGGCGTAAGTCAGCTGTACTGGTTGGGTAAAGAAGTGAATAAAAAAATAAAAGCCATGGCTGCGTCGTCTAAATTAATTCAGCATAACAACGGGCAAAATAATTTTTGCTACTAGCAGAAAACGGTCATTTCAATAGATACTTGTTTGCAATGTACAGGTGTATCTGCAAACCTCATCTAGCTAACAAATACTATTCTGCTCCATTTTTCAGGCATATGGGTGTCGTAAATTCCATGGCTGTTTAACACCATAGCCGGATGCGGTGTAACTTCCCGGCCACCATTCATCAACTTTTGAAATCTTCCTAAAAACATTGTCCATATATCTCCATTAACCGGGGGTATTGACTTTTCAGGATCTAGCAGGGCAAGGCTGGTCCATGGTATAGCCAGTTCCAAAGTCCAGCCGGTATCAACATCTGTATGATCGTTTAATGTTCCCTGCACCTGTACGGCGGTTTGTAGGCCGGGCATATCAAAATTGGTAAATGCCCAGCGAATGCCCCGTGGATTGGTCCCTTTCCAAAAACTGGCGCCGCTGCGGTCGTAATCTCCTCCAAAAGTATATGCCTGTTGCTGATGCACATCAAACTGCGGCGTATCAAACCTGCCTCCTTTTAACCAGGCATCTTTCCAAATAAAAAATACTTCGTACACCGTATTGGCCGCATTTATTTCAAGCTCGTAATAGCAATCTTTACCTTCAATAAAAAGTTCCAGGTCATTTTCTAAAAAAATGATGCTATCTCTTTCCGTAAGCAAAGCCGATACAAAAGGCTCCTCCGCTTTAAAGGCGATGTATAAATGCTCATCATTCCAAACTATCGCGGTCTGCGTATTATACATGCCTGCATCTCCTGTAACCATATCCACAAAGCGTTTACTCCAGTTGGCCTGGTGCCATACAGTTTTATCAATGTTGCCGTCTACAATAATGGAATCAGTTATTTTTTTTGCAGTGTAATCCGGTTGGCGCATGTATAAAATTTTTATAAAAATAACCAGTAAAAAGATGTGAAATATTTTAATTGTAGGAATATCGCTTAAAAGTTTATTTACCTAAATATTAAAACACAGTCATTGCAAAAACTCGCTTATTGGCATAATTTTACATCAGGTAAATAAAACAATTAATTATGAAAAAGAATAAGGATACAACACCCGAACCAATTGCTCCGGAATTGAAACACGACACAATGGAATATGCCGCTTCAACCGAGGGCGAAGACCAGCTGGATATTAATGAGGAGGAAGAAATTACCGCCGATGAACTGGACGCACTGGAAGAAAAAGATATTGACGAAGGGGCTTACGCTTTGAATGCAGCCGAAACAGATAGCGAAGCAGATGAAGATAATTTTTTAACCTCCCCGGATGATTTTGATGAACTCGGAGATATGGAAGAAGAGGAGGATGACAACGAAGAGAACGAGTTTAGAAGATAGACAGCTGCCTGCTTTTTTTTATAAATTTCCATCACTGTAAAAAAGGTTCATAAAGTAAAAGCCGGCTCTTTGAATAAAGCCGGCTTGAATATATATGGAGTTGTTGAATGATTGGTGGAGTAGTTTTTATGGAGACTATTAATGTTAACCAAAATGCGTACCAGTATACAATAACAGAAAATTAAATTATCAACCTTTTATTAAACGTTTTTAAACCAATGTTTAAACGCCAGCCCACAAAAATGCAATAGCAGTTATTGGCATGCTTTTAAATACTCATCTTATAAAAACAACATCATGACTACGCAACAAAATGATATCGCAACAGCAAACAGCAATGACCCCATTGACCAGGTTGACAAAGAAACGCAAGATGCCAGCATCACAAAAGAAGAACTCGATTTATTGGATTCAGCGGGCGATGAAAATAACCAGGATGACCTGAATGAGCAACAGGCACAGCTGGATGATACCGATGAAGATGGTGAGGCATTGAACGAAGGCACAGATTTAACTGGTGAAGACCTGGATGTACCGGGTGCTGATTTAGATGACGATGATGAAAAGATTGGTGAAGAAGATGAAGAAAATAATTCGTACAGCGAAGCTGACGATGATAATGTGTAAAACAGCTGGTCAGGTTGGGGTCAAGACTGTGAATACTTCCTTTACTTAAAAACAAGAAAAGTACCCGGTTGAATAATCAACCGGGGAGTACAGGGGTGGAACCTTGCACAATTATTTTTTAGAAGAAGCTGCTTTTTTTCCTGAAGAGGAAGACTTTTTCGCGGGTACTTTTTCACCTTTCTCCCTCGCTTCAGACAATCCTATTGCAACAGCCTGTTTTGGATTGGTTACCTTTTTTCCGGATTTACCACTTTTTAATGTGCCGTTCTCCATTTTTTTCATGGAGGACTCAACTTCTTTTGACGCTTCTTTAGAATACTTTGCCATGGGTTAATATTTATTGTTCCTAATTAATTTGCCACATCACTGGCTGAAAATGCGTTCCTTGTTTTGTGAATACCTTCTGCAAACTCTTCCACTATCTTTTTATTAAATGCAGGTAGATCTTCAGGGCTTCTGCTTGTTACCAGGCCCTGGTCGGTTACTACTTCCTTATCTACCCAATACACGCCGGCATTGGTAAGGTCAGTTTTTAAAGATGGATAAGAAGTCATTTCTTTTCCTTTTATCAGCCCGGTCTCGATCAGCAATTGCGGACCATGGCAAATGGCAGCTACCGGTTTTCCAGCTTCTAAAAATTCTTCTGCAAACGAAATAAATGGTTGTTGTGTTCTCATCTTATCAGGATTCAATACGCCGCCTGGTATCAGCAAAGCATCGTAGTCATCACTACTTACTTTATCAATTTGCGCATCTACCGGAAGTTCTATCGACCAATGATCGGTATTCCATGCTTTCACAGTTTCGTGGCTAGAAATAATATGTACCGTCGCCCCGGCTTCTTCCAACGCTTTTTTCGGACTGGTAAGTTCAACTTCTTCAAAACCATGCTCAGTTATGATGGCCACTTTCTTACCGCTTAAATTTGGAGTTGTCATAATTATTGTTTTTAAATGAGAAATTATATTGCATAACCCATAAAAAAACCGTGCCGTTACCAGTTATGTTCATACTAGCTTAAATTCTTTTGTACAAGATAAAATTGCAGCTAAGCCATTATACCGCCAGCATTACTTTTTAGCAACCAGAATAAAAAATTACAAGTTTGCCATATCCAAAATGAATATTTTGAAGCCCTTCACCTGCTAATATCAGTATGAAAAAAGTGAAAGTATAAATAGCGAAAACTTATATAAACTTATTGGTGTGACTTTGTTTCTCTCAACCCTTTTATGAAAAAAATTGATTCGGTATTTTATGTCATCCTGGTGAGTATAAACTTCCTCATGCTATTACTTTTGTTGCCGAAATTATACCTCATTAATACAAGCGGTTCCTAAAGCAGGCAACCACAATTTGTTGGATTTGCAATTACCAGGTCGCCCTTTGTTAATACCAACAATACAGGGTATTAGTGGTGTTGCATTTGTAGAATAGCAATTAAAAAAGATATGCCCGAAGGACCATCCATTATAATCCTGAAAGAATTGGTTCAGCAATTTAAAAACAAAAAAGTGCTGGATGCTTTTGGCAATGCTGCTATTGATCACCCCGGCCTGGTTAACAAAAAAGTAATTGATTTTAAAAGCTGGGGTAAACACTTTTTAATTTGCTTTACACATACTACTTTAAGAATACACTTCCTGCTTTTTGGCAGCTACAGTTTTAACGAGCAAACAAAAGCAGACCGAAGCCTTCGACTATGCCTTCGATTTAAAAACGGCACGGTATATTTTTATACATGCGCCATAAAACAGTTGGACGAAAAGCCCAACTACCTTTACGACTGGAGCAGTGATGTAATGAACGACGAATGGAAACCAGCCGAAGCATTAAAAAAATTAAAAGCGTTACCGGCTGAAATGATATGCGATAGTTTACTTGACCAGGAAATATTTTCCGGCGTAGGCAATATCATCAAAAACGAAGTGTTGTGCCGGGTAAAGCTTCATCCAAAAAGCATCACGGCAAAAATACCCGCCCCGGTTTTAAAACAACTTATAAAAGAAGCACGCCATTATAGTTTCGAGTTTTTGGAATGGAAAAAAGCTGGCGTATTGAAAAAACATTGGTTGGCTTACCACAAGAAAATTTGCAGCCGTTGCAACCTGCCCATCATAAAAGAAGACACCGGTAAAAAACACCGCAGCAGTTTCTATTGCGCCAATTGCCAGGTGTTGTACAAATAATTCTTGTCCGGGCTAAGAAGCTCTGTGACACTGCATTGGCGTCGCACTCTTGTACATTATCTTTTATTGGATCCTCCAAATAAGCGGCGTTTTAACCACCCATCAATAAAACCAACCGGTTTTTTGCGTAAAACAAGGAACTTGCAAAATAATTTAACAACTTTAAAATATAGCACAACATTATCCGTCTGACAGATATACATGGAAGATGTGCTGACTATATCACCTGAAATGAGTGCCGATCGCAATACAAATATCACCCATATTATAAAAAGTATGAGCAAGCGCTTGCTTGGCTTTATTAAAAAACGGGTGGCAAGTCCGGAAGATGCGGAGGATATCCTGCAGGATGTTTTTTACCAGTTTGCCGGAAGTACAGAGCCGATTAATCAGGCCAGCAGCTGGCTGTTTAAGGTAGCTACCAATAAAATAACAGACAGCTACCGCAAAAAGAAATTGCCACTGGCAGATGATATTTTCACGACCTCTTCTACTGAGGAAGATAGTTTTGACTGGAAGGAAATTTTACTGCAAACCGATACCAATCCTGAAACAGAATACCTGCGCAACATATTCTGGGATGAATTGCAATTGGCACTCAACGAGCTGCCTGCCGAACAACGCGATGTATTTATAGAACATGAGATGAATGGCGTTTCATTTAAAGAGATTGAAGCGGCAACAGGTGTAAGTGTGGCCACACTTATCAGCCGAAAACGGTATGCGGTATTGCATTTAAGAGAAAGATTGCAGATTTTAAAAGATGAGTTATTAAATTATTAAACAGAGAAGCAGTTTAAACAATTGCAAAAGCAAGCACTGCTGATTTATAAAAAATATACAAATGAAAAAGCACTGGATAAAAAAAGGATTAATGTTTTTCACCTTCTTTGTAGCGATGTTACTGCTGGTTGGCTTAATAGTAATGGGCTTGTGGAATGCCATACTACCGGCAGTTTTAGGGGTAAAAACAATTACGTTTGTGCAGGCCCTCGGTATTTTATTGTTGAGTAAAATATTGTTCGGCGGCTTTAAAGGCGGACCCTGTGGTTCGGGAAGACAGCAATGGAAAGCAAGGCTGCAGGAAAAGATGGGACACATGACGCCGGAAGAAAAGGAAAAATTTAAATCAGAATGGAGAAACCGTTGCGGTGGCCGCTGGGGAATGCAGGAACGGGAACAAGTGGATACAAAACAATAAGTAATAACCGCTACAGGCATACATCTTTTGATGTATGCCTGTACATTTTAAAATAAATTGGTAAAGATATTGTGTAACCAAAAATGTGTTGTATGCAGATACTTGTATTTAAAACCAACCTCACAGATGTTAATCATATCAATGCCGTTGAAAGCAGTTTAAACGTACACCCCGATATTTATAAATGGAATGTAGACCTGCATGACTGCGACAAAATTTTACGGGTGGTAGCCAACGATATTCCCGGTAAAGAAGTAGAAAACCTGTTGACTGAGGCTGGCTATTTTTGTGAAGAGTTGGTATAATGAGTATGGCCGCTAAAATTAGAAAGACCTGGTGCTCCAATACTTTTTTGCATATTCGCTTTCGCAAAATACATTGAATAAAATCTCGCAATCACAATACCCTCCCTTCTTCATCAACACATGAAAAATATCAAATTGTGCTTCTGCCGGAAAATCCAGCTTTGTCAATATTTTTTTTGAATGCGAAAAGTCTCCGGCACATAATGCATCTTCTTTCATAAATCGTCTGTCCAGTATGGAAACAAAATCAACCTTATGCCGTAAAACACCCAATACAGCCTCGGTTATTTCTTCAAGGATTTCATCATCATGATAGTCAAGTTCATCAGGATTTTCTCCCGGCGCCAACTCGAACCATTCCGTATCTACCAAATTTTCTTCAAAGAAATCATCAGGAATTAAATGACTTAAATAGTGATACCGCTGTTGTGGATATAAGTCTTTAAAGAGGTTTGCAGTAAAAAATACCTGGCGAATGTTTTCGTCACCATTCTGCACTTTAATTTCAACATCCGGGTACTTTGGCTTAATGAACTTATACAAGCTGGCTTCAAGTTCGCTATCGTTCATCTTTTTAATTTAAGGTTTAAAAACATTCTACAGCCCAGCTTCGCTGCCAGTTTGTATTTGCCGCCAGGTTAATTATCCCTTCTTTATCTTTCAGTTGCTGGTTGTGATCTACACCATCTGCAATGCCACACCAGGGTTCAAGACAAACAAAATCAGCATCCTTAGCCGCCCATATTCCGAAGAAAGGGAAATCATTAAAATTAAAATGAATCCCGTGCGCATGTTTTGTACAGCCAATTGTAATGCGGTTACTTTGCATGTTTTTTAATACAATGGCGTCTTCGTAAAACAAATTATGTTGTAAAGCCAGTTTACCATTTTCGGCTGGCAATGGCTCAGCATGGTTGGCGATTAAACCGTCCTGCAGTTTCCACCTATGCAATGCCTCGGTTGTATTAAATTGAAGATAATAATCGGCGTAATCAGTACCATCCACCATTGGTACAGCAAATGCAGGATGAGCGCCCACCGAAAAAAGTAATTCATCATACCCATTGTTGCTCACCTCATATGCTACTTTTAATTGATCATCTTGCAAATGATAGCGGATCCTTAAAATAAAAGCAAAGGGATACACTGCCAGCGTATCAGCATCCTGTGTTAATGTAAACACGGCCTCTTCCAGGCTAACCTGGTCTTTCAAAAAAATTCTTTCCCTGGCAAAACCATGGCGGGGAAGATGATACACTTCATCTTTATAAAAATAGGTATCGTTTTTTAATGTGCCCACGATAGGAAACAATATCGGGCTATGTTTACTCCAATAAGCAGCATCGCCACCCCACATATATTCAATACCGGTTTCTTTATTAAAAAGGCTTTGTAACTCTGCTCCTTTAGGAGAAATTACCGCTTTCAATTTTTCATTTTCGATGGTGACCATGGAATCAGTTATGGATTATGAGTTATGAATTATGAGTTGCTACAAAATAGACAGGCTCCTTTCGGCTTGAATAAATTTTTAATTTTTAATTCTTAATTTTTAATTACGCCTACATGTTCCTCCTGTACTTGCCACCCACATTGTACAGCGCATTGGTGATTTGCCCCAGCGTACAGTATTGCACGGTTTCCATCAACTCTTCAAACAAATTACCATTTGAAACAGCTACCTCCTGCAATCGTTGCAACATAGCGGACGCCTTCTCTTTATGCCGTTGCTGAAATAAGGTAACCGATTCAATCTGGTTATCTTTTTCCGCGGTAGTGCTTCGTATAACTTCTGATGGCAAAATAGTCGGACTGCCCTTTTTATTTAAAAATGTATTTACGCCAATGATGGGATATTCTCCAGTGTGTTTTAGTGTTTCATAATACAAACTTTCTTCCTGAATTTTATTGCGCTGGTACATGCGTTCCATGGCACCTAATACGCCGCCTCTTTCTGATAATCGTTCAAACTCGGCCAGCACAGCGGCTTCTACCAGGTCGGTCATTTCTTCTATTAAAAACGAGCCCTGGTTAGGATTTTCATTTTTTGCAGTGCCTAGTTCTCTGTTTATAATTAATTGAATCGCCATCGCCCTGCGCACACTTTCTTCTGTTGGTGTGGTGATGGCTTCGTCGTATGCATTTGTATGTAATGAACTGCAATTATCGTAGATGGCATACAACGCCTGCAACGTTGTGCGGATGTCATTAAAGTCAATTTCCTGCGCATGTAGCGAGCGACCGGAAGTTTGAATATGATACTTTAATTTTTGAGAGCGCTCATGGGCTTTATATTTAAACTTCATCGCCTTGGCCCATATTTTCCTGGCTACTCTTCCTATAACGCTGTATTCCGGATCCATGCCGTTGCTAAAAAAGAAAGAGAGGTTCGGCGCAAAATCATCAATGTTCATTCCGCGGCTTAAATAGTACTCCACGTATGTAAATCCGTTGGCCAACGTAAAGGCCAGTTGCGTAATGGGATTAGCACCTGCTTCAGCAATATGGTATCCGCTGATGCTGACACTGTAAAAATTCTGTACTTTATTTTTGATAAAATATTCCTGCACATCACCCATTAATTTCAGCGCAAATTCAGTTGAAAAAATGCAGGTATTTTGGGCCTGGTCTTCTTTCAAAATATCGGCCTGCACAGTACCACGCACAGTGGCCAATGCATGGGCTTTTATTTTTTCAAACACTTCCGATGGTAAGACGTCCTTTCCGCTCAGGCCCAGTAAACGCAGTCCAAGTCCGTTATTACCTTCTGGTAAAGCGGCCCCCCTGCCCCCAGAAAGGGGGTTCTTAGACTCTGCTACATTTGTTACATCTTTTGCATTATGAGAAGTCTTTGCAAGTTTTTGTAATAAGGTATGGTGGATTGGGTTGCCATCTTCACCGATATATTTGGGTAATTTTTCAATTTCGTATTTACTTTCAATTATTTTATTCACTGTTTCGCTTAACCCATTTTCAAGAATGTATTTTTCACATTGCTGATCAATAGCTGCGTTCATAAAAAACGCCAACAGCATCGGTGCCGGACCATTGATGGTCATGCTTACAGATGTTTTCGGATCACATAAATCAAAGCCACTGTAAAGTTTTTTTGCGTCATCCACTGTCGCAATACTCACCCCACTGTTACCTACCTTTCCATAAATATCCGGCCTGGGTGCAGGATCTTCGCCATATAGGGTAACACTGTCAAACGCAGTACTGAGGCGCTTTGCGGGCTGACCAACGCTTACGTAATGAAAACGCCGGTTGGTTCGCTCGGGGCTTCCTTCTCCGGCAAACATTCTTGTCGGGTCTTCCCCTTCCCGTTTTAATGGAAACACACCTGCGGTAAAAGGAAACTCGCCCGGCACATTTTCCTGCAACTGCCATTTTACAATATCTCCCCAGTCTTTGTATGTAGGTAAATACACTTTACTTATTCGTGTACCGCTGAGCGATTGGTAGGTTAAATCCTGTTTTATTTTTTTGCCCCTTACATCAAATTCAAAAAAATCATTTTCATATTGTGCTACCAACGTTGCCCATTGTTCCATTAACTGCCGCACATCAGGATGCAATTGCATTTTTATCTCGTCATATTTTTTTTTCAATTCATCTGTTTGCATACACCTGTCAGTTATTTTGTTTAGCAGATACCCGTATTCGTTGAATTGTGCAACAGCCCGTTGCACAATTGCCAATCATTTCCTTTGCGGTTTGCTTATTTCTTCATTCAGCATTTTAATTACGCCATCCAATTGATATAGGTTAGTGGCAATAGCGGCTTGTTCGCTTGCCCATGTGTTATAGCCGGCAATGGTTTCTGCAATCTCTGATAAATACCGTACACGCTTAGCCGGAATAATAGTTGAATTGCTAATTGTATCTTTTACATGTGCATGGTGTTCTATTGCATCGCTAAATTTTACTCCTGTTTTTTCAGCTATGGTTTCCATCAGTCTTTCAAACAGCTCGTTTATTCCTGCATCGTTAAACTGCGCTGCGATAGTTCCGACTACAGGTAATGCATCATCTTTTGCATCCCACAATTCGTGGTTGCGTTTGTATTGTTTGCGCACATCGTGCAACGCATCCAGCGCTCCTGCTTTATCAAATTTATTGATGCAAATCACATCCGCATAATCCAGCATGTTTATTTTTTCAAGTTGCGATGGTGCGCCATATTCGGGGGTCATTACATACATGCTGACATCAACATAGTCTAATATAGATGCATCACTTTGTCCAACGCCTGCACTTTCTAAAATAATAAAATCATAGCCCGCCGCTTTGCAGATGTCAATTGCATCCTGCACATATTTACTTAAGGCGGAGTCGCTTTGCCTGGTTGCAAGGCTGCGCATATAAGCTCTTGGAGAAGATATGGCATTCATCCGTATCCTGTCGCCCAGCAATGCGCCACCGGTTTTCTTCTTGGATGGATCAACAGAAATTACAGCGATGGTTTTATCCGTATAGGTGTTTAAAAAGCGGCGCACAATTTCATCCGTAACGGAAGATTTTCCGGCACCGCCGGTACCGGTGATGCCGAGGACGGAAGCCCCCCCACCCCCCAAGGGGGGATTTTTGGAGTCTTTCAATTCTTGATACTCTGTAGTCAAATCGGTGAGTAAATGTTTAAAGTCTTTATTATTTTCAGCAAACGTAATCGCTCTGGCCACTTTTCTAATATCCCTCCACTCCCCAAGTACGAAATGATTACCGGGATTCTTCGCTTCGATAAATCCCCCCTTGGGGGGTGGGGGGGCTGTTTTTTTGATCACAT
>JBBQWL010000011.1:0-141162 GCA_038210625.1 Chitinophagales bacterium | reverse complement strand
AAATGACAACTGGAACACAGGAATGCTGTTTAATGTTCCTACATACTTAACAGATACGGGAGCAGTTTCTGTTGCGTGTGCGGCATTGGTAAATGCAGTGCTGAATAAAGCGGTTAATGCAAGTACAAAAATGCGCAAAGAGGTGTTTGAATTTTTCATGATTGAGTGTTTTAAAGTTTAATAAATAATTAAATGGTATTTAATTTTCATTAACAGCGGCGATCGTGGAAAATAACGTACGTACTATTTTTGCTTCGTACGGCAGGCAATGTCGGGTGATAGTGGTAAGGCTTTGTTTGCCTACGGATTGCTTTGATATTGTAAAAGTAGGTGCACTTTTTTTGTAAAAAAAGTCAACTTAGAGCAGCTTTAATGCTGGTTAATTGTAGCAATAAATTACGAAAACCTTTGCTGTAAAGGGTTTTAAGCTGCTGTTAACATGATGCCCAACTTGTTTTTTGGGTTAATACGTCTGGGTTTTCTATTGAGGTACAAAACAAAACAGCGTTTTAATGAACTGTGATTACTGTGTAGTTTTTTAAGAAGTCTTATTTTTTATCAGGCATTTTTAGATAAAGTGTTTCTGTTTTTTTTCTTGCCCAGGGAGTCTTACGTAAAAAAGTAAGGCTCGATTTGATAGAGGGATCTTTGTTGAAACAATTGATATTAATATGTTGTCCCAATTCTTCCCAACCATAATACGCTACCAGTTCTGTAAGTATTGCTTCCAGTGTTTTTCCATGCAAAGGATCTTTCGATGTCATCATAACCAGGTGGTATTAATTTTTTAATCCTGCAATTAAATTGATGGTAAGTGCAACTACAAAAGTATTGAGTAAAAACGAAATCAGGCCGTGCACCAATGCAACTCGCCTTATTATCCGGGAGCTTATTTCAACATCAGATACCTGGAACGTCATGCCTACCACAAAAGAAAAGTAGGCAAAATCAAGGTAGTCCGGGTGCTGCTCTTCCGGAAATTCAAGGCCGCCTTTTTTCGGCTTTTTTACATCATCTACATTATAAAACAAATGCGCATAGTGAAAACAAAATGTTGTATGTACCAGTATCCACGAGAGTAGTATGCCGGCAATAATCACAGGCAGGTAAATGGCAGCAGAAGTGCCTGCGTTTTCTGTTGAAATAATCAATAATAAAACGGTAAGCATACTGGCAAAAGAAGCAATCACCACTACTATAAAAACAAATATGCGGCTGCCATCATCTTTTTGGGCAAGCGTTTCGATATGGGTTACAGTACTTTTAAAAAATACAATCCAGCTAAGGACCACATAGCCCAAGGCAAAGACATCCCACAAAATCATGCTGATCATCGTAACATTCAAATCACTTTTCCTGATTAGCAAAAAAACAATTGCCGCCAAAAATAAGCTGATAAAAATACGGTGCACTGGGCGCATCGAGAGAAATATATTTTCATTTTTTTTTTGTTGGCATAGCAAACAGGTAATTAGGTAAAACAATGATCCGACTTTTGGGACCGCAATACAGCAAAAATATTCTTTCATTTTGTATTCGGGTACTATTTATTGGTTAATCAATTTGTAGTGCGGGGTATTTTATGCCCGGTCCTGCAGTATATGGCTTACAAGTATTTCTTTTATTGCATTTGCATGTTTAATCATGTTGTTAAGGCGATCAAAATTTTCCTGATTTTGTAAACTTAAATGGACTATTGTATGGCTATACAGGGATCGTTTTTTATCTTTACTAAAATTGAGATCATGAAAAATACTTCTAAGATAGTGGTGGCATTAGCAGTAGTTGGAATTGCAGCCATTGCAGTAACCGTCGCTAAAAAAGTTAATAACAGGCGTATGCTTACAAAAATAGCGGATGAAGGATATGAAACTGCGCAGGATATACTGTTTCCCAATAAATACAATTCGGGCGGCCAGTTGCAGTATGGGCCTGTGTTGCCCGCACTTTAATTATTTATCAATATCAATGAATGGCCTGTTTATAACGGGCCATTGTCGTTTTACCAAGGCTGGATTAAGCTTTCCCTTCAATTACTTTTCTTTAAAAAAATATTTACGCTTTTGCCGGAATTAATTAACTTGAAAGTCAATTAAGCAATTCTCTAAATTGACTTAACCCTTACAATATTTTTAACGATTGCTGCATGATTAAAAGTTGTTTGATTTCATTATTACTCGCCTCAGCCTTATCAGGCGCTGCACAAACCAATCAGTGGAAAAATCTTTTTAACGGAAAAGATTTGTCGGGCTGGAAACAGTTAAACGGCAAAGCAAAATATACAACCCGTAATGGCGAAATTATTGGCACGACCGTGTTAAAGGAGCCCAACTCTTTTTTAGCAACAGAAAAGGAATATGGAGACTTTATCCTGGAGTTTGATTTTAAAGTAGACAGCACCATGAACTCAGGCGTACAGTTTCGTAGCGAAAGCAAAGCTGATTATAAAGATGGTAGAGTACATGGTTACCAGTATGAGATTGATCCCAGCAAACGCAGGTGGAGCGCCGGCGTTTACGACGAAGGTCGCCGGGACTGGTTATACCCCCTTGACTTAAATCCTGCCGCAAAACCGGCTTTTAAACAAGCCCAATGGAACCACGCCCGCATTGAATGCATAGGTAACAGCATTAGAACATGGTTGAATGGAATACCTGCCGCTCATGTAATAGATGATATGACGCCAAAAGGTTTTATCGCTTTGCAGGTGCATGCCATCAATGATAAAGCAGACGAGGGTAGGCAAATACGCTGGCGCAATTTGCGCATACAAACAGAGCAGGTTAAGCCATCTGTATACAGTAATATTTTTGTTGTCAATTTAATCCCTAACAATCTATCAGAAGCAGAAAAAAGAAATGGTGTTTCCATGCTGTGGGATGGTAAAACAACCAATGGCTGGAGAGGTGCTCACAAAGATAAATTTCCGGAAAAAGGGTGGCAGATAAAAGATAATGTATTAAGCGTTTTGCCTTCTGCCGGTGCCGAAGCCGCGAATGGAGGAGACATTGTTACGGATAAATTGTATGGCGCTTTTATTTGCCAGTTTGAGTTTAAATTAACCGAAGGAGCCAACAGCGGTGTAAAATACTTTGTGACAGAAAATGAAAATAACCAGGGTTCAGCCATTGGTCTCGAATACCAGGTATTGGATGACGCCAAACATCCGGATGCAAAACTGGGCGTGGTGGGCAACCGCACGCTTGCTTCGCTGTACGACCTGATACCTTCGTCCAGGGAGCCGAGGGCAAGACGGCCCATCGGGGAATGGAACAGGGGAATGATTGTAGTATATCCTGACAACCGGGTAGAACATTGGCTCAACGGATGGAAAGTACTGGAATACCAACGGGGAACCGGTTACTATTACGCATTGGTAGCAAGAAGTAAATTTGCGCAATGGCCTAATTTCGGGATGGCTGACAAGGGACATATTTTGCTGCAGGATCACGGTGATGCTGTGTCGTACAGGAGTATTAAAATTCAGGAGTTGAAGTGAGGTTGAAAGCAAAAAGCTTAAAGCATAAAGCTGAACGCAACAAGCAGAAGTTAAAAGTTGAAATTAAAAATTCAAAAACGGGCGTGCGAGTGTTGGGAATGTATGCTTCAGACATCCAAAAATCAGACATCAGACATCGGACTATATTTCTTCATTAATAAACTGTAACAAATCATGCCATCAAGAAGAGATTTTATAACACAATCAACCAAAGCGGCGGCGGGTGTATACCTGGGATCGCTTGCATTTAATGCAAAAAGCTATGCCCGTATTTTGGGCGCAAATGACAGGGTACAGGTGGGGATTATAGGCTTCAGCGATCGCTTTCGCGGATCCTTGGTACCAGCGTTTATGAACAATAATAAAGAGTTGAATTTCGATATCGTCGCAGTATCTGATATCTGGAAAATGCGGCGGGAAGAAGGCAGTAGTTTTCTAAAAGAAAAAATGGGACATGAGGTAAAATCTTTTGTTAATAATGATGCATTATTTGCCAGTAAATCGATAGACGCCGTAATCATCAGCACCGCAGATTTTCAGCATGCTGTGCACACCATGGATGCAGTGAGAGCGGGGTACGACACTTACACTGAAAAGCCTTTTGCGGAATCAATGGAGGATGCGAATGCCACATTCAAAGCCGTAAAAGAAACTGGTAAAATTGTACAGATTGGCTCGCAAAGGCGCAGTGGATCAAATTATAAGGCAGCGGCAGATTTTATTCAGCAAGGAAAATTTGGACCCATTACAAAGGTTGAATTAACCTGGAATGTTAACCAGCCCGGCCGCTGGCGTAGGGTAGCTGCCGTACAAAAATTAAGAGAAGAAGATACTGATTGGAAACGCTTTTTAATCAACCGGCCTTATGAAGCCTGGGATCCAAGAAAATACCTGGAGTTTCGTTTGTTCTGGCCGTATTCATCTGGCTTGCCTGGTCAGTGGATGAGTCACCAGATTGACACGGTGCACTGGTTTTCGGGACTGCCGCATCCAAGAAGTGTGGTGGCCAACGGGGGCATTTATCAATGGAAAGACGGGCGGCGCAACTGGGATACTATTACCGCAGTTTTCGACTACGGCCCATTGGAGGATATGACATCCGGTTTCCAGGTAACCTTTAGCAGCCGCATGCACAACGGTGATGATGATCCTTCTGAAATGTACTATTCCAACGGTGGTGAAATGAACCTGATCACCAATAAAGTCTCATCCAAAGGTGGACTGGATAAAAAGCATGCGGATGATATGAATTTACAACCCAACCTGCTTCCGGAAATGGACCTGGTGACAGAGAGCACAAAGGTAGTGACCTCAGCCAATACGGGTGGAGATTCACTTACAACTGCACACATGCGTAACTGGATGGAATGTGTGCGAAGCCGCAAACAACCTAATGCTCCGGTAGAGGCGGGTTATGCACACGCGATAGCTGTTATTATGACCAATGCCGCAGTGCACACTGGTGCAAAGGCAACTTTTGATGAGACAACAAAGCAGGTAATGGCAGGTGGAAAAGCATTTAAATACTGATTTTGTAGACAAGCGATATACCTGCAAACGCCCCGCAACAACCTTTTTGCGGGGCGTTTGCTATTAAGAAAATTCTTCTACAAGCATTGAAAATTGTGGTGATGCTTGTACATATAATGATGTTATGCACAATACTGATAAGGAGTTGAGCGTGGCACATTATTTAGACTATTAATTGCAGGAATATTCCTTATTAAAAAACTTCAATTATGAAAAAGCAATCATCCGGTTCAACCACAAAAGATCAAAAAGGAACAGGCGCAAATAAAGCCGCCACACAGTCTAAAACAGGCAAAGGAATCCAGAGCAATAGTAGTTCAACTATAGGAGCAACATCAAAAGTAAAATCAAAAGTGGGTCATGGCCTGGCAAATGAGGGTACTAATGTAAATTATGAAGAAGAGCGGTGATAGACCTTTTAGTGCGTTGAATATTTTAAAATGGTTTGTGCTTAACAAACCATTTTTATTTCAATTAAAAGTTTAAAGAGGGAAAATAAATGTCTTAATAATAACAAGGGTTAAGGTTGTGTGAGGCCTTTGTAATTACTCGCTGCAACTGTCAGCTAATAGGATAATTTGTGGGTATTGGTGAACAAAAATGCCCGTTGTATTTTCTTTTGCAGCAGCAATCATTGCCCTGGCCAGGTCATTTACAGCAATGCCTCTGTATTTTTGCAATCTTCCCTTTAACAAAAATGATGCACTTTTTACCAGGCCCTGGAAAATGGCTTCACCGTTTCGCTTTTCAGTTCTATCTCCCAGCAACACAGACGGCTGCATAATGTGTACAGTCTCCGGTCCGTTGACTTTTAAAGCTGTCTCCATTTCGCCTTTCAACCGCAAATAAAAGTTGCTGCTCTTAGTGTTGGCACCAACAGCGCTTACAACGATAAATTTTTTGCAACCCGTTTCTCTGCAATACAATGCTGCATTCACCGGAATATTATAATCAATTTTGCGATACAGCACTTTATCACCCTTTACATTTTTCTGCGTGGTACCAATTGTACAAAATACTGCATCACTTCCTGCGATTGCATTTTTAAAAGCGGCGGCGTTTTCAAAATCAATCAGGCGCACGTCTGTATTGGCGGTCGTTTTTGATACTGCATGCCGTACAATAAGCCGGATACTTTCAATGCTTTTATCCTGTGATAGCAAGTTGTAAAGTGCACTGCCCGTCATGCCTGATGAGCCAATGATTGTAGCTGTTTTTATCTTCATGCCAGTATTATTTATACAACTAAAGTTACGCCTATGCACGATAGCTATTTGTATTGACAAATAGTGATGAAAAATGATTTTCTTTGCTGCTGAAATGGCGCTATTTATTACTTCTTTAAATTCGGGCAGTAACGGTAATTGTTACTATGTGGCAAACGATACCGAAGCGGTGTTGGTGGATGCCGGTATATCATGCAGGGAAACGGAAAAGCGAATGCAGTTGTTAGGGCTTTCCATGAACAAGGTAAAAGCCATTTTTATTTCGCACGAACATACTGATCATATCAAAGGAGTTGAATCCATCGCAGAAAAATATGCATTGCCCGTTTACATTACAAATGCCACTGCACAAAGAGGCCGGCTGCATTTTAAAAAAGAACTCATCAATTATTTTGCTGCGTACGAGCCGGTTAATATCGGCAGCCTGGTCGTAACTGCTTTTCCTAAATTTCACGATGCAATAGATCCACATAGTTTTATTATAACGGGCAATGGCATTACGGTGGGTGTATTTACCGATATTGGCGCCACCTGTCAGCATGTTACCAAACATTTCGGTCAATGCCATGCCGCTTTTTTAGAAGCTAATTACGACGAAGCAATGCTGGAGCAAGGCAGGTATCCCATCTTTTTAAAAAACCGCATCCGCGGCGGTGAAGGCCATTTATCGAATGTGCAGGCATTGGAAATATTTGTCAAACACCGGTCTTCTTTTATGACGCATTTGTTGCTGGCACATTTGTCTAAAGACAATAATGATCCTGAAAAAGTAATGGAATTGTTTTCGAAAAAATCGGCTGGAATTGAGGTGGTGGTTGCCTCAAGATATGAACAAACGCCTTTATTTGTTATTCAGTCCAACGGCAAAGATGCTACCCAAATAAACCAGCCAATCATTGTACGAAAGTCGGCACAGCTATCTCTATTTTAATTCAAAATTTATTGCGTGGCTTTTGATTGTGTTTTTTGGCCGTCCCCTCTAAACTTGTAACAATAAAATTAAAAATGTAAGTTGCGTTGTAAGCGACTGCATATAAAAAATCATTCTCTCCAATGTTAAGGGTAACCAACGATTTAAAAAATAAAAAAGCCATCATGAAAAAAAGAACCTTTTTAAAAACCACTTCCATACTGGCAGGCGGGGCCGTATTGAGCAGGATGATGGCTTGCAGCCCTAAAAAACCGGCTCCCCATTTAAAAAACTGGGCGGGTAACCTTGAATACAGCACCGGAAATGTGCATTATCCTAAAACGGTAGAGGAGGTTCAGGATGCGGTAAAAAAGTGTAATAAGCTGACTGCGCTTGGATCCCGACATTCTTTCAATAAAATTGCTGATAGTACCGAAAACCAGGTTTCGCTACAGGAGATGAATAAAGTGGTTTCATTGGATAAAGCAGCCAACACGGTTACAATTGAAGCTGGCATCAAGTATGGCGAACTGGCTCCTTACCTGCATGAGAATGGGTTTGCATTGCACAACCTTGCCTCATTGCCGCATATTACAGTTGCAGGTTCCTGTGCTACCGCAACGCATGGCTCAGGCGTGCTGAATGGTAATTTATCAACCGGTATTGCTGCTATTGAATTTGTGAATGCAGCAGGTGAGTTGGTTAATTTATCAAAGAAAGATGGTGAACAATTTCTGGGTGCCGTGGTTGGCCTTGGTGCGCTGGGAGTAGTAACAAAACTTACACTTGATCTGAGGCCCACCTTTAATATGAAGCAATATGTTTACCGCAACCTGCCGATGGGGGAACTGGAGAAGAATTTTGATACTATAATGTCAAGCGGTTATAGTGTTAGCCTTTTTACCGACTGGAAAAATAAAAATGTAAACGAAGTATGGGTAAAAAGCAAGGTAGCGGCTGGCGACACAGCGCCGCCGCCTGAATTATTTGGCGCAAAACTGGCAACGAAAAACTTACATCCCATTGAAGATTTGCCTGCAGAAAATTGTACAGAACAAATGGGTGTGCCAGGGCCCTGGTTTGAAAGGATGCCCCATTTTAAAATGGGCTTTAAACCAAGTGCCGGCAAAGAGTTGCAGGCGGAATATTTTGTACCCATTGAGCATGCGTACGAAGCAATGATGGCGATGGAATCGCTACACGAAAAAATTACACCCCACTTGTTTATTTCAGAAATCAGAACGATTCATGCCGACAATCTTTGGATGAGCCCATGTTATAAAAAAACCTGTGTTGCCCTGCATACAACCTGGAAACAGGAGGTTGACGAGGTAATGAATTTATTACCATTGGTGGAGGCAAAACTGGCACCTTTTAATGCCCGTCCGCATTGGGCAAAAGTGTTTACCATGGCACCCGATGTATTACAATCAAGAATTGAAAAGCTGGCCGATTTTAAATCGCTGGTTAAACAATATGATCCAAACGGTAAATTCAGGAACGACTTTTTAAATAAATATTTGTACAACGGATAAAGATATTTAGCAATGAACACAGAGCGGCGGCTTTGTGTTCGTTGCATTCCGTTGCGGTCTTTGTGTGAAAAAAAGCTACTGTTCATCCCTGAAATAAACCTTGTAAAAATTCATATTTTTTTCTTCATCAAAACCTTTTTCAATCAGCTCCTTATTGCCATGAATGTAGATATGAAAATTCTTATCCAGCTTTAAAATACTTTTATATACCCGGGCTTGTTTTTTTACCGCGGCAGTGTTTATGGCAAAGCTGTCATCAATGGGAATGTCAAATTCCTGTTCATAGTTTTTTTTATAATTTTTAAAAGATTCAATGCCTTCCGCGTAACCAATCACTTCGTTACTAAACTCGTCCATGTTAAACTGATCCTTCTCTTTAAAATATTTCATAGAGCGGTTCAGCAGGTCTATCTTATCGGTTTTACTCACGCTAAATTCTTCATCCACCTGGGTAGTGATAAATTTTTTATAAAGACTTAACGTGTTATTGGTTTGGTTATAACTGTCGTTGCGGATACTGAGTTTTAAAAAGTCATCCATCC
Source organism: Chitinophagales bacterium (assembly GCA_038210625.1). Taxonomy (GTDB): domain Bacteria; phylum Bacteroidota; class Bacteroidia; order Chitinophagales; family Chitinophagaceae; genus Ferruginibacter. The sequence goes on along the minus strand of JBBQWL010000011.1, from coordinate 131,920 downwards.
AGTAAGATGCTTCACTGCTGTTGGTTTGATCCACTACGGCAACCTTATAACCTTCCGCTTTTTCGGTGTTAAAAATCAGGCAGCCCTTATCCAATTTTTTAATATTGATGGCTTCCTGTTCGTAATTTAAATTAAATCCTTCTTCGTCTGACTGCACTTTCAGGTAAGCCTCTTTTGTTTCAGATTTAAAAATACCAATGGCCTGGTGCAGTTGTCCCTCAATTTGCAAATCATTAAAATGAACAACATAAATCTCGCCGGATTTTATTTTAGGATGACCTGAAACATCATATAAATGTTTTACAATCTGCCGGGAGTTCTCATGAAAATTTTCAGCAGCCGAAAATACATCGGTTGAAAAATGAAATAGCTCATTCAGCTCCAGGTTGCCCGATGGGTGCGACAGGCGGTACACTTCATTCCCTTTTTCAAAAGGCTTTAAAAAATATTGCATCAGCAAATCGCTTAACGTATCATCTTCCATCACAAGCGGTTTGTCAGACAACCGGTAGAATTCATCCTGCAATTTGTTGCCAGAATAATGAATAGAAATTTGGGTAAGCGCAGCTTCGAAATAAGTAACCATCTATATAGTTATGAGTTATGAATTATGAGTTATGAGTTTTGCATATTGTAATAGTATCTTCTATTTTTTGTAGGATGTTTGTCCACAGGCAGCAGTGCTATCTTTTTAAACACCAAACCAGTATCCTAATATCCGGTGTCAAATACCCAGCGTCCGGTATCCAACATCCAGCACGTCAAAACCCAATCACCTCAAACAAAAGCAGCTGCGTTTTTTCAAACACATTAAAATTATTGTCTGAAATAAATACCAGGGTTTTATGCCCGTTCGGCAGCTCAGGTCCAAATGTTACACCTTCAATATTATCAATGTAAATGCCGAGGTCGTCCATATTCAGTAATAGCTTTTTTGAAATAGGCGTAAATGATTTTCCTGCATTCATTAATGTACTATTGGTTACATCTGTAGCCGCACTTAAATCTGCCAGGAAAACTTTGATCGTACAAGGGAGTCTGCCGGAAGAAAACGAACGTTCAATCACTAAAAGCTGGTTGTTACCGAGGGATAGAATGTCGGGCACACCATTTATTTTAAAAGCATTTGCAGGGCTTGCCGGGTAAGCCACCGGCTCTAATTTATAAGCATACTGTGCGGTGTTTTGCCTGCTGGCAACATCAAATTTTAAAAGCCGAATAAACGCATTGTTGTCTGTAACATCTGCCCGTGGACCATCTTCATACAATGGCTCTTCTACATTTACAAAAAGCGTTTTATAATTGTCTGCAAAACTCATCCCTTCCAACACACCGTTTTGCCTGGGTCCTTTTGATGTTGATTGCATAATAAGGTTGGCAGACAGTGTATAACCTGCAATATAATTTCCCGCAGTTGAGATTGTAGTTACTTCCGGGTTTTCCAACACAGTGTCTTTTTGATTTACAATGCGTTCACCCTCGCTGCTCCAAACCAGCTGCCTGGTGAGTGGATTGTAGCGAATGGCTTCGGGGTCGGGCGTATGTACCGGGTCTTGTTTACTGGAAGGATAGGGCTTTCCATCAGCCTGTAACAAATTATGCACGCCGGTGAAATAAATACTGTCAATCCCTTTTGAAGTAAAGTCAATTGTGGCTGTATAAAAGCGGGCCTCGTTAATGGCGCTTCTATCGTCACTAATAAAATAATACGTTTTGCTGGCAGCATCGTAATCAATTCCGGAAAGGCCGCCAACGGTAGTGTTGTTGTAAGATAAGTTATAAGGAATATCTTTTTCACCTAAAAAATGCAGTGTACTTGTAGTTGCAATATCTGCAACAGGGGCCAGTTTTTTTGAACCATTGCAGGATGCGAAAAGTATACAGCCTATTAATAAACGTGAATATAATTTGACTAAATGCATACACAATTTTAAGTTGTAAAGTTGCGAAAATAGTCTGATTCAATTGAATGCGGTTCTCTACCTAATTGTAATCCCTATTTTGCGTTTGCTTCCAATGCCATTTACCTGAAACCGGAATCATTTATCTTTGCCAACTAAACGGTAAATCCATATGAAGGAAGTATATATCATCTCAGCCGTCCGCACACCGATCGGCAGTTTCGGCGGATCATTAAAAGGTTTTACTGCAACGCAATTGGGCGGCATCGCCATCAAAGCTGCTGTGGAAAAAGCAGGCGTTTCACCAGCCATGGTAAATGATGTTTTGATGGGGTCAGTTATACAGGCTAACCTCGGGCAAGCGCCCGCACGCCAGGCCGCAAAATTCGCAGGCTTGCCCAATGAAGTGAATTGTACCACCATCAATAAAGTATGTGCCAGCGGTATGAAATCCATTGCACAGGCAGTGCAAAGTATTTTGCTGGGCGATGCGGATATTGTAGTTGCAGGAGGTATGGAAAGTATGAGCAATGTGCCGTATTATGCTGACGCTGTACGATGGGGAAATAAATATGGTAACGTGTCATTAATTGATGGACTTGCCAAAGATGGTTTGACGGATGTGTATGATGGCAAAGCCATGGGTATGGCCGCCGAGTTGTGTGCAAGCACTTGCGGTATCAGCCGGCAAGACCAGGATGCTTTTGCCATTGAAAGCTACCAGCGTTCGCAGGCGGCTATAAATGAAGGTCGGTTCAGTGAAGAAATAGTTCCGGTACCAATACCGCAAAGAAAAGGAGATCCTGTTTTGTTTAGTAAAGATGAAGAACCTTTTAATGTAAAGTTTGATAAGATTGCCGAACTGAAAGGGGCCTTCATAAAAGACGGCACAGTGACTGCAGCCAATGCTTCTACCATGAATGATGGGGCTGCAGCCCTGGTGTTGATGAGTAAAGAAAAAGCAACTGAGCTTGGCTTAAAGCCCATCGCCAAAATATTAAGTTATGCTGATGCCGAACAGGCTCCGGAATGGTTTACCACCACACCTTCGCTTGCTGTGCCCAAAGCAGTCAGCAAAGCAGGGTTAAAAATGGAAGACATTCATTTTTGGGAACTGAACGAAGCGTTTAGCGTAGTAGGTATTGAAAACAGCAAGCGGATGAAGCTAGATCCGGCTACTGTAAACGTCAATGGTGGTGCGGTTTCTATCGGGCATCCGTTGGGTTGCAGCGGTGCAAGAATTATAGTTACACTCATCAATGTATTAAAGCAACGCAACGCAAAATATGGGGCGGCAGGTATTTGTAATGGCGGCGGCGGCGCATCTGCAATGGTGATTGAAAATATTTAGACTTATCTGCTATCAAATAATTGGATTATACAAAGTGCTTTTTGAAAATCAAAAAGCACTTTGTAAAAAGATGTTTTTCCAAGATGTTATTAAAGCGGGGAAATAGTAGTTCGATTTTATAAGGTGCTGGTAAGTTAAGGTCATTTTTTTTATAAAAAAAATGATGGTCCATTTTCAGCATATTACTTTGTTGAATATGCAGCCAGTATTATTTAAAGTAGGTCTATCAATTACTTCAGTATAATTGGCAGGGATAAATAAAATGCTGCCCCAATACTTAAAACCCAACCCGATTTGCTGATATGGTTACTATGAGATAAATTTGCCACGCAAAACAGAAATACTCATACTTTAAATAAATAAAATACATGCGACAAATTGCTTTTAGAGAAGCCCTGAGGGAAGCTATGCAGGAAGAAATGAGAAGGGATGAAAGGGTATTTTTAATGGGGGAAGAAGTAGCGGAATACAATGGTGCTTACAAAGTAAGCCAGGGTATGCTGGATGAATTTGGGGATAAAAGAATTATTGATACACCAATTGCAGAGCTGGGTTTTGCAGGTATTGCCGTAGGAGCTGCGCAAAATGGTTTGCGTCCGATTGTAGAATTTATGACGTGGAACTTTGCCGTATTACCTTTAGATCAAATTTTAAATACCGCTTCTAAAATGCTGGCAATGAGCGGCGGACAGGTTGGTTGCCCAATTGTTTTTCGTGGTCCAAACGGCAGTGCAGGTCAGCTCGGTGCCCAGCATAGTACAGCTTTTGAGTCGATGTATGCCAATATTCCCGGTTTAAAAGTAATATCGGTTAGCAATCCATACGATGCAAAAGGCTTATTAAAAAGCGCCATCCGGGATGATGATCCGGTGATGTTTATGGAAAGCGAAGTGATGTATGGTGAGAAAGGGGATGTGCCCGAGGAAGAATATTTACTGCCCATCGGCAAGGCGTTTATAAAAAGAGCCGGTAAAGATGTAACCATAGTATCTTTTAATAAAATGATGAAAGTGGCGCTTGCTGCTGCTGAAGAATTGGCAAAAGAAGGAATTGAAGCCGAAGTGATTGACCTGGCTACTATCCGCCCACTGGATTGGTTCACTATTCTTGAAAGCGTGAAAAAAACTAACCGGTTGGTAATTGTAGAAGAGCAATGGCCATTTGCTTCTGTGTCATCCGAAATTACTTACCGCATCCAAAAGGAAGGATTCGATTACCTGGATGCGCCTATCCGCAGGATTACTTCTGCAGATGCCCCTATGCACTATGCACCGAATTTAGTAGCCCTGTACTTACCAAATGTGGAAAGAACTGTGAAGCTGGTGAAAGAAGTAATGTACATGAAAAAATAGATTTTATTTTAATTTATAACAGGCCTGGAGATTTTCTCCGGGCTTTTTTTGGTCCTGGCTATTGATGCTTTAATCAACATTGTTGCCCGCCCGTTCCTGTAGGTGCGGGTATCACACACCTAACCATTTTCAGCAATGAGTGGCCTCTTCAAAGTCATACCCATATTTGTTGCAGGCCGGTATAAAAAATGATGCTGTTTTATAATGAGGGTTTGCTGAATGTTCTTCAAATTAAACCCGTACTCATCAAACAGCTTTTTACCATCCATTAATCGTTAATTTTACAAATATTTTTGGAAGCATATTTGCATTTACCCAATAAAAATTTAAACAATGGCTAGTATTTTAATTATTGATGATGAAAAGGCGATTCGAAAAACCTTGTCAGAAATTCTGAGTTACGAAGGATATAAAATTGATGAAGCTGCCGATGGAGAAGAAGGGATAAAAAAATTTAGTGCTACAACTTATGATGTGGTATTGTGTGATATTAAAATGCCTAAAGTAGATGGCCTGGAGTTTTTAGAAAAGGCAAGAGAAATTAACAGCGATGTCCCAATCATAGTTATCAGCGGGCATGGCAATATAGAAACCGCAGTGGAGGCGGTAAAAAAAGGCGCATTTGATTACATTAGCAAGCCGCCTGATTTAAACCGTCTACTAATTACATTACGCAATGCACTGGATAAGCAAACCTTGGTTACCGAAACAAAAGTGCTGAAACGTAAGGTGGCCAGGGTACAGGAAATGATCGGTAATGGTCCTGGCATCCAGGTGATAAAAGAAACAATTGAAAAAGTTGCGCCAACAGAAGCAAGGGTACTCGTTACCGGCGAAAATGGAGTAGGAAAAGAATTGGTAGCAAGATGGATACATGAAAAGAGCAACCGCAGCACCGGCCCAATGGTAGAAGTAAATTGCGCAGCCATCCCCGGCGAGTTAATTGAAAGTGAATTATTCGGTCATGAAAAAGGTTCTTTTACTTCAGCCATTAAACAACGCATCGGTAAGTTTGAACAAGCCAACGGCGGCACCTTATTTTTAGATGAGATCGGTGATATGAGCCTGGGTGCACAAGCCAAAGTATTACGGGCATTACAGGAAGGAAAAATTACAAGGGTAGGGGCCGATAAAGATATCAATGTGGATGTAAGGGTAATTGCCGCTACCAATAAGGACTTGCTAAAAGAAGTAGAAGATAAAAACTTCCGGCTCGATTTATATCACAGGCTGGGTGTAATTATTGTGCACGTACCATCACTGAACGAGCGCAGGGAAGATGTGGCGGACCTGGTAGAATATTACCTGGAAAAAATTGCGGATGAATATGGACAACCGAAGAAAGGGATTGAAAAAAATGCGCAGGATATGTTAATCAATTACAACTGGACCGGCAACATAAGAGAATTGAGGAATGTGGTTGAACGGCTTATCATTTTATCTGGTAAAACTATTACAGCTGAAGATGTAAGCAATTATGTTTTACCCAGACAATAATGTCCTATGAAAAAAATATATTGTATTAGTGGCCTTGGTGCAGATGAAAGAGCTTTTGGAAGGCTGCAGATTAAAGATCACCATATTGTACCGTTGCCGTGGTTAATGCCAACACCAAATGAAACCATTACGCAATATGCAGTAAGAATGAGTGCAGTAATTACAGAAGATAATCCGATACTGATGGGGCTTTCTTTTGGTGGTATGATGAGTATTGAAATTGCTAAAATAGTGAATGCTGAAAAAGTGATTTTAATTTCCAGTATTAAATCGGCCGATGAGTTACCCGCCTGGTTAAAGCTTTCCGGACAGTTTCGTTTAAACAGGATATTTCCCATGCGTTCTTTTAAAATCATGGAACCAATACAAAATATTTTTTTAGGAGCACAGGGCAAGGATGAAAAAGACATGGCTCGTTCGTACCGAAAAAATGCACCGCAGCAATACACAGATTGGGCTATCAATGAAGTATTGCACTGGCAAAATACATGGCAGCCCTCCATGTTGTTTCACATTCATGGTGATAATGATAAAATGTTCCCGATTAAATACGTGTCTCCAACACATGTAGTAAAAGGGGGCGGCCATTTTATGATTATGAATAAAGCTGCCGAAGTAAGTGCAGCCATTAATGAGGTTATCGGGCACTAAAATATTTTCGGCGGCAACGGTATTTCATGGCATGCCGTAATGCTTTATTGTTTGTAAACGCTCGTATTTTAGCTGTTAAACATTTGAAAACATTTTTTACATAAACCTGTAATGCAAGTTTAATTATGGTATTTTTGGCCCTGATAAAATTTTACTTATGAGTATTGGCTGGATTATTTTTATTATTGCCGCCCTCGGGTGGCATATTGGTTTATATGGCATGTTTAAGAAGGCGGGCATCGAACCATGGAAAGCGCTGGTTCCCTTTTACAACACCTGGTGTATGGTACAAAAAATGAAACTGCATAAAGTGTGGTTTTTTTTACAGATTATTCCAATTGCCGGGCAGTTTATCACCATTTGGCTTACCATTAAATTTGTTGAACATTTTGGGCGGTTTGGGTTTTGGCAGCACGGTGCAGCCGTATTACTTCCCTTCATTTATTTTCCTTATCTCGGTTTCAGTAAAAATGAAAAATATGCTGGTGAGCTGGTTGTAAATAATTATAAAAAATCTGCCGCAAGGGAGTGGATTGACGCGGCTGCTTTTGCAGTTGTTGCAGCTACTATCATTCGTACTTTTGTTTTTGAGGCCTACACCATACCTACACCTTCAGAAGAAAAAACATTGCTGGTAAGCGATTTTTTGTTTGTAAGTAAATGGACTTATGGACCACGCATTCCGAATACGCCACTTGCCATGCCTTTTGTGCATCATACATTGCCGTTTGGTGAAGCAAAAAGTTATGTGGAGTGGATACATATCCCTTATACCCGTTGGTTTGCCAGCCCCGTGCAGCGCAATGATGCAGTGGTATTTAATTTCCCGGTAAACGATACGCTCATCAACGATCCAATGGTGGATGGTCAGCAGCAGTTTGGCTCACAGCTTACTTATTACCAGGAAATACGGGATGAAATGAGCCAGGGACATCTTACAGAACAAAAAGCCAGGGAAAGCGTGTGGAATAAATATGGTGATATGATCATTACGCGGCCGGTAGATAAAAGAGAGAATTTTATTAAACGTTGCGTTGGCATCGCCGGTGATACGATACAGGTGGTAAATGGTGCTTTGATGGTGAACGGCAAGCCGCAGGAATATTTCCCGCAATCGCAGCGTTTTTATAAGGTTACTACACCGCCTAATTCTCCATCGCTGGATAACAAAGAAACAGCAGAGGAAGTACTTGTGCCGATGGGCATACACATTCGTTTTGAACAAAGAGACGTACAACAAATTGCGGCCAACACCTATCTTGTTAACATCACCAATGAAGAAAAAAAACATTTAAATATCCCCGCAGGTTATACCATTACCGATTTTATATATCCTGTTGAAAATAAATTGTTTCCCTATTACGATACTGCAAAACAATGGAGTGCGGACAACTACGGGCCTATATTTATTCCGAAAAGAGGAGCGACAGTTGAGTTGACACCGGATAATTATATTCGCTACGAAAGATGCATCCGCACTTATGAAGGCAATACACTTGAAAGTAAAGAAGGTAAATTTTTTGTAAACGGAAAAGAAGCAACCAGCTATACTTTTAAAATGAATTATTATTGGTTGATGGGGGATAACCGCCACAACTCACTGGATAGCCGCTACTGGGGATTTGTACCCGAAGATCATGTCGTAGGCAAAGCTTCTCTGATATGGTTTAGCTGGGAGCATGGTCCAAGATGGAACCGGCTTTTTAAATGGATAAAATAATGTAGCAGTTAATAATAATAAATCTGTAATTTTCAAAAAATCATCCTCCTTGCAGCAACGCAGGGAGGATTTTTTATCCTTTGCCTGATTTTCAATGGCGTCATAAATAAAGCTCAATGGTAAAAAAAATTATTCCCCTGGCGGTTGAAATCTATGCTTCAGCAAAAGAATTAAACAGTATTGATGCAGGTTTGCTGGCAAAAGCAAGAGCCGTTACTACACAGGCGTATGCGCCTTATTCCAATTTTAATGTAGGTGCTGCAGCCTTGCTTACAGATGGTACCATCGTAACCGGCACCAACCAGGAAAATGCTTCCTATCCGGTGGGTATTTGTGCAGAAAGGGTATTGCTTTCCGCAGTAGCTTCCCAGTTTACAGGTATGGGAATTACTACAATGGCCATCACCTATCATAATATCAATGGAGATAGCAGTACACCTATATCGCCTTGTGGTATCTGCAGGCAAAGTCTTACTGAATATGAAGAACGCACGCATCAGCCGATACGTTTAATCTTAAGTGGTATGGAAGGCGAAGTATATATTGTTGAAAAGGCGCTGGACTTATTGCCGCTTTCTTTTTCGGCTGTCAATATGCAATAATAAGCGGTAGTGTTAAAAAAGAGTTCGCACGCCATGTGCAATTTTAGCTTCATGTTCCAGCAGCCATTGCTTGCGCCATAAGCCGCCGCCATAGCCGGTTAAAGTGCCATTGCTGCCAATAACACGATGGCAGGGAACGATAATACTTAACTGGTTTTTACCATTGGTAGTGCCCACCGCACGAATTGCTTTTACATCGCCGGTACGTTTGGACAACTCTATATAACTGATGGTTTGGCCGTAAGGAATTTGAGTTAAGGCCGACCATATTTTTAGTTGAAAGTCAGTGCCATTTTGTTGAAAAGGAAAATTAAATTGCCTGCGTGTTCCATCAAAATATTCATTCAGTTGTTGGATGCAATTATTGATAAGTTTATTATTAGCGGTTGCATTTGAGGTAAGTTGCCGGATATCTTTTTCCTCCTTAAAAAGCAGTGCAGTAATGGCATCATCCATGGCCTCAATTAAAAGTGACCCAACCGGAGAATCATAAATCGCACTGATTTTCGTCATAAAAATATATTGATAAATTTAAATGAATTAATATTGCCAAAGAAAAAAAATACGATTTCTTTGACAAAGAAATGATTGAATAAATATGAGTACCGTAAAAGCTGAAACCAGGTTTATAGAAAAAGCTATGAATGCAATTGCTGATCCCTGCCGGCTATCTATTTTGCAGGAAATATCACGCAAAGGTGAAATGTGTTGTGGCGATGTGCAACAACTGACCGGCCTTTCGCAGCCCACTTGTTCCCACCACATTAAATTGCTGGCGGATAGTGAACTGGTGGCTTGCCGCAAAGACGGACGCAATCACTATTTTACATTGAACAAAAACAACTTTAAAAAAGTAAGTATTTTTTTAGAACGGTTTTGCGACGTCTAACCAATACGGCAGCCGTTTGTAACCGGCATGGAAGGTTGTAACAAAACAACTGCTCCCTGCTGATTGTATACACCCAGTACAAGACATTCACTAAAAAAATTGCCTATTTGTTTGGGCGGAAAATTAATCACTGCGATTACCTGTAGCCCCTGCAGCGCATCTTGCGTATACAAGCTGGTAATTTGAGCCGACGATTTTTTTATTCCGTATTCACCAAAATCAATAGAGAGTTGATAAGCCGGTTTCCTTGCATTTGGAAAATTGGCTACAGCGATAATGGTTCCCGTCCGCATTTCAATTTTTTCAAAGTCTTCCCAATTGATCATTGTATTTTTTTGAGGCAAATGTATTTTGTAATTTTGATACCTGAAACGATTTTGTATGACACCAACTATAATAAAAGCGGGGATTGGAGATGTTGAAACAATTGCACCATTGTTTGATGCCTACCGCATTTTCTATGAACAGGAAACTGATATAACGGCTGCCACCAACTTTTTATCGGAGCGGTTAACAAAAAATGAATCTGTTATTTTTATTGCCTTTATCAATGACGCAGCTGTTGGCTTCACGCAACTATATCCCATTTTTTCTTCTGTTTCATTAAGAACTACCTGGCTGTTAAATGATTTGTATGTGGCTGAAAATGCCCGTCAACAGGGTGTTGCAGCAGCTTTGCTTAACCAGGCAAAATTGTTTGGCGTTGAAAATAATGCAAAGTGGCTATTGCTTGAAACGGCTTTTGATAATTACCCGGCACAATCAGTGTACGAAAAAAATGGCTGGATAAAACAAACTGATTTTTTTTACCAGTTGCCGCTCGGCAGCTGATGCGGTAACATATGTTTCAATTAATTTTCCAACAGAGTTACAAGTTGCAACAGTTCTTCCATTTTATACCTGTTGCGATCGTCATCAAAACATTTGCTAAGTTCTTCCAGTAAGAAACGGATGATGCTTTTGTTATCTCTTTGTTTAAAGTAAGAGGTTGTAGGCGGTACGCTGATGCGTTTAAAATAATTTTCCACGTCTTTGTGAGAGTAGATTTGTCCGTTGAGGGGATCAATATAAAAAATTATTTTTTGTGATGCATGCGCTACCGGGTTCATAAATTCATACTGCTGATCAAAATAAGCAAGAATAAATTGCCGCGGAATATTGATTGCTCTTACAGGAATATCAAGTAGCTCGCATAATACCAGGTAGATGATTCCATTGCTGATGGCATTACCTTTTTTTGTTTCAAGGGTTTTATTAATCAAAAAATCTTCCGGTTGGTTATAGGCAATTTCTACCCCTTTGTGTTTGTAGTAATTGTATAAAATACTGGTAAGTACATTCACTTGTTCAAGCGGTGTAAGGTAGTTGTTTAGTTCCAGCCAAACATTGCGACGCATTTTTTCAATTTCCTGTAATGCTTGCAGGGACTGCATTTCGGGGTAATGGTATTGGGCAGTAAGGAGTGCTCCCTGTAATAGTTCGCAGCTTCCATTTTTCCAGTTCATAAAATCGCCTGTAAGGTCGCGAAAGTGTAATTTATGTATCAGCGATTCAATCCGTTCCTGTATGGGTTCGCTAACCGTATTTTCCCAAAGATCTTCCAGGTTAGGTATAATTGCTTTTCCAAAAGAAATTATTTTATCACTCACCTGGCTGTATACTTCTGTGTCAGGGTCATCTATCAAATGAAAGAGTGCTGATATTTCTTTGTTTTCTACCAAGGTATTTTATTTGATAATGAAATTCGTTAAATGCAGGTGAATAAAGAAGTTAAATTTTTCCACAGCAGTTGATATGTTGCACCAAGGAATGTCTGATGTCTGATTTTTTGATGTCTGATTTTGGGGAACAAAATAAATGGAAGAGGATATTAAATGTCTGATATCTGATTTTTGGATATCTGATTTTTGGATATCTGATTTTGAGGAGCAAGCAAGGGCGGGGTTTACCCACCTTTTTGAAGAGAATAATGAACAGTTATAGAGGTTAAAAAACTTGTATCTATTTATTCAGCGATTCGAAGATTAAATAAGGAAAATCAAATCGAAAAAAATCAGCAAATAAAAAATCAATAAATCGTGCATCATTGTTAAATGCTGTTATTGGCGGCCGTCAAACAACAACTCTTCAAACCGAAAAAAATCAGCCAATCAGCAATCAAAAAATCAGACATTGCATCTACTTCTTAGGCGCTGCTTTTTTTACTGCCGTCTTCTTCGCCGCCGCTTTTTTTGGTGCTGCCTTTTTCTTATCAAACGCTTTAGGATCCTGCGCTACAATCATTTTCTTTACCTCATCCAACTCAATCGCAGCCAGCTCTTCGGGCGTATATTTGGCATTGCTTTTATTAAGGCCCAACTTCAGCATTTTTTTACCAAAGCGAATAAAGGCACCCCAACGACCATTCTCTATTGCGATTTTTTCTTCCGGCCACTGCCTGATAAAACGATTGGCTTCCTTTTCCATTTTTTTCTCAATCAGCTCATTGCAATCCTGCTGGGTAAGGATATCAAAATTATAAGCCCGGGGAATATTGATGAACAAATCGTTCCATTTAATAAAGGGGCCAAAACGCCCTTTACCTTTTGTAATTGGTTTCTCATCATAAAACCCAATGGGGGCATCTTCTTTTTGTTTGGCATTTATTATTTCAATGGCCCGGTCAAGCGTAACCGACCATAAATCTTCACCTTTGGGAATAGAAACAAACTGCTCACCAAACTTTACATACGGTCCAAAGCGGCCAATGTTTACACTTACTTCTGCATTTTCATATTCTCCTAAACTGAGTGGCAGTTTAAATAATTCCTGTGCCTCTTCCAACGTAATGGTTTCAATACTCTGCCCTGCTTTTAATTTTGCAAAGCGAGGCTTTTCCTCATCACCCTGGCTACCAATTTGTACCATCGGACCGTAACGGCCCATGCGTGCAATAATTGGTTTGCCATCTTCGGCTACACCCAACATTCTTTCTCCCACAGCACGTTCTGCAGTTTCAAGCGTATGTGCTACACCTGAGTGAAAGGGAGTATAAAAATCAGACACCATTTGACTCCATTGCATTTTACCGTCAGCAATTTCATCAAATTCCTTTTCAATATTGGCAGTAAAAGAGTAGTCCATTACTTTGGTAAAATGCTGGTTTAAAAAATCAGTCACAACCAAACCCAAATCTGTTGGAAACAATTTAGATTTTTCTGCCCCTGTATTTTCCTGCTCTATCAATTTTTCAATGGCATCATTTTTCAGCCTTAAAATTCTGAAATTTCTTTTCACGCCTTCCTTGTCTTTCTTCTCTACGTATGTTCTTTTAATAATAGTAGAAATAGTGGGGGCGTAGGTACTTGGGCGGCCGATGCCAAGTTCTTCCATCTTTTTTACCAATGAAGCCTCCGTATATCTTGCTGCATGCTTGGTAAACCTTTCGGTTGCAGTCATCTGATTAAATACCAGTTGCTGACCGACAGTTAAATTTGGCAGGCGGCTTTCACCTTCCTTTTCATTGTCTTCTTCGTCATCATCAGTACCTTCCATGTAAACCTTCAAAAATCCGTCGAATTTTAATACTTCGCCTGTAGCTGTCAGTTCTTCGTTATTGGTACTGATGTTTATTTTGGCGGTGGTTTTTTCCAGTTCAGCATCACTCATCTGGCTGGCAATGGTCCGTTTCCAAATTAGTTCGTACAATCGATTGAGTTCAGGATCATTTACCGTATGGTTTTCCATGTAGGTTGGGCGAATAGCCTCGTGCGCTTCCTGCGCACTTTCGTTTTTATTTTTGTAACGGCGTATCTGCAAATACTTTTCACCATAACTTTTGGCAATCTCTGCTTTTATGGCATCCATAGCAGTTTCTCCGAGGTTGACACTATCGGTACGCATGTAAGTTATCTTTCCACTCTCGTACAGTTTTTGAGCCAGTAACATTGTTTTGGAAACCCCATAGCCAAGTTTTCTGCTGGCTTCCTGCTGCAGGGTACTTGTTGTAAAAGGTGCTGCAGGCGTACGTTTCCCCGGACGAACCTGTATATCCTTAACCGTATATTGAGCTCCGATGCAGCTTTGTAAAAATTTCTCAGCAGCTTCTTCCACTGTATATTTTCCGCCTTCCGCCTTAAAAGAAACAGTTTTGTTATTTAAATCTGTGGCAGCCAGTAATGCTTCAATTTTAAAGCTTCCCACTGCAGCAAATTGGTTAATTTCCCTTTCCTTTTCTGCAATTAATTTTACCGCCACGCTTTGTACACGACCGGCACTCAGGCCACCGCTCATGCCTATTTTTCTCCATAACACCGGGCTTAGTTCAAAACCTACCAGCCTGTCAACAACCCTTCTTGCCTGTTGCGCATTCACAAGGTCCATGTTAATTAACCGCGGGTTTTTTACGGCTTTTTCAATCGCAGGCTTGGTAATTTCGTGAAAAACAATTCGCTTGGTTGTTTTAGGATCCAGGTGCAATACTTCCGCAAGGTGCCAGCTAATGCTTTCTCCCTCACGGTCCTCATCCGATGCCAGCCATACTTCGCCGCTGGTTTTTGCAAGGCTCTTCAATTCCTTCACCACTTTTTCTTTATCGGCAGGTACAATATATTTGGGTTTGAAATTGTTGTTCACCTCAATACCCATATCATTTTTTTCCAGATCCCGGATATGTCCGAAACAACTTTTTACCTGAAAATCTTTTCCTAAAATTGCTTCGATGGTTTTTGCTTTCGCAGGGGACTCCACTATTAACAGATTCTTCGCCATAATTATTTTTTTGCCCGCTGCTTTATAAAAAGCAAAGGGTAGATGGGGTTTTATTTATTCTACTGCATACCAACGCATGCAATAAAATGATTGAATTATATTGTTCAAATTGTATCATAAAGTCTTACCACTGCGGTAAATTCGGTTAGCTCCATATATTGGCCCGACTAAACCTGCACAGCTTTTCATTTTAAAAAAGTACAGTTTTTAGTGTACCATTTGGCCATCGATGCTGTAGTAAACGATACAAATTGAACTGCAATATTAGTTCAAAATTGAAAAATCAAAATTTTTCTTGCTAACCATACTGTTAAAAACCGGGCTTAAAGAAAGTCAGTAACTTTTTTCTGTACAGATTTATTGCGGTAAATGTTGCGGTGCCCCAGTCCTTTGGTGATGATAAATTCGATATTTTTAAAACCAACTTCTTTTACCTTTAATGCATCGGCAAATGGCGTGATATCGTCGTCTTCATCATGTATCCATAAAATATTCGCCGTTATATTTTTCATGGCCCTTTTAATAGAATACCACTTTACAGGATAGCCACCTTTTTCAAAAATAATCTGATCAAATTCGGCTCTTATTACTTTGTCATTGATCTGTAATAATTTAAAGGCACTGTCAATGGCGGTGGTTGTTTCAGTAGCAGGAGCAATAAATACAATCCTGGTATTTTCATCATGCGGTATTTTTTCCATTGCCAGGCTCAGTGCAATGCCTCCAAATGAATGCGCAATAAAACCGTTTACCGGTCCGTACAATTCAATCACTTTCTCAATCATCTGGCTATACTCTTTTGCGTTAATAGTGCGGCCCTCACTGTTGCCATGTGCAGGTGCATCAAAGGCCAGCACCTGGTATCCCTTTTCCAGCATGGCTTCAATATAAACATGAAAATTGCTTGCGGTAGAACCAAATCCATGCAGTATTAAAATTTTGTGCGGAGCATCTTTGTTCCACTGGTAACCATTTACAGTTAATCCGTTCATGTTAAAACTAACACGGTGTGCCCAATTAAAAACGGTCCTGTTTTTACCGGCTGATTTTATCAACGGAGTACAGAATAATTGAAAAGCCTGCTCAGCGGTTTTCCTTTTGGAAATATGCGACAGCACTTTAAATTTTGTTCGTATGTAACTAATTGCTAATTTTTCCTTTAATTTCATCGCTACAAAGATAATAATATGAGGGTAGTTATTGTAGGAGCCGGTAACGTGGCTACCGTTTTAGGACGACTGATTAGAGACAATGGCCATACCATTGTGCAGGTTGTAAGCAGGGCCGCAGATAACGCTGCTATACTCGCAAACGAATTAAACTGCGCTTTTACAGACAATAGTGGCGTAATTGATCAATCTGCAGACCTGTACCTTATAGCAGTTACCGATACGGCTATGAGCCAACTGGATGAACGCTATCACTTAGGCGATAAATTGGTGGCACATACAGCAGGTTCCGTATCAAAAGATGCACTGAAAAATATTACCAATAATTATGGTGTGTTGTATCCGTTACAAAGCCTGCGCAAGCAAAATATGGAATTGCAACAAGATATTCCTTTGCTTATAGATGGCAATACGGATGCTGCTTTACAAACTATCCGGCAGTTTGCTGCCACCATATCGTCAAATGTAACGACTGCGGATGATGATCAGCGATTGAAGCTGCATGTGGCCGCGGTATTGGTCAGTAATTTCACCAATCACCTCTACGCTTTGGCGGCTGATTATTGTAATAAAGAAGGAGCTGACTTTAAATTGCTGCTGCCATTGATTGAAGAAACGGCGTTGCGTCTTCGCCACTATCCGCCACATGAAATGAGAACAGGCCCGGCAGTAAGAAAGGATATAAAGACACTCCAAAAGCACCTGAACCTCCTGGCCGGTTATCCCGCTATACACAATATTTACCTAAAAATTACGGACAGTATAATGAACAACTAAAGCTAATTTAAACGAGAATCATCAGTTAATAAGTAGCTTGCAAAGGTGCTTCACCGCTGATCAAACCTTCAGCCTAAATAAATAACCGAGGCACCATCACCGCCAGGTAAAAATAATATCCGTCTGAACCTTATATGGATCTTTCAGCTTACCACTCTTGTCCAAAGGGTCATCAACATATACTTCATAAGGAGGCAGGATGGATTTTTTCTTATGATCTTTCATCCATTCCTGCAAAGCGGTATAAGCCTGGTCTGTTAAATCATATGGACCGTAGAAATGAGCGACAATTACACTGTCCTGTCCCATTTGCTTAATGATTGCGTTTGCCGGCAACTTGGCCGGTCTTCTATCTACTGGTAAACCGGCTTCAAAAAAGAACGGAGCTTTAGAGCTTTTGTACCAGGCCATGGGCGGGCCGGTAACTTTTAACTTTTCTTTCTTAATAATAGCCGCCAGCTTAACGCCATAAATTTGACCCAATTTTAGCGCAATACGACCGCTGGTAGCCGCACTGTCTTTAATGCATAGTACCATTTGTTTTATGGAAAGGGTATCCATTATATTAATCACGGGTGCTTTTTTTACAACAGATGGTTCTTCACGTTTGATAGCGGTTTTTATTACCGTATCTTTTTTTGCCTGCTGATTTTTTTTACTATCTCCCGAATGATTGCAGGCGCTTAGCATCATTAATAAAGAGAAAGAAAAAAATATTAAAACCGGTATTATTTTAGTATACATAGCGTCTTTTTGTTTTTTAAGAAGCGAAAAATAGTGAAATGCTTTTTGATGTGCAAATATTTTAAGACTTAGCGACATGGTATTTGACAGCTTCCAAACACTGCATAAAAAAACAGCAGGCCTGCTGTGCAGGCTGTGCCTGCATTGGGGCCGTTTTTTATTGAAAGACAGCCCTTTCAGTGATAAGTTTTCCTAAATTGGTAATTGTACAGTAGGTTTGCATCCCGAACTTTGCAGTATGTATACAATAACTTATAATTTTCAACAAAAGGGTCTTGAACCAATCACTTTTTCAGGAGTGGAAGATGGACAGTCTCTTTTAGAAGTGGCTTTAAAAAACGATATCAATCTTCATCATAATTGTGGTGGTGTTTGCGCTTGCAGCACATGTCATGTGTATGTAGACCAGGGAGATGAATTTCTGGAAGAATTAAATGACAGGGAGGAAGACTTTATTGACAGGGCCGTGAGCCCCCGTATCAATTCCAGGTTAGGCTGTCAATGTGTTTTGCAGGAAGGTAACGGAAATATTGTAGTAACCTTGCCTGATCAGACACAGTTTTTGGGAGAGTAAATATTAATAACTCAATTACACAATGACTCAAATTGAAATGAAAGAAGTGTTTTAATTAATAAATGGCTCTTTTATTTTCAAATTTTCAAATTTTCAAATTATTATAATGACGTTTGAACCTCCTATACACTGGAACGATTATGAAGATATTGCAATGAAGCTACATGAACGTTTTGGAGATGAATTTAATGAAGGTAGGATATACCGTATACGTTTTACAGACTTACACAAGTGGGTATTGGAGATACCTAATTTTGCGGGCACAGCAGAACAAAGCAATGAAGGGCACCTGGAGATGATACAAAGCAGCTGGGTATACGAATGGCGGGATAATCAAAAAAAATAAGCATTTCTTTTTCTGAATCCGTTCTTTTAGCTCCAAACGTATTTTCTACTGCAATGAATATTTTAGCACTGTTTAAGCCCATAAAAACTTTTGTGTTTGATGTGGATGGCGTACTCTCATCTGGCAGGATATTGCTTTTTGAAAATGAAACTGTCAGAACTACGAATATCAAAGATGGTTTTGGCTTACAGCTTGCGATAAAACAGGGATACCGTGTACTGATCATCTCCGGAGGACAATCAAAGGCTGTAAAAGAGCGCTTTGAAGGGCTTGGTATAAAAGATATTTTTCTTGGTGTACATCATAAAAGAGAAATACTAACTGAGTATGTTCAGCAACACAATTTGAAATGGGAAGAAGTATTATTTATGGGAGATGACATTCCTGATTACCAGGCTATGCAATTGGTAGGTTTACCCTGCTGTCCTGCTGATGCAGTGAACGAAATTAAGCAAATCGCGAGGTATATTTCTCCTTTAAACGGGGGCCAGGGCTGCGGACGGGATGTAATTGAAAAAGTATTGAAATTAAATGGTCATTGGGATCTGGATACAGGCATCGCTTCAAAATAAATTATTAAGTATTTCATCGTTTCGTTGTTGTACTTAATTTCATAACAGCAATACAACATGAAATTATTATTTGCCTTTTTTCGTTTGATCCGCTGGCCGAACCTTTGTTTTATTGCATTGACCCAATTGCTCTTTTACTATTGCATTATAGTTCCTGTAGCCGCCCGTTTTCAGGTTGGTTTTCATCTTACCCAATCACTCTTTTTTTTACTGATGCTCGCTTCAATTTTAATTGCAGCGGCTGGCTACATTATCAACGACTATTTTGATATCAATATAGACCAGGTAAATAAACCTGAAAAAATGGTGGTTGAAAAAATAATCAAACGCCGCTGGGCAATTTTCTGGCATTGGACCATCACCACTGTTGGGTTAATTGTAAGCCTTTATGTATCCTTTAAAACAAGCTTTGTAGTCATCATCGTGAATGTGTTGTGTACATTGCTGCTTTGGTTTTATTCTACTACTTTTAAAAAGAAATTGCTAACGGGCAATATCATCATATCGCTTCTAACTGCCTGGACTGTCTTAGTGTTGTATTTTGCGGTGGGCAACACATTCCACTTGTTTTCGGTTCCCGATCCTGATTTTTTAGCGGCCACAAACCGGGTATTTAAATATGCGGTATTGTATGCAGGATTTGCTTTTATTATTTCGTTGGTAAGGGAAGTTGTAAAAGACATTGAGGATATGGAAGGTGATGCCAAGTACAATTGTAATACCATGCCTATCGCCTGGGGCGTTCCGCCTTCAAAGGTATTTGCCGGGGTTTGGCTGGTGGTGCTAATAGGAGCGTTACTTATTTTACAATTTTATGCTTTTCAGTTACGCTGGTGGATTACGGCTGTTTATTGTTTTGTAATGGTATTATTGCCCCTTGTTTGGGTATTGCGCAAACTATATGTTGCTCAAAATGCTGCACAATACCATCAGTTAAGCAGCTTTATAAAAATCATAATGCTCACAGGCATTTTGTCGATACTTTTTTTTAGGTGGTATATTTAAAAATGTCACTTTCAGGGTCTGTTTAATTTAAAAATAAGTTTGTACAATGAGTGTTTTTCCAGCACAGGTGTCTCCATCCGGATCTGCAGAAAAAAAAATTATACTGGCATCACAATCGCCACGCCGTAAACAGCTGTTGCAATGGGCTGAAGTATCGTTTGATATAATCATCCAGGCAACAGATGAATCCTATCCGCCTCATTTGCCGGCAGATGAAATTGCCATTCATATTGCCCGGAACAAGGCGCTCGCCATCGAACAACTGCATCATCCAGCGTTGCCCATACTTGCAGCAGATACCATCGTGGTATTAAATGATGAAATCATTGGCAAGCCCGCCAGCAGGGAGGATGCGATTAAAATATTAGGCAAACTATCTGGTCAAAAACACGAAGTAATTACCGGTGTGGTAATATTAAATGACGGTAAGGAAATTGCTTTTGCAGATATAACTGAAGTAGAGTTTCACCCTTTGAGTATTGCCCAGATAGAATTTTATGTTGACAAATACCAGCCGTACGATAAGGCCGGCGCATACGCCATACAGGAATGGATTGGTGTTACCGGAATTAAGTCAATTAACGGCGATTTTTACAACGTTATGGGCCTGCCGGTAAGCAGGGTAGTGCAGGCCCTGTTGCAATGTTGAATTTGATTTTGTAGCTTGACAGATCAATCTGATCCTGCTCATTTTTAAAATCATCGTCATGACGGAAAAATTGCTGCAATACATTTGGCAGTTTCAACACTTTAATCCAGCCTTGTTAACTACCTCAGATAATGAAATTTTACAGATCAATTCACCTGGCACATTAAATTACAACCAGGGGCCCGATTTTTTGGATGCCAATATTAAAGTGGGCGATACTACCTGGGCCGGTAACATAGAGTTGCATCTTAAATCAACTGACTGGACAAGCCATCAGCATAGCCAGGACAAAAATTACAACAATGTCATTTTACATGTAGTATGGCAGGATGATGGTGCTGTGGAAGCAAGTTTTCCTGTGCTTGAACTTCAAAACAGGGTATCCAAAATTTTATTGAACCGCTACGATGAACTGATGAACGCGGCTTCGTTTATTGCCTGTGAAAAAAACATTCACCAGGTAAATGAGCTTACATGGAAGAGTTGGACTGACCGTTTACTTGCAGAACGGCTGCAACATAAATCCGCCATTATTTTCGACCACCTTAAAGAAAATAATAACCATTGGGAAGAAACATTCTGGTGGTTGCTGGCTTATAATTTTGGTATAAAAGTCAATAGTGAAACCTTTGAAAAAATAGCACGGTCGCTGCCCGTAAAATTGTTGGCGAAACATAAAAATCAGATACATCAACTGGAGGCATTGTTATTTGGCCAGGCAGGTTTATTAGATGGAGACTTTACCGAAACCTATCCACAGATGCTACAAAAAGAATACAGGTTTTATAAAAACAAATACAAACTTCAGCCAGTGCATGCTGCTTTGTATTTTTTAAGAATGCGGCCTGCAAATTTCCCATCTGTACGACTTGCTCAAATGGCAATGCTCATTAATAAAAGCATTCATTTATTTTCCGTAACCAGGGAGGCCACGTCTCTTAAAGAGATAAAAGATTTGTTAAATGTTACTGCCAATGACTACTGGCACTATCACTATGTTTTTGATGAGGCAGCTACTTTTAAAGAAAAACACCTGGGCGTGCAAATGATTAATAATATTTTAATTAATACCATTATTCCTATCGTATTTGCTTATGGTGTTTATAACCGGGAAGAGCAGTATAAGGAAAAGGCCCAGCAGTGGCTGGAACAAACAGCAGCGGAAAAGAATGGTATCACCAACGCATATACGCTGTTGGGGATACAAAATAACAACGCTTTCGATTCGCAGGCACTCATCCAGTTAAAAAATGAATACTGTAACCGAAAGCGTTGCCTGGAATGCGCTGTGGGCAATAGTTTGCTAAAAAATTACAGCCAGTTGTAGCTCGCATTAATTACCACATCCGGATGCAAACTTTTTATAACAGGGCAGTGATCGCCCACTCGTTGTAGAATAATTTTATCTTTCTCTTCCAGTTTTAACGTATCCGGAAAAGTGAGTTCCACATCAATTTTAGCAATTCTCCTGGGATCGCTTGCCATATGTTTTTGTACATTTACTATAGTATCTTTTAATTCAATTCCCATATCTGTCGCCTTCATAGCCATCGTCGTGATCATACAGGTTGCCAATGCAGTACACACCAAATCAGTGGGAGAAAACCTTTCACCCTTTCCCCTGTTATCTGTCGGAGCGTCAGTTTCTATCAAAGAATTGCTTTGCAGGTGCCGGGCGTTGCATCTTAAATTACCTTCATATTGAATCGTTGCTGTCATTGTACTATTTTTGTATAAATTTACTGAAGTAAAAAGTTATCATGCGCAAAATATTTTTCATCATTCTGTCCGTATTATCTACCTCTGGTTTATTTGCACAGCAAACTAAAAAAGATAAAAAAGAGGAGCATCGTCAAAAAATTAATGCATTGATACGGCAGGAAGAAGAGGGTGTAATCACCTATACAAAGCATACGGCCTTTGGATTTAAATTTACCAATGATGGCTACGGTGGCTTTATGGAAGTAGGAAGAGCACAGTCGATTTCAAAATCGCTGTTATTTCAGCTGGACATTGCTGAACGCAAGCACACTAAGGAAGACAAACAAACCAACCAAATGTATGCCGGACCTTCCCTTATTTTCGGCAAAATAAATTTTTTCTACCCGGTAAAACTGGGCGTGCAACAGCAAATTTTGCTGGGTAATAAAAGCAATAAAAATGGGGTAAGTATAACAGCAAATTTTGGCGGAGGAGTTTCGCTTGGTCTGTTAAGGCCATATTATCTCGACATATTTGATACTACCAGTTCACCTATTCAACGTAAGTCCATTAAATATGAAAGTGCAGACAGCAATATCTTCAGTTCAAGCTCTATGCTATATTACCTGCAGGCAACCGGCCCAAGTTTTACAAAAGGGTGGAGCAACTTAAAAGTAACGCCGGGTGCATATGCCAAGGCCGCCGTACGTTTCGACTATGGCCGCTACAACGAAGTGGTAAGTGCTATCGAAGTTGGGATCACAGCTGAGTTCTATGCTAAAAAAATTCCGCAGCTGGTTTATGTGGCGCCCAAGAATCTATTTGTGAACCTATACGTTTCCGTTTTGTTTGGTAAGAGAAAATAAGTAACGTTAAGCAGAAAAAATTAATTTTTTACAATTACAAAATATTTGAATGACAGAGTTGCCCGTGTTAAATGAAGCCGCAGAACCTAAAATTAAAAAGCCTGACTGGCTAAGGGTAAAATTACCCATTGGAGAAGACTACCGGCATGTTAGAAATTTAGTTGATACTCATAAATTACATACCATCTGTGAAAGTGGCAACTGCCCTAATATGGGTGAGTGTTGGGGAGAAGGAACCGCTACGTTTATGATCCTCGGAAATATTTGTACAAGAAGCTGCGGCTTTTGTGCGGTAGCAACTGGCAGACCTGAGCCTGTTGATTGGGATGAACCACAGCGGGTGGCGGAAGCCATTAACCTGATGAAGGTAAAACATGCAGTGGTAACGTCGGTTGACAGGGATGAAATTCCTGATGGCGGTTCCATTATATGGTTCAATACTATCAAAGCAATTAAGGCGTTAAATCCTTCCACCACACTGGAAACACTGATACCGGATTTTAAGGCTGAAACAGAAAACATCCAACGTATTATAGATGCTTCGCCAGAGGTAGTATCTCATAATATTGAAACCGTAGAGCGCTTAACAAGGCAGGTACGCATACAGGCTAAATACTGGCGCAGCATGGAAACCCTGCGCATTTTGAAACAGGGAGGCATGCGTACAAAAAGCGGTATTATGCTGGGGCTTGGTGAAGCTAAAGAAGAAGTGGTACAAACCATGCAGGATTTAAGAGACAGCGAGGTGGATGTCATCACAATCGGTCAATACCTGCAACCCAGTAAAAAGCATTTGCAGGTGCAGCGTTTTATACATCCTGATGAATTTAAAGAGCTGAGAGAAATTGGATATGAGATGGGCTTTGATTATGTGGAGAGCGGCCCCCTGGTGCGTTCTTCTTACCATAGCGATAAACACGTGATAGCAGGGTGGGGCAGAAATAAATGGCTCGAGGAAAAAAGCAGCATTTAAAGTTGAACCTGTAGAATTAAGAAATAACGAGGCATAAAAAAATCCAGCGCTATTGCGTTGGATTTTTTATATCAAAAATGTATACAACAAAAAAGTAACTGTTGTTAAAAAGCTCCCTGCTCGTTACGGGTGGTATCCCAAACCAGGGCACTGGCTCCAAGTATAGCCGCATCTGCTTCTTTTAATTCGCTGAACAATAGTTTAACCTTATTTTGAAAAATAGGCAACAGGTTGGCTTCCATATGTTTTCTTGTTGGGTTTATCAGCAACGGTCCCGCCTTGGTGAGGCCGCCAAACAGCACAATGGCTTCGGGCGACGAAAACATAATAAAATTGGCCAGCGATTCTCCCAGTATCTGTCCTGTAAATTCAAAAATACGGTTGGCAATTGCATCGCCCTGCATGGCACAGTCGTAGACCGTTTCACTTGTAAGCTCATTGATAGAGTAATCGCGTAAAAGGCTTGCCACCTCGGGGTGTTCTGTCAGCATTTCGATGGCAGTTTCCCTAACGCCGGTTGCAGAAGCATATGCTTCCAGGCTTCCATGCGCACCGGTACTTTTATGCATCCTTCCTCCGGGACGTATAATCGTATGACCGAGTTCACCGGCAAAGCCGTCGTAGCCTACTACAATTTTGCCGTCAATTACAATACCGCTGCCTACACCAGTACCAAGTGTGATGGTGATAAAGTGCTTTATATCTTTCGTAACCCCATACATCATTTCGCCAACGGCTGCCGCATTGGCGTCATTGGTAAGGATAGTTTTAAGGCCGAATTTTTTATTCATCAGGTCGGCAATAGGTATAATGCCTTTCCATCTTAAATTTGGCGCATATTCAATAGTGCCGGTGTACAGATTGCCATTTGGAGCACCCATACCGATGCCTACAAATTTGTCAATTCCGCCGGCCCTTTCTACCATCGGCAACAACTTCTTACATAAGTCGTCAATAAAATCTTCTACCACTTCATGAGCAATGCTGGAGATTCGATCCTGTTCTATTATTTCTCCGTTGCGGTTTACAATTCCAAATTTTGTGGTGGTACCGCCAACATCAATACCTATTGCGTATGGTTTGAGCATAATGAATTAAAAAATTAAAAAAATCAAAAAATAAAAGTGCAGTCAGTTGTTTTTTTGTTGTTGTTATTAATGTCCGCCTTCTGCATTCAGCGCATCATAATCAATACCCTGAGATTTCAAGACGGCTTTCGCCCTAACGGCGTAGAATGCAAGATACGCAAAACATGCAACGCCAACAATGTAACTAAACTGAATTCCAGTTTTATCTGCCAACCAACCTTGTAATGCACTTATCAGGCCCCCACCCATAATCATCATTATCAATAAGCTGCTTCCCTGCCCGGTGTTTTTGCCCAATCCGGCAACTGCCAATGTAAAAATACAAGGCCATAGCGTACTGCAAAAAAGACCCACACTGATAAATGCATAGGCACTCACCATGCCTGTTGTAATCATACCTATTACAAGGGCAACAATACCCAAGGATGCAAAAAGCAATAACATCCTCGCTGGATTGCCTTTACTTAAAATGTCTGCGCCAATCATAACGGCTATCACAAACGCGTACACGAAAAATTGGGTTACATCATGTTGGGCGATGGTATTTACAATTAAAAAAACTCCAAAAGCAAGATATGGCATCAGGAAATTCAGGATTTTTTTAGTGCCCATGCTAACGTCAAAAGCGCCTACAGCACCAGTCCAGCGGCCAATCATTAAACTAGCCCAATATAAAGAAATATAGGGAGCAATTTTTTCTGTTGCCACTCCCAAATGTTGTTCCATATAAGCTGGTAAATTGCTGGCTGTTGAAACCTCCACGCCTACATACACAAAAATTCCAATCATGCCCATCCATAACTGGGGGTATTGAAATGCAGAACTTCTATGCACCAATTTATTGGCAGTCACTGCCTCTTCTTCCGCTACATGCTCCAGGTCTATTTTATTGGGTACAGATGAAAATTTAATGAACAATGCAACCAATAAAAAAGCAAGTCCCACGATTAAGTAAGGTGTTTTCACACTTTCAATACTTGCTGTCGTATTTCCAGCAGCCACACTACCAAAAATCGCGAAGCTTACCAATAAGGGACCGATTGTAGTACCAAAATTATTTACTCCACCAGCCATAGTTAAACGTTGCGAACCGGTTTTAGGATCTCCCATTATAATTGCCAACGGGTTCGCCGCAATTTGTTGTAAGGAAAATCCAAGTCCTACTATAAATAAGCCCGTAAGCATTAAGGTAAAGGAAGCTGTATTGGCAGCAGGATAAAACAATAAAGTGCCGATCGCTGAAATAATTAATCCAAGGGCAATACCATTTTTGTAGCCAATCTTGTTCAACAAGTCACTCCCAATGATTTTTGACACAATATAATAGATGATGGAACCAACCGTGTATGCTACATAAAACGCCACAGATACCAGCTGACTTTGAAACTGCGATAAATTAAAGGCCTTTCTAAATACCGGGATTAAAATGTCATTGCTTGCGGCTACAAATCCCCAGAAAAAAAACACAGTAACCAGGGTTCCGAATTGTGACCATTTGGTTTTTTGGCTCATAAAATTTTATCGTTAAGTTTTATTAAGAATGTCGAAAGTTATCATTTTTTTTGTTTACCCGAAAAAAAATAAACACATTGTGTGATGATTAAAATGCATAATTGAAAAGCATTCAACAAGAATTCATTTTGAGATGCTATTCGCAAACAAAATAAGCATCACATTAAGCCTTTTATTTTTTATCATTGATTGTTCAAACAAAAAACATTCATAAATTGACGTGTTTTTAAGACAATGTTTAAGCATATGGAAATACTACACGTAAGCGCAGAATGCTATCCGGTAGCAAAGGCAGGCGGATTGGGAGATGTGGTGGGTGCGTTGCCTAAATACCAAAACCAGCTTGGTCATATCGCTAAAGTGGTAATGCCCATGTACAGAACAAAATTTTTGTACGAAAATGATTTTGACATTGCACACAAGGGTTCTTTTGCTATGGGTCCTTACTGGTTTAATTATACCATTATAAAAGAAAGAACCAATAAACTGGGATTTGATCTTTACCTGGTTGACATTAATGGGCTGCTCGACAGGGAAGCTGTATATGGCTATTATGACGATGCGGAAAGGTTTACGGCATTTCAGATTGCGGTAGTAGATTGGGTGAGCAAATGGAATCATAAGCCGGATACGGTTCATGTGCACGATCATCATACAGGGCTCATTCCTTTTATGATGCAATACTGTTATGCTTACCAGCACCTGGCATCTATACCCACCGTACTTACTATCCACAATGCGCAGTACCAGGGCTGGATGGGTTGGGACAAAGCAGTTTATCTGCCGGAATGGAACTCGTGGGAATGGGGAAAGCTCGATTGGAATAACAACATTAATCCCCTGGCCAGTGCGGTTAAGTGTGCTTTAAAAGTTACTACTGTAAGTCAGAGTTACCTGGAAGAAATGCGGTCCAGTGCGAACGGCCTGGAGAGTTTATTTGAATACGAAAAGGGTAAGTGTACAGGCATATTAAATGGCATTGATGCCGCCGTATGGGATCCCGCTGTTGATACATACATTGACAATAATTTTAGTGTTGAAAATGTAGAGGATGGTAAACTGGCAAGCAAGCAATTATTATGCGAACAGTTTAACCTGGATGTAGAAAAGCCGCTCTTTGTTTTTATTGGAAGGCTGGTACATGAAAAGGCAGCGGACTTATTGCCGCAGGCTATTTACGATGCCGTATACCATCTGCAGGGTACTATGAATTTTTTGATATTGGGCAGCGGCGAACCGGGCGTAGAGTGGGAACTGGAAAATATGAAAACGCCGCTGGCTGGCTATTACAATTCAAAGATTGGTTACAATGAAAAGTTAAGTCACCTGATGTATGCCGGGGCAGATTTTTTATTAATGCCCAGCCGCGTAGAACCTTGCGGGTTAAACCAGATGTATGCCATGCGGTA
The DNA here is from genome assembly GCA_038210625.1 of Chitinophagales bacterium. Lineage (GTDB taxonomy): Bacteria > Bacteroidota > Bacteroidia > Chitinophagales > Chitinophagaceae > Ferruginibacter. The sequence continues at coordinate 103,823 of JBBQWL010000011.1, read as the reverse complement.
TGGAACAATTCCGATTGTTAGAAATACCGGCGGCTTAAGGGATACAGTGATCGATTATGGCGAAGCTGGTGGATATGGAATTGTTTTCAATGATGCCAAGGTTTGGGACATTACGTACTCCATTCACCGGGCCATGGAATTGTATGGCAAAACCAAGCGGCTGCATAAAATACGAACTACCATCATGAAGATTGATAACAGCTGGGAAACGAGTGCAGCGAAGTATATTAATTTATACAGCAGTTTAGGGCAGTAATTTCCGGAAGTTTAATATATTTAATAAAGGATTGCAATTTAAATTCAGTAAACAATTAACCCGCCATATATGGATAGCAAATCAGTTATTTCAATAGTTTTAGGAGGAGGAGCAGGATCAAGATTATACCCGCTGACAGCAAGTCGCAGTAAGCCCGCAGTGCCTATTGCAGGTAAGTACCGCCTGGTGGATATTCCGATTTCAAACTGTATCAATTCCAGTCTCAACCGCATTTTGGTACTTACGCAGTTTAATTCTGCCTCGCTTAACAAGCACATCAAAAATACCTACCAGTTTAGTATGTTCAGCAAGGGCTTTGTAGACATTCTTGCTGCAGAACAAACGCCGGATAACTCAGGCTGGTTCCAGGGTACGGCAGATGCTGTGCGGCAATCATTGCGTCACATCAACGGGTACGATTTTGAATATGTATTGATATTAAGTGGTGACCAGTTATACCAAATGGATTTTGAAGAAATGATCGATCACCATGCTTCAAGTGGTGCGGATATTTCTATCGCAACCATTCCTGTTGGCGACAGGGAAGCTCCGGAGTTTGGGATTTTAAAAGCCAACGATGAAAATGTAATCACCAGTTTTATAGAAAAGCCCAGTGCTTCCCTTTTACCTGAATGGGTAAGTGATACCGGGGCGGAAATGAAAAGCCAGGGAAGAAATTACCTTGCCTCAATGGGTATCTATGTCTTCAACAGAAAATTATTATTTGAGTTGTTGGAAGTAGAGAAAAAAGATGCCACTGATTTTGGTAAAGAAATCATTCCTACTTCAATCGAAAAATACAAAGTTATTAGTTATCAATATGATGGGTACTGGACTGATATCGGAAATATTTATTCATTCTTTGAAGCCAATCTTGCATTGACGCTTGATCTGCCACCGTTTAATTTATTTGATAATCAGAAAGTAGTATACAGCCGTGCAAGAATGCTGCCGCCGGCAAAAATTAGTGGTACAACTTTAGAGAAAACAATTATTGCTGAAGGTTCCATCATCAATGCAAGCAGGATAGAAAACAGCGTGATAGGAGTCAGGAGCCGTATCGGTCATGGCTCTACGATTGTAAGTTGTTATATTATGGGTAACGATTATTACGAAACGATTAAGGAAATTGATGCCAACCACGAAAAAGGCGTACCACAATGCGGCATAGGCGACAGGTGTTATATTAAAAATACCATTGTTGATAAAAACTGCCGCATCGGTAATGATATACGCATTAACGGGGGTGCTCACCTGCAGGATTCGGATCATGCATTATATACGGTAAAAGACGGTATAGTGGTGATAAAAAAAGGTGCCATCTTACCCGACGGTTATGTTATTTAAGAAATTGAGCATAAAACATCCTGCCACGGCAGGATGTTTTTTATTGTACTGTTACTAATGTGTAATTTTTACACAAATTTTATATCTTAAACGATTGCTTATGTCTTCCTTCGCTACCATTAAAAAGCCCATCCTTAGTCTTTCGCAGATCATCAATATGAGCGTAGGTTTTTTGGGTATACAGTTTGGCTTTGGATTGCAAAATGCCAACGTTAGCCGTATTTTCCAGTCATTGGGTGCAAAGATTGATGATATACCCATTCTTTGGATAGCCGCTCCTTTAACCGGGCTTATCATGCAGCCTGTGATTGGTCATTTAAGCGATAAAACATGGTCACCACGCTGGGGAAGAAGACGGCCTTTCTTTTTAATTGGAGCAATACTGGCCTCGCTTGCACTGATTTTTTTTCCGAATGTGTATGCTTTATGGATGGCCGCAATTATGTTATGGTTGCTGGATGCATCGATCAATATTTCAATGGAACCCTTTCGTGCTTTTGTAGGCGATATGCTGCCGGATGAACAACGCACCGCAGGCTTTGCTATGCAGAGTTTTTTTATTGGTATTGGCGCCGTAGTATCGTCTGTATTACCTTACCTGCTGACATTGATGGGTGTTGCAAATGAAGCAGCACCGGGAGTAATACCCAACTCAGTAAAAATTTCTTTTTATATCGGCGCGGCCGTTTTCTTTTTATCAGTTGCCTACACGGTATTTACAACTAAAGAATATTCACCTGCCGAACTCAAAAGTTTTGAATCAGCGGAACAACAGGAGGTTGATCATTCCATCATCACGACACCGGTAAAATCTTTTTACAATAAAGGGCTGGTATGGCTTATAACCGGCGCTGTATTAAGTTTCCTGCTGTATTACTATAACCTCACGCACCTGGAAATGCCGCTGGAAAAAGAATTGTATGTATTAACCTTTGGTATTGCAAGCTTCGGTTTAATACAACTGGTGGCAGGATACTTCTGGTCCAATCATAAAAAGAATGGCCTTGTAGAAGTAGTAAATGATTTATACAAAATGCCCGACACTATGAAGCAACTGGCAGTAGTACAGTTCTTCACCTGGTTTGCATTATTCGCTATGTGGATATATGCTACGCCCGGGCTGGCTCAAAATATCGCCAACACTACAGATACCTCTTCTAAAGCTTACAACGAAATAGGGAACTGGGTGGGCGTATTGTTCGGTTTTTACAACGGCTTCTCCGCAATTTTTGCTTTCCTGTTGCCTGTGCTTGCAAAAAAAACGGGCAGGCCAATGACGCATTTAATTTGCCTGGTTGCAGGCGGCGTGGGGTTGATTTCTTTTTTTATATTCAAAGATAAATACCTGCTTATACTTAGCATGGCTGGCATCGGCCTTGCATGGTCGAGCATTTTATCCATGCCTTATTCTATGTTAACGGCTGCCCTTCCATCTAATAAGATGGGTGTATACATGGGCATTTTTAATTTCTTTATTGTGATACCCCAAATACTTGCGGCAACATTGTTGGGATTTTTTACCAAGCATTTGTTTAATGGCAATGCTATTTATACACTTGTTTTGGGCGGCGGCCTAATGATAGTTGCAGCACTCTTAACCCTACGAATAAAAGTAAAATAACATCTATGAAAAAAGTTTTTGTTTTGAGCGTTTTAATGTGTTACGCCTGTATGGTAAGTGCACAGCAAAGTAGCTACCAGTGTTACCCAACTAACTGGTGGAACGGCATGAAATGGAACAAAGTACAAATCATGATTCACGGGGATAGTATTGCCAATGCGAAAGGTGGTTTTACTATCACCTATCCCGGTGTAAAATTGGACAAGATAAATAAAGTAGAAAATGCTAATTATGTTTTTTTAGATATCAGCATAGCGGCTATTGCAAAACCAGGTATTCTAAAAATTAAAGTGAACAGGGAAAGTGATCCATTTACAATTGATTTTGAATTAAAGGCCAAACGGCCGGGAAGGGGAGTAAACTTTGCCCAGGGAGTTACCTCTGCTGATTTTATGTACCTGATTTTACCAGACCGTTTCAGCAATGGGGATCCGTCAAATGATAAGGTTGCCGGAATGCGGGATCAGTCACTAAACCGGGATACTGTGTTTAACCGCCATGGCGGCGATTTAAAAGGCATCACCAACCACCTGGAGTATTTACAACAATTAGGTGTTACCACACTTTGGCTAAACCCGGTAATAGAAAATGACATGCCCAACCGTACGGAACATGGCTACGCTTTTACCAATCATTACAAAATTGATCCCAGACTGGGTGGAGAAAAGGCTTACCAGCAATTGATAGATTCGGCACATGAAAGAGGTATGAAAATTATACAAGATGCGGTGTACAACCATGTAGGTATATATCATTTTACTGTGCAGGATTTGCCGATGAAAGACTGGCTGCACCAATGGCCGGAATACACCAACACCAATTTTAAAGATCAAACCTTATTCGATCCTTATGCTGCATCAATAGAAAAAAAGAAGATGGCAGATGGATGGTTTACACAACAAATGCCCGACCTGAATGAAAGCAATGCTTTTGTGGCTAACTTTTTAATTCAGCATGCACTATGGACAGTGGAAGAATTTGGGATAGATGGATGGCGCATTGATACCTACGCTTACAACGATCTCGAATTTATGAACCGTTGCAATAAAGCATTGATGGATGAATATCCGCATATCACCATGTTTGGAGAAACCTGGGTGCATGGTGTTCCGAACCAAAGTTATTTTGTGCAAAACAATTACAATATTCCTTTTAAAAGTAACCTGCAGGCAGCAACTGATTTTCAAACTTTATGGGGTATACAGGATGCCATGAACAAGGATTTTGGCTGGTCGGATGGCGTAAATAATTTGTATACCACGCTGGCACAGGATTTTGTTTATAAAGATCCAATGCGTAATGTAATCTTCCTCGACAATCACGATATGGCAAGGTTTTATTCTGTGGTTGGAGAAAATATGGATAAATACAAAACGGCTTTATGTTGGTTATTTACCTGCAGGGGAATACCGGAAATATATTATGGTGATGAGTTGGCCACCACCGGTACAACGTCGCCCAACGACGGTTATGTAAGGCTCGATTTTCCGGGAGGCTTTCCGGGCGATGTGCTTAATAAATTTGAATTGAGTGGACGAACCGTGCAGGATCATGAAATATGGAGACATGTATTTGAACTGGCCAATTTCAGAAAAAAATCTTCTGCCATCCGCTTTGGAAAAATGATGCAATATTACCCTGAAGATGGTGTGTACACTTACTTCCGGTATGATGATAAACAAAGTGTGATGGTGGTAATGAATACAGCCAAAACAGATAAAACAATATCTTTTAGCAAGTACGCCGAAAGAACAGGTGGGTTCACTCAGGCAACTGATGTACTTACAAAAGCAAAAATGCCATTGAAAGATTTTACGCTGGGTTCTTATAAAGCCATAGTGGTTGAATTAACGAAATAACAGTCGGTAAAAAATATAGCAAACAAGGATGGCGCCTAAAGCCATCCTTGTTTGTTTTAACCATTTGGAGAGTTGACAATTTCTTAAATGGCAGTCACAGTAAAAACTTGCTTTTGTATGCGAGTGTTTTATCATAAAAACTTGTTGCGAAAAGAATGTTTTATGTTTTAAATAAACCGGGTAAATTGCTTATTGTTAATATTTATAATTAAAAAAGTCGGCCATGTATAAAATTTTAGTAAGCAGTATACTTTTTCTTTTCTCAACTATTATTACTGCGCAAACCAATAACTATTTTCCTGTTCAAACTACCATACACAATGGGGTTATAGAAGGTAACTATGATACTAAAACCGGGATGCAGTTTTACCTGGGTATTCCTTTTGCCAAGCCGCCTGTAGGCGAATTAAGATGGAAAGCGCCGCAGCAAATGGAGAACTGGAAAGGAGTAAAACAAACGAAAAAATTTGGTCCGAGGGCGGTACAGGGGATCGTATTCGGCGACATGAAAAGCCGCTCGGAAGGTTTGAGTGAAGACTGCCTTTACCTGAATGTATGGACTAAAGCAAAGAACAATACCGCCAATCAGCCCGTGTTGGTGTACTTTTTTGGTGGAGGCTTTGTTGCAGGCGATGGGGCAGAACCGAGGTATGATGGGGAGAGCATGGCAAAAAAGGGAATTGTTGTTGTTACGGTTAATTACAGGTTGAATATTTTCGGGTTTTTTGCTCATCCTGAATTAAGCAAAGAATCACCGTATAAGGCGTCAGGCAATTATGGTTTGCTCGACCAGGTGGCTGCTTTAAAATGGGTGCAGCAAAACATTGGCGCATTTGGAGGCAATCCAAAAAAAGTAACCATAGCGGGCGAATCTGCGGGTTCCATTGCCGTAAGTTACCAGATGGCCTCACCGCTTGCAAAGCATTTGTTTGCCGGTGCTATCGGCGAAAGTGGCGCTGGTATTAAACCAACGATGGCGCCGGTTTCTTTAGCGGAAGCTGAAAAAGGGGGAGCAGCTTTTGCACAAAAAGCTGGTTACACAACCCTGGCGCAGTTGCGTAAACTAAGTACCAAAGAAGTATTTGAAATGTACCAGGATTCGAAACAATTTGGTTTTCCGGTGGTGATTGATGGCTATTTTTTACCAGCCTCCATACCTGAAATTTTTGCAGCAAAGAAGCAGGCCATGGTGCCGTTGCTTGCCGGATGGAACTCAGCAGAAATACCTGCCGGTGCATTTATGTATGGGGCACCTCCTTTTACAAACGAAGCATACATAGGCCGCTTAAAAAAGGAATATCCCAATGATTATGAAACGGTATTAAAATTATATCCCGACGATTCTGACAGGCAGATAGAACTTTCAGCAACCGCCCTGGCATCAGACAGGTTTATTGCGTATAGTACCTGGAAATGGTGTGATTTGCAGATCACCAACAGCGATCAACCCGTGTATCGTTATATGTTCAGCAAAATTCATCCTCCCTTGACGGATGCGCAGTCAACGTCCGGGCTTGCTGGCGGTACTGTTAAAAGGGACCTGAACGCACCGAAGCCGCCTGCACCAGTGGGCGCATCGCATGCGAGCGAAATTGAGTATTGCATGGGCAACCTGCCTTTAATGACAGATTTTATTTTCAGCGAAGATGATTTGAAGGCCTCAGAAGCCATGCAAAATTATTTTGCCAATTTTATTATTTCGGGTAATCCCAATGGCGAAAAACTTCCTGTTTGGAACGCAGCAAAACGCGGCGATAACACGCCTGACATCATGGTTATTGATGCCGTATCAAAGCCTGAAAAAGCAGTCAATGATGACCGGTACCGCTTTTTAGACAAAGCTTATGGCAATATAAAATAAATGGCATGAAACAAATGATAGCCCTTTTTTTTCTTTTGTTGCCATTGCTGATGCGGGCTCAGAAAACAGATAAAAAATTGCAACGTGAGATTGAAACTTTAGTAACTGGTTTTAACGGTGATATTGGCATTTACGTGCATAACCTGAAACACAATTCCATCGCGGCCATCCATGCGGATACGATTTTTCCTACTGCCAGTATTGTGAAGATTTCTATTCTTACCGGCATCATGGATAAGCTCAGAAAAAAAGAATTGGAATACCATCAGCAGCTGGAGTACAAAGATTCGTTGCTGTATGCAGGGGAAGATATTTTAGGATCGTTTAAAGATGGTGAAAAAATTAAGCTTAGCAAGGTAATGATGCTGATGTTAACCACCAGTGATAATACCGCAAGCCTGTGGCTGCAATCGCTGGCAGGCGGTGGTGCCAGGATCAATGAAATACTGGATAGTATTGGCTTTAAAGCCACCAGGGTAAACAGCCGAACACCTGGAAGGGAACCCAACAGGAATATATACGGGTGGGGACAAACTACACCGCGGGAGATGGAAACTTTCATGAACCGGATTATTGAAAATGATATTTTAGATACCGCCAGCAGTAGAAAAATGCTTCGCCTGCTTTCTCGGCAGTATTGGGATGAACAGGCAATAAGCCAGGTACCGCCAGGCGTTTTTATAGCAGATAAAAATGGAGCTGTAGACGAAAGCCGCAATGAAATTATATATGTCAACAACGGCAAAAATCCTTATATCCTAAGCATTTTTACAAAAAATAACAAAGATCAAAGCTGGCTGGATTCAAACGAAGCATGGGTGCTTACACGGAAACTGTCCGCCTTGCTGTGGAATTATTATAACAAATAACGTGGCGGATTGCCATTAAAAAGCAAGCGTTGGCATTATTCCATAGAAACCTATCTCGAAAGAAAATGATTAACGCCCATCGTAATTAAAGATCAGTTTTGAAAGGTCGGGTTCTATTTTCTTTGGACGGTTTAACTCACGCTGATATATTACCTCACCCAGGTGTTTCATAAAAGGAAAGCCGATGGTATCATAATCGTATTTATCGTCGTTCAAAATACCATCGCTGTTGCAATACATGGTGGCAGATAAAAAGAATTCAATTTTTTTATCAAAATCAACAATATAGGCCACATCAATCAACTGTCCGTATGCATCGCCCACCTTATTAAAAATGCGGATATTTTTTGGAAGAGCCCCTGCTTCGGAACCGAATAATAAAAACTTGCAATAGGCAGGCCAATAGCTTACCGTATCGGCAGAATAGGGTGGATACAAGCTCTCTGTAGGCAATTCACTCATGTACTTCAGCAAAAAATTCCTGTCATCTGCAGTAATATTAAATCTTTGGGAAGCAGTCACTTTTTCGGGAAATACAATACTTAATAAAATATTGTGGAGGTCTTTCAGGCTAACCCTGTTTTTTTCAGAAAAGTCCATGGCGTTATTTATCACAGAATCTCCTTTCAAATATCCCGAGCCCAAAGTATCCCGTCTTTTTTCATAAATGGATGAATCGTACCGGGCAGGCTGACTGTAAATAAGCCGGTTATCAGGCCCCAGGAAATTAATTGGGTTGGTGGCCCGGTTTTGTTGTTGTGTTAAGGCGATATTTAACCGGTGTAAAATTTGCACATCATTATATCCTTTTTGATGTAATTGATCATTGATATACTTTCTGCCCAAAAACTCGTACAGCCTGTTGAAGGCATCGTTGTCGCTTACCAGTAATATTTTTTTTATGTACTGAGCAATACTGGGTTTGCCATCAGGAGTAGTGGGGTCATTGTAAACAGGCGTTTGTCCATCTGATTTAGCTTCGGTAATCATTGTACTGTTTTTGTCAATGCCCTGTTGCTTTAACTCATTTAGCTTTTGTAGCGCCAGCAAACAAATGGGCAATTTTACAGTGGAAGCAGGGTAAAAATAATTAGCCGGGTTAACGTTGTAATAGTAATTTTTCAGGAGCGGAATTCCGTTGGCTCCTTTGTCAACCTGGGTGTAGATGAACTGCACATTCCATGCTTTGGTATTTTTTAGAATAGTATCAAAGTATTCGGGATATTGTTTTAATAGCTGCACCATCATACTATCGGTTTTACTACTATCTGTAACAGGCGCATTAACAGCTATTTTTAAAGAATCGGGGCGCAATGTAGCAACAGGTGCTGCCACCTGAGCAAGTACCTTGCAACAACAGAATAAATACATAAAAAAAACAGTGGATAACCGGTTACGGATTTTTAAAAGCATATGGATAATTTCAGTGCAAATTGACGAAAAATCTAAAATAAACCACTAACATCCTTCAAACAGTTTTTCCCCTATCTTTGCAAACTTCTAAAAAATTAACAAAGTAGCTACTAAAAGTAACCAATTATGAAATTGAAAGGCTTAGTCTGGTTTTTTGCGATTGCACTGATCTTAATTTCCATCTGGGAATTATCGTATACCCTGGTAGTGCGCAATTACGAAGCGAAGATAAAAACGCAGGCGGAAAAAATTGTAAAATCCCAGTATCCGGAAGCAACGGGTGAAGATAAAAATGCGCTGGTAAAAACAAGGATGAGGCGTATTCTTGACAGCACGAAGGAAAAAAGCATTTATCCAATAGTTGGCACAAGTTACCAGAAGTGTAAAGAGAATGAATTAAACCTTGGTTTGGATTTACAGGGCGGTATGAGCGTTACGATGGAAGTTAGCCTGGAAGGGTTATTAAAATCAATCAGCAACAACCCTAAAGACCCGGCTTTGGTGAAAGCAATACAAACAGCCACAGCGCAAAAAGTAGCTGCCAATTCAGATTATATAACCTTATTTGCCAAAGCTTTTGCACAACAAAATCCAGGTACACCCCTTGCTTCAAAATTTGCAGGTGCCGGTAAAGCGATAAAAATTACAGATAGCGATGATAAGGTAACAGCAGATATACGCACATTGGGAAAAAGTGCCATCAACGAAACTTACAAAATATTATTAAAGCGTATTGATAAGTTTGGCGTTGCTCAACCTAACATCAACCTCGATGAAAATAAAGGTATTATCCAGGTAGAACTGGCGGGCGTTACAGATAAAGAAAGGGTAAGAAAATATTTGCAGGCAAGTGCCAACCTCGAATTTTGGGCAGTATACAGCCTGGAGGAAATCGGCAAAGGATATGAAAATGCAGCTGTTTCTTTAGCTTCTTTTTTAAGCGGAACTACGGATTCGAGTGGTATAGCTGATTCGGCAAAAAAGGCCAAATTCGCCGGAGCGTTATACCAGGTAATGTCTCCGTTGGATTACACACAACAAAAAATTCCGGCCAACAGGCAGTTCAGTTTTGTTACCCGTCCACAGGATACGGCAACATTAAACTATTACCTTTCACTGGATGTGGTTAAAAATAACTTCCCAAGCGATTCTAAAATTTTGATTGGTAATGAAGAAGTAGGCGACAAAGGTGCCAAGTACATGTATGTGTATGTGGTAAAAACTTTGCCTGGCGGCGAAAAGGCGGCAATGGATGGAGAAAGCGTAGAGAAAGCCTTCCAGGGATATGACGAAAAAGGAGCTCCATCTATCAAGATGAATATGACCAGCACCGGTGCAAAAAAATGGTTCGATCTTACTAAGAATAATGTTAATCGTCCGGTAGCAATTGCTTTAGATGACATTGTATATACTGCACCGAACGTGGTTGGGCCTATTGAAGGTGGCCAGACTGAAATATCCGGTAAATTTACCACAGAAGAGGCTCAGGATCTTGCCAATATCCTGGAATCAGGAAGGGCAAATGCGCCGGCTAAAATTGTAGCAGAGCAGATAGTAGGACCTACGTTAGGAGAGGCCTCTGTTAACGGCGGTATGATGGCATTCGGCATCAGCTTCCTGGTAATATTCGCTTTAATGATTGTATACTACAATACGGGCGGTTGGGTAGCAAATATTTCGCTGATATTAAACCTGCTGTTTACAATTGGGGTGTTGAGTGCGATGGGCTTTACATTAACTGCCGCTGGTATCGCCGGTTTGGTATTAACGGTAGGCCTTGCTGTAGATACCAACGTAATTATTTTTGAAAGAATTAAAGAGGAACTTACCAAGGGTAAATCATATCCCCAGGCAGTGAATGATGGGTACAAGCGTTCGCTGGCTCCTGTAATTGATGCACACGTAACTACGTTTTTAACTGCTGCTATTCTGTTTATATTTGGTTTAGGACCGGTACTGGGTTTTGCTACCACGCAAATGCTGGGTATCGTATTGTCTTTGTTCTGCGGAATTTTAGTATCAAGGTTGATCACTGATTTCTGGACCAACAAGAACCGTCACTTCAATTATTTTACAGGTATTTCTAAAAGAATTTTTAAACATGCCAGCTTTAAATTTATTGAGTACAGAAAAGTAGCATATGGTATTTCGGTTGTTGTTTTGTTACTGGGCGTAGGATCTTATTTTAATGGTTTTCATGAAGGTGTTGAATTTAAAGGCGGTCGCAGCTATACTGTGGCGTTTCCTCAAGCTGTAAAAAATGACGCCGTTCGGGATGATTTGAAAACTGCTTTTGAAGGAGATTTTCCGGTTATAAAAACAGTAGGAGATAGCAAGCATTTAAATATTACAACCTCCTACAAAAAGGGTGTTGACAATGCTGATAGCCTGGTGCAAACCAAATTATACCAGGGCTTACAGAAAGTGTTGCCGGGCATTTCTTATGCTGATTTCGCTAAGAATAATATCCTGAGTTCACAAACTGTTCAGCCGACAATTTCCGAAGAATTAAAGAAGGGAGCGATTAAGGCAACTATTTTCGCTATGCTGATAATTTTCCTGTATATATTTATGCGTTTCCGCGATTGGAGATATTCTGTAGGTACGATTGTGGCCTTATTGCATGACGTATTTGTAACGTTGGCAGTTTTCTCATTTCTTAAGAACATTGTGCCTTTCCCGTTGGAAATTGATCAGCACTTTATCGCGGCTGTTTTGACGGTAATCGGTTTTAGTATGAATGATACCGTAATTGTATTTGACCGTATCAGGGAATACAGCGGCATTGCTAAAAAGGGCGAGACAAAGGGTTCTATCATCAACCGTGCTATCAACGATACATTGAGTCGTACAATTATGACTTCACTGACCGTATTCTTAACCATTTTGATATTGTTTATCTTTGGTGGTGAAGTAACAAGAGGTTTTGCATTTGCAATGCTAATAGGTGTTATCACTGGTACTTATTCTTCAATCTTTGTGGCCGCGCCAATTCTGGTAGATTTAAAATCAGACAAAGCATTGACTGAAGAACCTGTTTCGGTTGCAACAGATAAAGTAGTAGTAAGTAAGAAAGCTTAAGCGTATAATTAATTTCATAAAGAATCCCGTTTTTGATGTATCAGGAACGGGATTCTTGTTTTAAACAGGGACCGACAATCCGAATAAGCTAGCATGGTTCTTGAAAAATCATGCATCGAATAATTTTTGGGAAAATAGTTGATCCCCCAAGTTGAGGTGAAATATTTAAGTCGTTCCATCCCAGCGTTTATATAAAACTCCGAAGTCGTTAAAGCTAACGCTGCAGCCCATTATAATTTATAGAATAATACTTGCTGAAAGGATCCTGACATCGTTTTGTAACGGGATTAATACGCTGCCAATTGCCCAGGCTGGAAACCATAGTACAGCGATAATAACGGCCAGCCCAGTTACTTAAATGGCTGTTCCTCTAGCGATGCATATTGTACAATACAATATCACAGGTCGAAAATAGCCGGACTTTTAACGAGCGACAGGCTTCTCAAAAAATAATGGGAAACATTTAAATAATAAAGTTCGATAAAAAAGTAAAGGCACATCCGGTTAAGATGTGCCTTTACTTTTTTCAAAGCCAATATGTCTTTATTTACAAGCCCATTCCTTCATCCTGCTTGGTACGCAAACCAGATAAGGAGGGATCAATTTTAATAGCCGCGTCACACATATTTTGTCCCTTTTCTTTAGATCCTTTTTTTATAAAACACAAGCCTGCCTGGTACAAAGCCTTGCCATCCTTATCATCCAACGTCATTAGTTGCTGGCAGTAATCCAGCGATTTATCATACATTTTTTGTTTGTAAGATGCTTCCGCAATGTCCCGTAAAATATCTTTATTACCCGGTTTTTTTGCCAGGATATCCAATAACATTTTTTCACCTTTTTCAAACTCACCGCTGAAAATATAAGCGTAGCCAAGGTTTTCATTAAAGTCGTTATTAACGGGGTAACCGCTTTCAACAGCCTTTAAAAAATAGGTTTTGGCATGCGCAAAATCGTTCAGGTTATAATACAATAAGCCCAGTTCGTTCATCCAGTGGTATTTTGTTGCATCCAGCTCTACGGCTTTGGTATAGAAAGGGACAGCTTTAGTATATTGTTCCATATCAAGGTAGCTGCGTCCAATGGTATATGTAGCTTCGGCATCTGAAGGATCTCTTGCAATTACATTTGATAATCCTTTAATGGCGGTCGCATAATCCTCCTGTTTGTAGCTGGCCATTGCAATGATCTTTTCTGCGTTAGGGCAGTCAGCACATTTTTTTGCAAACTCAACTGCCTTATTATATTGGTGATAACTGAAATAAAGATCCGTCAATTCTTTAATGGCAGCTGTATTGGATGGATCCAACTCATACAGTTTAGAAAAATTGCGGATCGCTGCATCCTGCTTATTCATTGCCAGGTTGGCATATCCATTTGCCTGGTAAGCAGCTGTATACCTGGGATCCAATTTGATGGCCTTGTCGAAATAATTAGCGGCAACCAAATAATGTTTGGCTTCATTTTCAACAATGCCTTTTTGATAAAAAATCTTTGCACTGTCAGATGTTTGAGCAAATGAAGTTTGGGCAATAGCCACAACTGTTACCAGGAGCGTGTACTGTTTCATTAGGGTGGATTTAACAAAAATTGTTCCGGTTACCGGAAAACTATTCCTGATAACGCAGGAAGATGCACATTTATTTCATATAAATCGGTTTCTTTGTCCAATAATTTTGTTTTTACAGCTGGGTTATACACATCCCCGGTACCCCAGAATTCGGTTTGATCGCTGTTAAAAATCTCCTTCCATTTATCTTTGCCACTTACTTTTATTTTCCAATCCCGGCGAACAACCGGCGTCATATTCAACACCACCAGTACATCTTCTTCCTTTTGCTTCCCTTTTCTTTTAAATACAATAATACCTTCCTGCCGGTGATTCAAGTCTATCCATTCAAAACCATGCATATCAAATTGCAGCTCGTGCAGTGCAGGTTGGTCCGAATATAAGTGGTTCAACGATTTTACGCAATCCTGCATTTTTTTATGCGAATCGTATTGCAGTAACTCCCAGCTAAGCTCCGTTTTATAATTCCATTCAGTTGTTTGTGCAAATTCATTGCCCATAAATAACAACTTGGCTCCGGGATGAGTGTACATGTAGGTGTACATCAAACGGAGGTTGGCAAATTTTTGCCATTCATCGCCGGGCATTTTGTACACCATCGGGCTTTTGCCATGTACAATTTCATCATGACTAAGCGGTAGCATAAAATTTTCATCATAAAAATACATCATGCTAAACGTAAACTTGTCCTGGTGAAACTGTCGAAAGTAGGGGTCCATTTTAAAATAGTCCAGCGTGTCATGCATCCAACCCATCATCCATTTCATTCCAAAACCCAACCCGTCGGTAAATGTAGGCCTGCTCACTTTTGGCCAGTCTGTCGCTTCTTCAGCAATCATCTGTACATCCGGAAAATCGCGGTAAATGGTTTCATTTAATTCTTTAATAAATGCAATGGCTTCAATGTTTCCGTTGCCGCCAAATTCGTTGGGCTCCCATTCGCCTTCTTTTCGGGAGTAATCCAGTTGCAAAATAGAACTTACTGCATCTACCCGTATGCCGTCAATATGAAACTTATCAAACCAAAACCTGGCACTGCTGATAAGAAAAGATTTTACTTCGCCGCGTTTATAATTAAAAATATAGCTGTTCCAGTCGGGGTGAAATCCTTTGCGCATATCTGCATACTCATAAGTATGCGTACCATCAAACATAAACAGGCCATGCGCATCATACGGAAAATGGGAGGGTACCCAATCTAATATGACACCCACACCCGCCTTGTGAAAGGCATCTACCATGGCCATAAAATCTTCAGGCTCACCAAACCGGGACGTTGCTGCAAAAAAGCCGGTTCCCTGGTAACCCCAGCTACCATCAAAAGGATGTTCCATTACGGGCATAAACTCTACATGCGTAAAACCCATGTCACTTACATAAGGAACCAGGCGTTCCGTAATTTGCTTGTACGTATTGTAACTTTCTTCATCAAATTTATCGGGACGCATCCAGCTTGCCAGGTGTACTTCATACACACTCCAGGCTGCGTCGAGCGCATTGTTTTTTTTTCTGTTACTCATCCAGTCGTTATCAGCCCAATTGTATTGCATGTTCCAGCTTACCGAAGCCGTTTCTGGCCGCATTTCCCAGTAATTGGCATAGGGATCTCCTTTATCAATTGCGGCTCCTTTGTAACCTTTGATATGATATTTATATGCTTCTCCTTTCTTTAAGTTAGGGATGAATCCTTCCCAAATACCACTGCTGTCGAGCCGCACAAACAAAAGATGTTTGCCTTTTTCCCAGTTATTAAAATGCCCTACTACAGATACTTCGGTGGCATTAGGTGCCCAAACAGCAAAATAAAATCCTTTTGTATTTAATACTTCTATCTCATGGTTACCAAACAATTCGTAACCGTTGTATAAATTACCCTGCTGGTAATTATTAATATCATTGTCAGAAAATAAAGAATAGTTCCAGACAAGCTTGGTGCTGTCTACAAAATGTTCTTCTTCATATTTTTTTTTATGGAAAGATATATCGTGTTGCATCATTGAAATTTTTACCACCTGTGCCGCCTCTGCACCATTGATGGAATAAGTTTTATATTATTAAAAATAACTTTAAGATTTGCTTAACGTAAATTTAAGCATACCCTTACAGAATGTGAATATATTTAAACACTTTTAATAAGTATTTTATTTTTTACCAACACTAATCCCTTTATGATGCATCCCTTCCGCCCATTCTTATTACTTGTTTTTTTCTTACTTGCAGGCTTTATCACCACAGCGCAGAACATTACCGGATCTGTTACCGATACAACGGACAAAAAGCAGGTTAGCAATGTTGTAATAGCCATTTTAAAACCTGTAGATTCCACCCTTATCAAATTTACCCGAACCGACAAAGAGGGCAAGTTTGCACTTAAAAATGTTCCGGAAGGAAAGTACATTCTTATGATGACACATCCTGCCTATGCAGATTTGCTGGATGATATAACCCTTACTGATAAAGGGCTCGAACTAAATAACCTTGCCATTCTTCCCAAAATAAAGCTAATGCAGGACCTGATTATTAAGAGTGGAGGTTCAATGCGCATACATGGCGATACCACTATTTTTACGGCAGACAGTTTTAAAGTAAGTGCCAATGCCAACGTGGAAGAATTATTGAAAAAGCTGCCAGGTATACAGGTTGATAAAGACGGTAAAATAAAGGCCATGGGCGAAACAGTAGATAAGGTATTGGTAGATGGAGAAGAATTTTTTGGCGATGATCCGGGAATGGCGGTTAAAAACCTACGGGCAGACGCGGTAAAAGAAGTGCAGGTATTTGATAAGAAGAGTGACCAGGCTGAGTTTACCGGTATTGACGATGGCAAAACAAAAAAGACCATCAATCTTAAATTAAAAGATGATCGAAAGAAAGGTTATTTTGGTAAGATAGATTTGTCGGGTGGTTTAAATAAAGATTATGGAGACAGGTACAATAATAATATTTTGCTTAGCTCCTTTAAAGGCAAACGAAAAATTGCCGGATATTTTTTAAGTGGTAATACAGGTCAAGATGGATTAAACTGGCAAGACAACGATAAGTTTGGCGGCGACAATGATAATTTTTCTCTTAACACTGATGATGACGGGGGAATAAATTTTAACTGGCAGGGCAATTCAGATGATGAGCCTTACGTAGATACTCAAAATGGATTTTTCAAAAATAATAATGTTGGTCTTCAGTATAGTAATAAATGGCTTGATGACAAACATGCCCTTTCTTTTTCGCCTAAATATACTTACCAGGATTACATTAATACAAAAAAGACATTTACACAAACACAGCTGGCAGACTCTTTTTTTAACGTAAATGGTGTGGAAAATATGCACGTTAAAAAAGAAACATTTAAGCTGAAAGGCGTATATGATTTTAAAATTGATTCTCTCAATTCTCTAAAACTTACTGCAAAATTAAATGCTTACAACTCGGAAAGTCAATCTTACAGCACCTCAATAAATACCAACCAGTTCGGCAAAACAAATAATACCAGTGTGCGGGATTTAAATACCAATTCCGATAAACTGGCTTTGAGCGGCAACCTGCTTTTTAAACATAAATTTAAAAAGCTTAGGAGAACGTTTTCGTTAACAGCAGACTGGAATGCATTGAATACAAATGGCACCAGTTTTTTAAAGTCGGATAATGAAATTTATTCCGGGGGAGTAATTTCTTTCAGCCAAAAATTTGATCAGCAAAGAGATTTCGACAGGAGTTCGGACCAGTTTTTAGCAAAAGCAGTTTATACTGAACCATTGGGTAAAAAATATGCCTTGCAGCTGGATTATGAAGTAAGTATTGGTACAGGAAAAAATAACCAAACCACTTATTCGTATTCACCATTATCTGGCAAATATGATGAGACGGTTGACTCTTTGTCGAATTTATTTGATCAGCGGATTACAGTAAATAAACCTGGATTTAAGATTAATTACAATTACAAAAAATTAAAATTTAATATTGGCTCCGGCATTGGATTTACCAGGTTTGATTTAAAGGATAATACCTTTAGCAAAGATTATGCACGCAGCTATACTAATTTCTTCCCCAATGCCAACCTTACATTTGCCTATAAATCCGGTCATAATCTCCGTTTTTATTATAATGGAAATACAACCCAACCACGGATTGACCAGTTGCAATTATTAAGAAATAATACAGACTATTTTAATCAGGTTTTAGGTAATCCACTGTTAAAGCCTTCCTTTAGCAATAACTTTAATATTTCTCACCAAAGCTTTGATTTTCTTAAAGATCTTTACGTTTACCAGGATATTAGTTTTACGCAAACAAGCAATGCTATTACCGATAGCCGCATAATAGACGCATCAACAGGAAAGACCATCAGCCAGCCGATAAATACCGATGGGAATTTTAATTTTAATTTATACGCAGGTGCCGGTTTTAAAATAAAAAAGCTCAATGTCCGGGTAGATTTTGGTCCAAATGCAGGGTACAACCACAGTACTGAAGTCATTAACGGTTTGAATAATGTTACCAAAAATCTAAATGCAGGTATGCGATTTTATTTAAACAAAGCAAAAGACAAGGCGTATGATGTTAGCCTGAGCAATAATTTTAATTATAACAGCAACAATACCCAACAATACAATAGCAAAATAAATTATTATACAAACGAAACCGGGCTGTACGCTACTTATTACTTAAAAAAGGTCTGGTCGCTGCAAACTGATTACAATTATTTTGTAAGGCAAAAAACACCCCAGTTTCAAAACAATTTAAGCAACCAGCTTTGGAACGCTAAATTGCAACGCACATTTAAAAAGGATGAATATACTCTCTACTTTAGTGTAAGGGATATTCTCAATCAAAATACAGGTATACAAAGAAATTTTTACAGCAATACTTTATCTGAAGTTAGCCAGGACAGGTTAAAAAGATACTGGATGCTTGGCTTTACATGGAACTTTAAAAACAAGGCTGCGGCCCCAACGCCAACAAAATAACCAACTTTAAAAATACAATATGAAATATATAATAGCCTGTCTTCATATCCTGCTGCTTAATGCAGGAAACGTAAAAGCGCAACAGTTTATAAGCAAGGGTACAATTGAATTTGAAGTGACTACTAACGCCAAGAAAACAATGCCGCCCTTTAGTATTTATGAATCAATAAAAGATCAAATGCCAACATTCAAAATAGCTTATTATAATTTCACTTTTTCTAATAATAAGAGTATTTATAGCTTTGACCGTTATGATGAAAAAAAAGCGAAAGTACCTGAATTTTTACGGGAGGGTGAAGATCAAAGGAATTGGTACAACGATTTTAATACCGGCCAGACTATTGTTCAGAAAAGCCAATGGGAAAGCCTGTTCAATGTTAAGGATAGCATACAATCCATCCAATGGAAGATCAGTAATGAAAGTAGGATTATAGCAGGGTTTAATTGCCGTAAGGCCGTTGGGAAGATTTTGGATAGCGTTTACGTATTTGCATTTTATACTGATGAAATAATGATTAGTGGTGGCCCTGCCAGCATTAATGGATTGCCAGGAATGATTCTGGGTGTTACTATTCCACGTATGTATGTTTCCATGATGGCTACCAAGCTGTCGGTAAATAATGTCGACGAGAGTGTTATTAAACCTTCAACTGCAAAAAAATATTATACTGCAAAGGAATTGAATGCAATTGTGTTGACGAAAATAAAAGACTATACTGCAAATGACAATAATGACGATTATAAGAATTGGTTAAAACAAATGATGTGGGGAGTTCTTCTGTAGCATCAGGATAAACAATTTTTATAAAATTGCCATTAATAAAAAAGGAGAAAATTAAATTCTCCTTTTTTATTTAACTTATCCGTCATGTAAGCAGGTAATGAATATTTGTTACTTCTTTTAATAAAACCTTTATAAAAAAAGTCAGCTTTTTTACAACCTGATATTCACCCCCAGCATGCAATTAAAAGGTGCCATTGGGAAATAATAATTTTCTGTTGCAAGGCCGCCGCTGTAATAACTGAATGTATACCCGTTGGCTTCATATTTTTTGTTGAACACGTTGTTCAGCTGTAAAATAAAAGTAGTTGTTTTTAAAAAATTTATACCTGGTAATGAATAAGTCAACCGCACATCCTGCACGTAATAGGGATTCAGGCTTCGGCTTTTTTGAGAAGTATTGTCCATGTACTGACGGCTTACATATTTACTTAGTAAACTGATTTCTCCGTTCTTTACCGGAGTAAAATTGATGCTGCCACCAGCAATAACCGCGGGTGAAAAAGAAATGTTGGTTTGATTGTAATGGTTGGTGACTGTTCCTCCATTATCGTAATCATCAATCAGCTCGGTAAAGTGGCTGATTTTATTTTTGCTCAGCGTTAGATTGGCCGCAACGTTTAAGAAATTGCTAATGACTGCGGTGCCCTGTAACTCAACTCCGGCGCGGTAACTACTGGCAATATTTGTCCTGGTGTATGAGCCGACATCATTGATATTTCCTATCAGCACCAGTTGATTGTGGTACTTCATATAATACAGATTGGCGCCCACTGAAAAGAGTTTGCTTTTCTTTTCTACGCCCAATTCAACATCATTTAGTTCTTCCTGTTTGGGTTGTTGCGTTTTACCGGCTTCAAAGTCATCCCGGTTAGGTTCTTTGCCTGCCCGGGCATAGGATGCGTATACCTGCCAGTTATTATAGTTGTAGGTAATGCCCGCCTTAGGATTGAAAAAAGTATAGTTGTTTTTAACTATTAACGAAGGGTTATCCCTGAAGCCATTGATGGTATAATTTACATTTCTTACCTGCATATCTGCAAATAATTGCCAGTGTTCAGTCAACTGCTGAGCAAATTTCGCATACAGGGAAAGATCTTTTTTGTGTGCGGGCAAATCACCATACCACTTATAATTTGGCGGAACTGCAGCCTGGACCACAGCATGCGTAATATTTCCAAAATGCTTGCCGTCATACTGATTCCAGCCTCCTCCAAAAGTAAATTGTGTTTTGTCTTTTTTATACTGCATAGAAAATATGGTTCCGTAAAAATTATTGTCTAACCATTCCTGCCTGACCATATTGGTGCTGCTGGTTGTGTCGCCATTTGTAATATAATCAGGTAATCCATAACTGGATAAGGATTGGTCTGCACGGTATTCTTCATAATAGCCTTTACCCTTTGTAAGAAATACTGCTATGTTGGCTTTCCAGTATGTATCAAACTGGTGATTGTAAAAAAGCTGGTAATGCGTTTGAGTATAGTTATCCGTTTCATTCGGATACGGTGTTCCCGGTTGTTCCTGGCCGGAGATATTGTATGTACGGTCTGTTTTCAATAGCGCCCCTGGTACGCCATTCCAGGCCTGGTACGTTTTTTCTTTGCCGGAAAAAATATTGAGTCGCAACGAATTTTTAGCATCTACCCATGCCGTGCTGAAATAAAATGATTTAAGGTTACTTGCTGCACGGTCAATATAGCCGTTACTGCTGATACGGCTGAGGCGGCCATCAATAGTAAAATGTTTGCCTAAAATACCGCTGCCAAATTTTACAGTATTTTTCCAGGTATTGTAACTGCCATAGCTGTTGTTTAATTCAGTGTAAAGTTTTTCATTTACTTCATTGGTAGATAAATTAATATTACCGCCAAACGACCCGGCTCCGTTACTGCTGGTGCCTACGCCCCGCTGAATCTGAATGCTGTTGGCAGACGAAGCAATGTCTGGCAGATCTACAAAATAAGTGCCCTGGCTCTCTGCGTCGTTATAGGGTATACCATTCAGCGTAACATTAATGCGGCTGGCATCGGTGCCGCGTATGCGTATGCCGGTATATCCCACACCGTTACCTGCGTCGGAGTTAATAACAACTGAAGGTGTTTGATTTAGCAGGAAGGGCAGGTCTTGCCCCACATTATTTTTTTCAATGTCTTTTTTTACAAGGTTTGTTTTGGCGAATGGCGCTTTTTCGTTGGCCCTGATTGCTGCAACTTCCACCGGCTGCATAAAAGTAGTGTCGTTGAATTTTTTTGTTTCCTGGGCAATTGATGTTATTCCCATTGCACACAGCATACCACTTAACAGTAGTTTTTTCATTATCAATAAAATTTAATGCTGAACATCCGGATGAGTATCCGATGTGAATGATTGCTCCCTTCGCAGGCATTATCCTGTGCAGGTTAACGGGTATAATCTCAGCCTCCTAATTGAAGCACCCCGGAAATTCAGACGATGAATAAGAACAGTTTTGAAACACGAAGGTAAAGCAGTTTTAAATTATTTTTATTTTTTTTTGTAACAAATGTTTTAAAGCCAACGTATCAATAAAAAAATAAAGTATGAAACAAATATTAATTGCATTTATTACACTGATTAGTTTAAACAGTTTTGCACAGGAGAGGGTAGAGGTAAATGATGCCAACGCACAAAAGCGTACATTAACATCGGGCTTTACGGCTATTACAGTATCGGATGGCATCAGTTTGTATCTTACCCAGGGCAATGAAGAGTCGATTGCAGTAAGTGCATCAGAAGAAAAGTACATGGAGCGTTTTAAAACCGTTGTAGAAAACGGCACTTTGAAAATTTATTACGATAATAGCGGTATGAATTGGATCAGCAGCGGAAAAAGAAAGCTGAAAGCCTATGTTTCTTTTAAAGCGATTGATAAACTGCATGCTTCATCCGGTGCTGATGTTGTTCTGAAGAGTACTGTTACAGTTAATAAATTGCAATGCACGCTTACCAGCGGTTCCAGGTTTACGGGGCAGGTAGACATTGGGGAAATGGAAGTATCACAAAACAGTGGTTCAGAAATTGAAATATCCGGTAAAACAGACAGGCTACAGGTGGAAGTAAGCAGCGGTGCTATCTTTAAAGGATATGATATGGCTGTTGATTTTTGCGAGGCAAAGGCAAGCAGCGGTGGTGCCGTAAGAATTACAGTGAATAAAGAATTGAATGCAAAAGCAAACAGTGGCGGCGGAATTCGTTATAAAGGCAACGCCGTTATTAAGGATTTGAATGTTAACAGCGGAGGCGTAGTAAAAAAAGCATCTATTTAAACTTATAAAAACCCAACACATGAAAAAGATAATTTTATCTCTTACAGTTATGGCGTTCGCAATCTTTGCCCAGGCGCAGAATAAGGCGTTTGTAAATGATGCCAATGCAGAGCAAAGAACATTAAACGGAAGCTTCAATTCCATCAAGGTATCGGGCGGTATTGATTTATACCTTTCCCAGTTTGACACAGAATCGATTGCCGTAAGTGCTTCTGAAGATAAATATAAAGAGCGCATTAAAACAGTAATAGAAAATAATACGTTGAAAATATATTACGAGGGAGATCGTTTGTGGAACACCGGAAATAAGAAATTGAAGGCTTATGTTTCATTTAAAAAGTTAGAAAAATTACAGGCATCCGGCGCCAGCGATGTACAGGTGGCAGGCACAATCAACGTACCTTCCCTGCAGCTGGAAATGAGCGGTGCCAGCGATTTTAAAGGAGCTGTAAAAACGGAAAGCCTGAAATTGGAATTAAGTGGTGCATCCGACGCAACCATTAGTGGCGTTACCAATGCTGTCTATATTCATTCCAGCGGCGCCAGCGATTTTAAAGGTTATGACCTGGTTACTGATGTTTGCAATGCAAAAGCTTCCGGTGCATCCGATATTCATATTACTGTCAATAAAGAATTGTCGGCCGATGCAAGCGGTGCCAGCGATATTTCTTACAAGGGCAATGCGGTAATTAAGGACCAGCATAGCAGCGGTGCCAGTAGTATTGGGAAAAAGGGTTAACGGTCAATTGATAAAAACGTCCGTTGATCTGTTGAAGATGCTCTTGTTTGAAGATAGTTTATAAATTGATCTGACGTGTTGATAAAGGAAAGTGTAATAATTGACAGACCACAACTAAACCTGTAATAAAAGCATTTACGTTTAACGAATAAGGATTTTAGCAAACGAAAAGAGGCTGTATCAATTAAGATACAGCCTCTTTTTTATGTAGTAAGTGTACTGTTAGTATTTAACGAAAGGCAAATTGGTTGTTGATCCATCCGCTGTTTCAATAAGAACTATATACCTGCCGGCAGATAATTTTTTTACATCCAGGTTAACAATGCTTTGGTTAGCCAGGGTGTAATTTGATTTGTAAACAATTTGGCCGACCTCGGAAATAATTGAAACCACGGCTTTGCCTGTTTGACCAGTCTTTGTCTGGATGTTCAGGTAATTAACTGCGGGGTTTGGAAATATGCTCATTGCAGCACTTGAATTTTTTCCATTGTTAACTACAGCGACAGTACTGAAAGTAGTAGCACCTGATTTTTCTGTTATTTTTAAACGGTAAAAATTCAATTTTTGGAATGGAGCAACATCTGAGTATGCATAGTTGGAACTGGTTGAAACGTTAAGCGCTTTTACAGAACCGCCTGCTATATTCTTAAAGCTGGCGCCATCGCTGCTATGTTGAACTTCGTAGCTTACGATATCACTTTCTCCTGCAGTTGCCCATTTCAATAAGTTAGCTCCAGATGATTTTTCAGCAGTGAACGAAACTACTCTTACTGGTAACGGTCCAGGTTCAGTAAGCGTTAAAGTGTAATCGCCAGCTAATGGTGGCTTATAAGTGGTCACTACTATCGTGTAAGTGCCGGCTACAGTGAAATTGTACGTCAGGGCAAAATTTAAAGTGCCGGGACCTGAATCATCATCACCTAATAGAACATTGCTCAAGGGATTTAATGGATCAAAGCCTCCTGTGCCATACAAAAATCCAACCATATCAAAATTGACAGTTGAAGTAAGACTGGTAATGGTATAAAGCCCTGGTGCTGTGATCACCAACGGAACAACATCATAATATACACCAGTTCCCTGTACGGAAAGTGTTGTCGGAGGATTGCCCGGATCTGGCCGGTTAAACGTTGGATCTGTCGTTGAAATGGTCCCGCTGTAGGGGAACTGGGCCTGCGCTAACAAAGAGCATACGGCAAAAGAGCAAAGAAGTAAAGTTTTTTTCATGTTAAATGCATTAAGATTAGAGATAAACGTTTGACCTTATTTATACAGGTAAGTAATACATTAATAACCGGTACAAATTAATTAAAGTCAGTCTTAACAGGTAGGGACTTAAGGAAGCTATATTAAAATGCAAAATGAATAAAAAAGCAGAATGAATACGGTAATTAATTATTCAAGTGAATTAAAATAAGCTAAAGTCTTTGTGGAGGAATTGTGATTTTGCGGGTGTGATGAGAACATAAAATTAGCTTAAAAATTGGCATTACCAAATTATTTTTTTTATCCGGTAAAATAAGTACGAATTGATGGGTGCAAAACTTTTGATATTTTGCAGAGATGATTATGTTTGCTTGCGCAATGCCTGTTTATCAATCTATATCAATTCATTCTTTGAAACTTATTGAAGACTACGCAGTTTTGTGACACTTCTAAAAGATTAATCAACAATTTCTTTCTTATAAAAATGACAGTAAAATTCAAAGAATATAACCTTTTGTTTAAGCATGCTTTCACAATTTCAAAAGGAACCAAAACGCATCAACCAACACTTATAGTGGAGCTGGAATACTTTGGTATAAAGGGGTATGGCGAAGCTCCTGCTATTAGCTACTATAATATCCCCGTGGAAAAGATGATTGAAGACCTTGAACGAAAAAAGGTTTTTGTTGAAAAGTTCGCTTTTTCAGATCCGGAAAGATATTGGCATTACCTGCATCATTTATTTCCGGCCAATTCTTTTTTGGTTTGTGCCTTGGATATGGCGGGGTGGGATTTGTTTGGCAAAATGAAACGAAAGCAGTTGCATCAATTGTGGGGATTGGATACCCAAAAAGCGCCGGTTACCGACTATACTATTGGCATTGATAGCGTAGACAATATGGTAGCAAAAATGAAAGAAAAACCATGGCCGATTTATAAAATAAAAGTTGGTGTACCAAATGATGTTGCCATGGTGGCGGAGCTACGAAAGCATACGAATGCAATATTCAGGGTAGATGCCAACGCAGGATGGAGCTTGCAAGAAGCGCTTGAAAAAATTCCATTGCTAAAGGAACTTGGAGTGGATATGATTGAGCAACCACTCGCTAAAGATAATTGGGAAGGCATGAAAATATTATTTGAAAAATCACCCTTACCGTTGTACGCTGATGAGAGCTGTGTTGCAGAAGCGGATGTTGAAAAATGTTATGAACACTTTCACGGCATCAATATTAAGTTAACAAAATGTAGCGGTATAACACCCGCCAGAAGAATGATTGCAAGAGCCCGGGAACTGAATCTGCAAATAATGATCGGCTGCATGAATGAAAGCACAGTAGGTACAGCCGCAATTGCGCAACTGGCGCCGTTGGCAGATCATATTGATATGGATGGCCCGCTGTTGCTGGCCGAAGATACAGCAGCCGGCATAAGCTATGATTTTGGCCATATTGTGTATAACGATTTGCCTGGACTGGGAATTAAAATTGAACCATTGTAGAAATTTTATTTGGTAGAATAATTTATCAGTCTTTACTTTGCGTCATCAATGAAAAAAATCAATCACATACACCATCATCATACGTTACCACAGGGTAAGCAATGCTGATTTGTATGTAATCAAAACATATTTTCAAAAAAGGCTTACTCGAAAAGTAAGCCTTTTTTTATGCGTTTTTTTATAATAAGGTAGCGAATTGAAAGGGTGCTGCGCTACGGTTTGCCGTAAAAGAGTGTGACACCCGCCCGTTCCGGTACGGGCGGGCAACAAGTCGAAATAGTTTTGCAAAAGTCTGGACAATAAAAAAAATATAATGCTAAAAATTGCGGTTCAAAAATCAGGAAGACTGTACGAAGATTCCATTAAATTATTGAAGGAATGTGGTATAGAATTAAACAATGGAAATAAACAATTAAAGGCAGCTGCTTTTAATTTTCCGATCGAAGTATTTTTTTTAAGGGATGATGATATCCCACAGTATGTATATGATGGCGTTGCAGATATAGGCATTGTGGGAGAAAACGTATTGCTGGAAACAGCGAAGGATATTGACCTGGTATACCGGCTGGGCTTTGGCAAATGCCGGTTAAGTGTTGCAGTACCAAAGGCCATGCAATACAAGGATGCCGGCGATTTAAATGGGTTAAAGATTGCCACCACATATTCTACCATCTTACAAAAATATTTAACCACCAATAACATCAGTGCCGAGATTCATGAAATCAGCGGATCGGTGGAGATAGCGCCGGGCATTGGTTTGGCCGATGCTATCTGCGACCTTGTGAGCAGCGGCAGCACACTTTTTACCAATGGGCTAAAAGAAGTGGAAGTGATTTTGAAATCGGAAGCGGTGCTGACAGCCAACAAAAAATTATCTGCCGAAAATAAAGCCATTCTTGATAAATTGTTGTTGCGCATTAACGCAGTTAAAACAGCAAAAAATAATAAGTATATTTTATTGAATGCACCTAACGGTCAGTTGAAAAATATTGCAGGTTTATTGCCTGGCATGAAGAGTCCCACCATTGTGCCACTGGCAGAAGAAGGATGGAGCAGTGTGCAAAGTGTGGTAAATGAAAATGACTTTTGGGAAGTAATTGAAAAACTAAAATCATTTGGGGCAGAAGGAATTATAGTATTGCCAATAGAAAAGATGATTGTATAAATAACGATGTGTATGGAAAATGTTTTTATAAATCCGGGCAAAGCTGAATGGAAAGCGTTATTGCGGAGGCCGGTCTTTGATAGTGCTTCACTGGAAAGCATTGTTGGCCCTATTTTGCAGGACGTAAAGCAACATGGTGACGAAGCTATCAGAAGATTAGCCGAAAAGTTTGATGGTGTTATTTTAGATGAGCTAAAAGTAAGTGCTTCGGAGATAGACGAAGCGGCTTTAATGGTGAGTGAAGATTTAAAAACTGCGATAGCATTGGCAAAAAATAACATTGCTGTTTTTCATGAAGCTCAGCAAGAAATTAGTAAGCGAATAGAAACCATCGGCGGCGTTGTATGTTGGAGAAAATCCATCGCTATACAAAAAGTGGGATTGTATATCCCCGGAGGTACAGCGCCTTTGTTTTCTACTTTGCTGATGTTAGGCATACCTGCAGTGCTGGCAGGATGCAGAGAAATTGTGGTATGCACGCCGGCGGATAAGCGTGGTAAAATAAATCCCGTTATTTTATATGTGGCTCAGTTGATAGGTATAAAAAACATTTATAAAACAGGCGGTGCACAGGCTATTGCTGCAATGGCATATGGCACAGAAACTATTCCGCAGGTGTACAAAATTTTTGGTCCCGGTAACCAATACGTTACCTGTGCTAAGCAATTAGTTAATAAAGAAGGTACAGCAATTGATATGCCTGCCGGCCCCAGTGAAGTTGCCGTGTATGCAGACGAAACCGCCAACGCCGTTTTTGTGGCAGCAGATCTGTTGAGCCAGGCAGAGCACGGTGCCGATAGCCAGGTTGTATTGGTGGCAACATCGGCGGAGATAATAGCAAATGTGAAAGCTGAAATTACCACTCAACTGGCAGCATTGCCAAGAAAAGACATTGCGTCAAAAGCATTGAAAAATACGCGTTTTATAATTATGGAGGAAGTGAATGCAGCCTTTGAATTATTGAATGAGTACGCTGCGGAACATTTGATCCTCGCTTCTGACAACGCTGTAGCACTATCGGAAAAAGTAATCAATGCGGGGAGCGTTTTCCTCGGTCATTATTCGCCGGAAAGTGTTGGTGATTATGCATCAGGAACCAACCATACATTGCCTACCAATGGTTATGCAAAGGCTTATAGCGGCGTGTCGCTAGATAGCTTTGTGAAGAAAGTTACCTTTCAGCAATTGAATAAACAAGGCATAAAAAACATAGGCAACGCGGTGGAATTGATGGCTGAAGCAGAAGGCCTGGACGCACACAAAAATGCGGTAAGTGTAAGGTTGAAAGATGTTTGGGGTAAAGAAAATAAAAATTAGAAATATGATTTCTTTTAAATTATTAACGGAATCAAACAAGGCTGATATCATTCCATTTCTAAGCTTACTGAATGAAAAAATTGGGAAGGATATTTTGGAGAGCAGGCTCACAGAAATGTTTACCCAGGGATATCAGTGTGTAGGAATTTATAAAGCTGAAAAACTGGTAGGCATTTGCGGCTTATGGATTATTACCAAGTATTATGTGGGTCGGCATATTGAGCCAGACAATGTAATAATCCATCCGGATCATCGTGGTGAAGGAATCGGAGAAGTATTGATGGAATGGATCTATGATTATGCAATCGCTCAAAATTGCATTGCTTCTGAATTAAATTGTTATGTAACCAATGATGGCGGACAAAAATTTTGGATTAACCAGGGATATAAAGTAATTGGATTTCACTATCAAAAAACGCTTACCCCATCTTCTTAACCTCTATTTAAAAAACATGTTTAATTTAGATACACTCATTCGGAAAAATATAAAAGCATTAAAACCTTATTCATCGGCCAGGCATGAATTTACCGGAAAAGCATCTGTTTTTTTAGATGCAAATGAAAACCCTTTCGGGTCGCCACTGCCTGAAAAGTTTAACCGTTACCCTGATCCATATCAATGGCAATTGAAATTTCAACTGGCCCGTATCAAAGGCGTGCCAGCTGAAAATATTTTTGTAGGCAACGGCAGCGATGAAGTGATCGACCTCGCATACCGCATTTTTTGTACACCGGGTATTGACAACGTAATTGTTTGTCCGCCTACCTACGGTATGTACGAAGTAAGCGGCGATATCAATGACGTGGAAATCAGAAAAGTAAATCTAGTTGATGGCTTCCAGTTGGATGTAGAGGGTGTTTTATCTGCTGTTGATGCCAATACTAAATTGATTTTTGTATGTTCACCGAATAACCCGACCGGCAATAATATGCGGCGGGAAGATGTTGAGGTTATACTGAATAATTTTTCCGGAATCGTCATTATTGATGAGGCTTACATCAATTTCTCAAAACAAAAAACATTCATCCAGGAACTAACGGAATATCCTAACCTTATTGTAATGCAGACCTTATCAAAAGCCTGGGGCCTTGCAGCATTGAGGCTGGGCCTTTGTTATGCTTCTTTGGATATTATAGACTTGTTCAATAAAGTTAAGCCGCCTTACAATATCAATGATGCTTCCCAGCAACTTGGGGTAGAAGCATTGCAAAATACCGATCTTGTAAACGAATGGATAGCCAGCGTGGTACAGCAAAAGGAATGGCTTATAAAAGAAATGGGTAATTTTACTTTTGTAGCAACAATTTATCCGAGTGATGCTAACTTTTTTTTAATGAAAGTAAAAGATGCTGCCACCTTGTACACTTACCTGTCAGACAATGAAGTGGTGGTGAGAAACAGAAGTAAAGATCCGGGTTGTTACAATTGTTTGCGTATTACCATCGGTACACCGGAAGAGAACAAACAACTCATTCAATTATTAAAAAATTATAACCAGTAGACAACTATGCCAGGCACCGAACAAAAAAAAGTACTATTCATTGACCGTGACGGAACTCTTATAAAGGAGGCCCCGCCGACCTACCAGTTGGATTCTTTTTCAAAACTGGAGTTTTACCCTGACATGTTTTACTACATGCGCAAGATTGCGGCGGAGTTGGATTATGAGCTGGTGATGGTAACCAACCAGGATGGGCTGGGTACTGCATCTTTTCCGGAAGATACTTTTTGGCCGGTACAAAATTTCGTAATGACGAATCTTGCAAATGAAGCCATTCATTTTTCAGAAGTATTCATCGATAAAACATATCCATCAGAAAACGCACCTACCCGCAAACCAGGTACAGGCATGCTGACTCAATACATCAATAACCCTGCCTACGACCTGGCCAACTCGTTTGTAATTGGGGATAGAATTACAGATATGCAGCTGGCTAAAAACCTGCAGTGCAAAGGCATTTGGCTAAATATTGATGCAAGCCTCGGCGCAGCGGAAATCAATGATACCATTGATGATTTGAAAAAAGAAACCATCATATTGGAAACACCGGATTGGGCTGTGATATACGATCATTTAAAATTGCCTCCACGAAAAATTCTGCACCAGCGCAATACCAATGAAACAAAAATTGCAGTTGAAATAAATCTTGATGGAACTGGTAAAGCGGCTATCAATACCGGCCTTGCATTTTTTGATCATATGCTTGATCAGCTGGCAAGGCATGGCAACATGGATTTAACTATCACTTGCAAGGGCGATATTCACATTGACGAGCACCACAGTATTGAGGATACCGGCATTGCGCTGGGGGAGGCCATGGCCTTGGCTTTGGGAAATAAAAGAGGTATAGAAAGATATGGGTTTTTACTACCGATGGATGATTGCCTGGCACAGGTTGCCATTGATTTTGGTGGTCGCAACTGGATAGTTTGGGAGGCAGATTTTAAAAGAGAAAAGATAGGGGAGATGCCAACAGAAATGTTTTTTCATTTCTTTAAATCATTTAGTGATGCGTCAAGATGTAACTTAAATATAAAGGCAGAAGGTGATAATGAACACCATAAAATTGAAGCCATATTTAAAGGTTTTGCCAAAGCCATTAAGATGGCTGTAAAAAGAGACATCAATAACAATGCGATACCAACAACCAAAGGGTTGTTGTAAATAAAAAGATTATAATCAAATAAAATTAAAATCCTTAAAGCAGTGGAGTCAAGTCCCCCTTTAGGGGATAGAAGCGGGTATGATAGCAATAATAAAATATAATGCTGGCAATGTACAAAGTGTGCAATACGCTTTGCAGCGGATTGGCGCAACGGCGGTAGTTACCGACGATTTTGATACTATCAGAAAGGCGGACAAAGTTATTTTTCCAGGTGTAGGTCATGCGCAATCAGCCATGCAATACCTGAGGGAAAAGGACCTTGATCAGTTGTTGCTTTCTTTACAGCAACCTGTACTGGGTATTTGCCTGGGCCTTCAACTGATGTGTAAACACTCAGAAGAAGGAGATACTGACTGCCTTGGTATTTTTGATACGGATGTCAAATTATTTTCGTCAACTGAATTAAAAGTGCCACAGATTGGCTGGAACAATATCTACGGTTACAAATCGGTATTGTTTAACGGCTTATCCGAACAGGCGTTTATGTACACCGTGCACAGCTATTATGCAGCACTGTGCAATGAAACCGTTGCCACGACTGATTATATTGTGCCATTTAGCGCAGCGTTACAAAAAAATAATTTTTACGCAGTGCAATTTCATCCGGAAAAATCCAGCATTGCGGGTGAAACAATTTTGAAAAATTTTATACAGCTAATATGACCATTATCCCTGCCATTGATATCATTAACGGTGAATGTGTACGGCTCACCAAAGGCGACTACGCACAACAAAAAGTGTACAATGAAAACCCTGTAGAAGTAGCCAAACAGTTTGCTGATGCTGGTTTGGAAAGATTGCACATAGTTGACCTGGATGGAGCTAAAGCCGGTAAGATTATTAATTTGTCCGTATTGGAAGCCATTGCATCTGCAACCAACCTGGTGATTGATTTTGGCGGCGGTATCAAAAATATCAATGATGTTGCCAGTATATTTAATGCCGGCGCTGCTATCGCTACCATTGGAAGTTTGGCAGTGAAACGGCCTGAATTGCTGGAAGAGTGGTTGATGGAATTTGGCGCAGGTAAATTTTTAATTGGCGCAGATGTGTTGGATCAAAAGATAAAAATAAGCGGCTGGCTGGAAGACGGGGGCATTGATATTTTTAGTTTTATAGGTAAGATGATTGGCCTGGGTGTAACCAATATTTTTTGCACAGATATATCAAAAGACGGCGCCATGGAAGGGCCATCAGTTACCCTGTACAAACAAATTATGGAACAGCACCCGGAAATAAGCCTGATAGCAAGCGGCGGAGTTACCACTATGGATGATGTGAAAGAATTAAAAGCCATTGGCTGCAGTGGCGCTATCATCGGCAAAGCAATTTATGAAGGCAATATTACTTTACAACAATTAACGCTGTTATAAGAATAGAAAAAATTCGTGTAATTCGTTTTTTAATAATTCGTGTAACCTGCCTGCCGGTAGGCAGGGCAATAAAATAATTAAATGCTCACAAAAAGAATTATACCCTGCCTGGATATTAGAGACGGCCGCACTGTAAAGGGTGTGAATTTTGAAAATATCCGTGACGCCGGAGACCCTGTTGAACTGGCCTTATTATATTCTCAGCAAGGGGCGGATGAGCTGGTTTTTTTAGACATTACAGCAACACTTGAAAAGCGGAAGACGCTGGTTGAACTGGTAAAAAGAATTGCAGCCAATATTAATATTCCGTTTACGGTTGGAGGCGGAATCAGCACGGTGGAAGATGTGGCGGTATTGCTGCAACATGGTGCAGATAAGGTTTCTGTTAACACGGCAGCATTTAAAAATCCCGGATTGATTGCAGATTTGAGCAATCGTTTTGGGAGCCAATGTGTAGTATTGGCCATTGATACAAAAAAGGAAGCCGATGACGAATGGTATGTGTATCTGAATGGCGGCCGTACAAAAACGGATACAAAAACAATTGATTGGGCGAAGCAGGCCGTGGCCCTGGGCGCAGGCGAAATATTGTTAACCTCAATGAATAATGATGGTACAAAGGCTGGCTTTGCAGTAGATATAACTTTACTGTTATCAAGAGCATTGTCCGTACCGGTAATTGCCTCCGGAGGCGCCGGAACGATGGAACACTTTAAAGAAATATTTAAGGAAGGAAGTGCAGACGCTGCACTGGCAGCCAGTATTTTTCATTACAAAGAAATTGGTATACCGGAATTGAAGGAATACTTGTCAGCACAAAACATAAGCATCAGGTTATGAAATTTTTTTTCTTACTCATTGTATTGAGTGCCATCGGAGCCATCATCGTTTTTGCTTATATGCGCAACAGGCTCGCTCACCGCAACGATTACAAAAAGCAACGCCTGGAAGAAAAGACAGCAGCATTAATTGAACAATTGCAACAGCATAATTTTTTATAAAATAATATAATTACAGATGACGATTGATTTTTCTAAATATACAGATGGCCTTGTGCCGGCAATTATCCAGGATGCGGCAACGGCTAAAGTTCTGATGCTTGGTTTTATGAACGAAGAAGCAGTTGCCAAAACAGAGGAGCTGAAAAAAGTGACTTTCTTTAGTCGCACAAAAAACAGGTTATGGACAAAAGGAGAGGAGAGTGGGAATTTTTTGCTGCTGCAATCTATTAGTATTGATTGTGACAATGATACCCTGCTCATACAAGCCAATCCTGTTGGGCCTGTATGTCACACCGGTGCAGATACCTGTTTCAATGAAAAAAATAAGGGCATTCATTTTTTATCGGAACTGGAAGATATTATTAAAGACAGAAAAAATAATCCGACTGATCAATCATATACCGCTTCACTATTTAAAAAAGGAATTAATAAAGTTGCCCAGAAAGTAGGCGAAGAAGCGGTGGAACTGGTAATTGAAGCCAAAGACGACAATGCGCATTTATTTAAAGAAGAAGCTGCTGATCTGCTATTTCACTACCTGATTTTATTGCAGGCTAAGGGCTTTGAGTTAGAGGATGTGATTGAAGTGCTGGAAGGCAGGCATAAGAAAGCGTGATGCAAAAGCTGAAGGTTGTAATGAATTATACAATTAATTATGGCGTGTCCCAAGCTGCGCAAGGGCCGGGCTTTCCGCTGCAATCTTTTTTTTCGTGCCTCAAAAAAAGTATTTCCGCTGCAATCCCTCACGCAGCTTTCGTGGACGGTATTCCTCAACGAACGCAACTTCCGGTTAGAGTACTTCACTAAAATTTATAAGATGCTTCATTCTGGTAAATTTTATCCACCCAGCCTTTGTTAGAATATGCTAAAGGCAAATCTAAAGGACACCGACCACCTTACCAGTTACTTTTCAAAATATTATTATTTGCAGAAAATACAAATCACACTTCCTATTATTTGCAGAAAATGCAATTCCACTTCTTATAAGGCGATATTTAGTAGCAATGAATACATGCAATTATCAGAAGCCTCCTTAGTAGTAGTTTAAGCACTGTTTTTACAAGACCAAAGCAGAAGTCAATTTTAGTTTCGATGAAGAGTGAAATAGTTTTACCCTTAATTAAACTAAATTAAAATGAAAGCAATCATTCAACTAACAACCCTCTTTTTTATTTATTGTCCGGTATTTAGCCAGGTTAAACACACCAGAAATAATAAGGATTCAGGCATGTATCTTTCTGCCAGGCCAACCGGCAGATCCCTGTGGGGTGAAATAAATTTAGGCTATTCAAACAACGGCGTAAAGGGTAGCTTTGCCATAAATTACCGGACA
This sequence comes from Chitinophagales bacterium, assembly GCA_038210625.1. Lineage (GTDB taxonomy): Bacteria > Bacteroidota > Bacteroidia > Chitinophagales > Chitinophagaceae > Ferruginibacter. Next base: position 68,612 of record JBBQWL010000011.1, on the reverse strand, counting down.
CGAAATGTATTTTATGGTGCAGGTTATTATAAGTCGCATATCTGTTACGACCACCACGAAAAGCATGATAACTTCCTTAATACAGAAGACGGCCAGAATCATAAAACAGTAAAATCAATATCTATATTTTCAGGAATTATTTTGCCTGGAAAATGGAGCCCCAGCTTATCTTTTGGTATTTCGTGGATAAAATTTACCTACTTAACTACCAAACCAATTGAACACAATGTAACACTGCCGCGAATATGGGAAACAATTATAGGAAGTGATTATACTGAGGATAAATTAAGCGTACGTACAATCAATACAATGGGCATTCCGGTTAGTATAAATCTGCATTTTAAACCTAAGCATTTTGCGGGTATAGATGCAGCGCTAAATGCAAATATAAATATGCATAGTGTTATTATTTCAGGTGGCGTAGGAATTCATCTGGGCAGAATAATCAGAAGGCAATTAGTGATACGTAATAATTGATCTTGGAAGTTATTTAAAGTAGAATTTACTCCCGTGGTCGGGAGCTCCCACCGAACATTCCGATTAGAGTACTTCACTAAAATTTACAAGATACTTCATTCCGGTAAATTTTATTCACGCAGCCTTTGTTAGAATATACTAAAGGCAAATCTAAAGGAACACCTACCACGGCTGCAATAGAGTTTGCAATAATTTAGATATGAAAGAAATCAGACATCAAAAAATCAGACATCAGACATAAGGAGTCTAATTCATCATCAGCACATTCACACTACGCTGTAAAATATTAAAAGCAATTTCAGCCATCAGGTTTTCTTTATCAAGTGTAGGATTCACTTCCGTTATTTCAAAACAACAGATTTTCCTGTTTTGCATAAATTTACTAATCAGGTCCTCCGCCTCTCTTTCCCGCAAACCATTGCTAACAGGGGTTCCGGTGCCACGGGAGATGGACGAGTCCAGGCTGTCTACATCAAAACTCACGTAAATATCGGTACAATCAGAAAGGTAACGTAGCACTTTTCTGCTAACACTTTCGGCACCGTTTCGTCTTACTTCACTGGTGGTAATTACTTTAATAGCGTACTTTTCTATCAAAGCTTTTTCTTCTTTCTCAAAGTCGCGAAGTGATATAAAAACAATATCTTCCGGCAGAACTTTTGGAAAAATGCCGCCGAGGTTTTTCAATTGTTCCCAGAATTTTTTCGTCTTATCATCCAGGGGATGGGTTTTGCATTCTTCATTGTCTTCACCGATTGCAACGGCCAGTGGCATGCCATGCATGTTGCCCGTAGGCGTTGTGTATGGTGTGTGCAAATCAGCATGGGCATCTATCCAGATGACACCCAATTTACTTTTTGGTTTTGCAATTTTGATCCCGGTGATGGTACCTCCGGCGCTGCTGTGATCACCACTTAAAACAACAGGAAAAAAATGCCCCTTAATAGATTCACTTACGGCCTGGCTAAGCCTTTCATAAATGTTCAGCACCCCATGAATTCTTTTGGCGTAGGGAGATTGTATTGGTTCAAACAACAGGTTATTTTCTTCCTGTATTTTTTCAGATGGAAAATGTACAAAGAAATTACTCATGAAATCGAGGGCGGCAATTTTAATGGCATCCACCCCAAGACTTGCGCCACGTGTACCGGCACCTATTTCGCTTGGCACTTCAATCAATTTAATATTCTTCATACAATTTTATTTTGGCAATTCAACAGGTTAAGCAATGGTCAATTGTGTTTACAAATGCTAAGCTGTTAAAAACAAATTTATAACTTTCCTTCCAAAGGATCACTTCCGTTGAGGGTGCCAAAGGTTTTAAGTGGCTTAAACCTAACAAACATGTCTTCGCTATACCACTTTTCTTTCCTTGTTTTTTGTATGATATTTTTATGATTATGCGTTTGGTAAGCGAATGCTTTCATATCGGCTGCACTATTCCAAATACTGAAGGTTGCTTGTTTTATATAAGGCAGTTCGCCAATGCCCACCGATGTAACAAAGCCTGTGGCTGAGGCCATATCAGTTGCGGCAGCTGCTACATTTTGCCAAAAGGATTTTAATTTAGAGAAGCGTATGGTTGCCCTCGTAAGTACCGCGATAGGGCCATTGTAATCTGGTTGTTTGGCCGGCTGTCCAAAAGGTTCTTTATTATCCCATTTACCATGGCCTTCCAGTGGTTCCAGTATTATAGTCCAGGTTTCGCATTTAAAAAGTTGGATCCATTGATGTATGAAAGCTCCATACAAATTGTTGATAATCGTTTGCTGCTGCAAATTATCCAATCCTTTATCCTGCACCGTTAATATTCCCCATTGTTGCCAGTCGGGATGCTTATCAAAGCTGCCGTTTTTGCCGCAGCCTAATAGTTTATAAAATGAAATATTCTTATTTAACCAAAGAGGAAACCGATGTATGGCCATAGCCACCAATGCGAACCAGGTGTACCGCTTAGGGTAACGTATAATGGTTAATGTTACGAGCATGCTGCAACATAACAAGAATATGTAAACAAAGTTGAAATAAAAACAGCAGCGGTTTCCCACTGCTATTTTCCATTTTATCATAGTTGTTTAATTAGTAACTAAACCTGTGGTTGAAACAGGCAGACCAGTAATACTTGCTTTGTAAGCAAGCTCTCCAAACGGCTTTCTTTGATACCATCCAATGGTATGGTCTTTACCATTTAATTCAAAAACATCGTAATTATTTGGTGCCACTACAATGTCTGCGGGAGCGCCGTCTGTTTTTGCGGCTTCGCCATGCACCAGGTACAAGGCTCCCCAGGCTGATACATAGTAAGATGAAATATTGTTGCTGGCTGTATTGCTTACATACGCAAACCTTCCGTGTTTTGTGGTGGCCACCCAGCAAGGTGCCGCTTGCGAACTGGCAACAGCTCCGTTTACTGCTGAAGGCATACCATTATAAATGGTATAAGAAGTAGACGCACCGGCTGCTGCTGCTCCGCCTGCTGCATCCGAAACAATCATAAAATTCCTGGCAAAATCAAATCCAAAAGGTGTTTGTCCAACAGATGCGGTGAACTTGCCCGGGTTGGCTGAGCCATCATTTTTTATTTTAAAACTGCCAATTATGTTGGTGGCCTTTTCTGTAACAAGTATCCAATTGCCATTTGGTGTAAAGGAAATTTGTGGCGCATCAACACCAGTGGCACTAAGTGTTTCAACACTTCCATCAATAGGAGTCAGGGCCCCTTCGCTTCCTATTTTAAAACCTTCAATGTTATCAGATCCGCGGTCAAGCACATACAAAAGATTGTCGTGTACACTAACACTAACGGGCATTTTACCATTTGTATTTGCTGAATGGGCGAGAGTTAGTTTGCCGTGTTCACCCATTTTAAATGAGGATACGCTATTACCTCCGGCATTAACTGCATAGAGCCAGCCCTTTGTTTGGTCAATCGCCAATGCGCCCTGCGACCCCAATCCTTTTCCAGTGCCTGATCCACCCGACAACACTGTGCCAATTGATTCCGGCATACCGTTCTTTGTAATCTTGTAAATAAGTATACTATTGGTGCCGGCATTATTGCTTTCTGTATAAAGATAATGGTCGTCGCCATTGTTGCCCTCCTTGCTGTTGATGGAAGATGATGCTTCAAAAGATGTAAGCATTGTTTCATCAGGGTTGGTACCGTTTTCAGAAATCATTGCTTCCATCGTTTCCTTTGTTGGTTGCCCGGTTGCAGCGCTTTCGTTCATATTTTTTTTACAGGCATTGAATGTAAAAAGAATTAGGGTTGCCATTGATACTTTTAAAAAACTGATCTTTTTCATTTTTTATATTTTAATTGTTAGTGAATCCATTTTAATTGAGTTACTGTGCTGATTGTAATAATGGCTTTATTTTCATTATGGCAAAGCGATGCCATTACCCCATGACGAGTTTTTTTATTTGCAAAAAAGGAGGGTATTATTTTATTCGCCGCACAAGGCCAAATTGTAAACCAGCACTGGTGACTGGTAGTTTGCCCACTCCGATGCCCTGCAACGGAAATGTAACAAAAGGTTCAATTCGTAAGTTGGTGTTTTTTAAAACGGACCGTTCATACCCGATGCTTAAACCTGCTGCTGCGGGTAACGTGTAATTGTTTTTTTTATAGTTGCCATACATTTTTTCATTGCTCCCTGCCATCGTCACGTTGTACATATTACTTTCATTGGTCATGATGTATGCCGTAACGCCGCCCGTAATAAAAAAAGCGGCATGAGCTTTTTGTAACAGGTTGTATTTTATTTTTAACGGAATTTCTACCAGCGAGCTGTTCCCTTCCAGCGTATTAATCACCATACCCGCCGGCATGGCCGATTTTATTTTGTCCATATTAAACTGGTCGCCGGTGGTGTTGTAATTTTTCCTGTTCCAGCTAATCCCGGTCTCAAACGCAACCTTCCGGCCAACCTGTAAACCTGCGACAATACCCGCCGTTAAGCCACTGTTGTTAAAATGACCGCTAGTGATCTTGCTAAAATCCGGCCCTGCAACAACGCCTGCATAGAATTCTTTTTTTCGCGGAAAGCTGGCAGCCTGATCATGCACGTTTTTTTTATAGACAGGTTTATAATATCCTGGTGTGATATTTTCGCCGGCCGGATTTAAACTTTCCTTTACGATTAGTGATTTATTGTTTTGTTGCCCGGACTGGTATTGTATCTTTTCTATCAAACCATTAATTGTTGAAATACTGTTCTCTTTATAGGTCACAGGTAATGTTGAGTTTGCTCCGTCATTTTGTTCATCGAAAGCATTCGGAATATTATCAGGAATATCATCATCGTTGCGGCGGCTAATTAAAGAAATTGTGGTCGTCTTTTTCTGAATAAACAGGGCAGGAGTTCCATCTTTTACTGCAGAGATTTGCTGCCGCGTTTTATTTGGTGGCGGGTTAAGTTCCTGCGGATGCGATGCAATATTATTCTGCATGGATACCTTCCAGGAAGCTTTTGATTGCGGAGACGTACCTACAGGCGAATTGACCAATAGCCCGCCCACAGACAACATCATCATAAGTAACAATAAAGCGATTAGTTTGTGGTTCTTTCTTTTTTTTACAGCACCACCCGTTGAAACATGCTGACTGGCTTTTAGTTTACCTGCAATTCCTTCCCAATCACCTTCTCCTGTCTGAATGGAATAGTGTTCTGCGGCTCTCTGAAACAGCTCGTCCATATCGTTTTCTAAGTGCTGCATGCTGCCAGTTTTTCGTTTTGTTGAAGATAGTTTTGCATTAAGCCCCTTGCCCTTAATAAATTTGATTTTGATGTGCCTACCGGAATTTTTAATATCTCCGCAATTTCTGTATGCGTGTAACCGTCAATCACGTGCATATTAAAAACAATCCGGTAGGGCGGGGGTAGTTTCTTTACCAATAAAATCAGGTCTTTGTAAATAACCATTTGCTCAGATGATGCGCCATTATCTTTCATATCCCATACATCTTCTGCTATACCGCCTATTTCAGGTAACAACATCTTTTTTCTTAACAAGTCGATGGAAGTGTTAATCATAATACGCTTAATCCAGCCCATTAAAAATCTTTCAAGGTCGGCCTCATTTTCACATTTAAATTTATCAATTTGCAAAAAGAACTTTACAAAACCATCATTCGTTATTTCCAGCGCTTCCTCATAATTATAGATGTAACGGAAGACGGTTTTAAGCGCAAACGCACGATAGTTATCATAAAGCATTTTTTGATACTTATGATTATATGCCCTGCATCCGTTTACTATCGTTTTAAGTTTATCCAAACAGGTGTGTTAAGAAATTTAATTTTTATTCAGTTGAAAGTTAATTCCAGATCGCTGTATTAAACCATCTGTGCAAGCCTTCTTTATTCATATACGTTTAGCTCTTTACAAGGGTTGCAAATTATTATTCTTTTTTATGAAATAGTTTAGCTGGTAAAATACATAAATACCGGAATTGATACATTGTTCCAGGCTTTATTTCAAATTCAAAGGTCCGCAGAAGTTAATTAATTTAGCCGAATGAAAGCTGCAAGCATCAATGATATCAAACAAGAGTTAAACAATATTCCACCAGCGAAGTTGCTTGAACTTTGCGTACGACTGGCAAAGTATAAAAAAGACAATAAAGAATTACTGAACTACCTGCTGTTTGAAGCCGCGGACGAGCAAGCTTATATTGGCAATGTAAAAAGTGAAATAGAAACTGAATTTAAAGCGATTAATACAAGCAATCTATACTTTGCAAAAAAAAGCCTGCGTAAAATATTAAGAAATACATCTAAACACATACGCTATACGGCATCAAAACAGGCGGAAGTAGAACTGTTGCTGCATTTTTGCCACACGCTGAAGCATTCCTCCATTCCAATAAAAAACAGCCAGGTATTGATCAACCTGTACCAGGCACAAATAAAAAAAGTGGCTAAAATAATAGCCACCTTACATGAAGATCTTCAATATGATTATTTAAAAGAGCTTGATAAATTAAGCATATAAAATTGGCTAAGGTTTAAACTTACCTTCTTTAAAAGTTGATTTAAAATGCACAAATTCGGGTATGGAAACATTGGCAACATAAGGGTTGTCGGTATTATGGCTGATGTATTCCTGGTGGTAATCTTCTGCCGGGTAAAATTTTGTCAGCCGCACAACCTGTGTAACAATTTTGTTTTTGTACACGTTGGCTGCTGTTAACTTTTTAATGGTGGCATCAATTATTTCCTTCTCTTTCTCATTGTTGTAAAAGGCAATGGAGCGGTATTCGGTTCCGGCATCGTTTCCCTGGCGGTTCATTGTAGTTGGATCCTGGCTTGCAAAAAATGCTTTCACCAATGTCTCATAACTTATCACAGAAGGATCATAGTGCACCTGTACCGATTCTGCATGGCCGGTTTGCCCGGAAGCTACTTTTTCGTAATCAGGATCAGTAGTAGTGCCGCCGGCGTAACCACTTACAGCATCCCTAACGCCTGCAAGGCTTTGAAAAACGATCTCCGCATGCCAGAAACAGCCCTCAGCAAAAGTGGCTACCGCTTCGTTGGCGCTTGCAGCTCTCTTTTCGGCCGTAGGAATTTTTAATGATTTTTGGTTTGTTTGTGCACAGGAGCAAACTGTAGTACCTGCTATAAGTAGTGTAAGAAATAATTTCATATAAATTGTTTTGTATAAAGTAACGTTACAAAAATGTCAGCGGTTTTGTTGGCATGTTAAAATTACCAAAAAGAAGTTTTTATACCACAGGTGAATAATTTTACAATCCAAACCATTTTTTAGCAAATTTGTAATAAAGTGCTATAAATTATCTTCATGAATATTAAAGAACTATTTGACCAGGCAGTAACAGACAGTAAACTTTTGCCAAAGGACCCTTCCAATGAGGTGTTGCTCAAGTTATATGCTTTATTTAAGCAGTCCGAGGTAGGTGATATTAATATAGAAACACCTGCCAACGTTTTTGATTTTGTTGCAAGGGCTAAATATGAAGCCTGGCTTGAGATGAAGGGCAAGTCAAAGGAAGCCGCGATGCAGGGATACGTTGACCTGGTTAATAGTTTAAAGGGCTAAAAATTGATCCACCCACAGGTATAAAAAAATAAAATCGTATTAATCAATCAATACGCTTATATTTGCTGTGTGATAATAGCTCTATCAGCACAATGTTTTAGTTAGATTCAATTTTTTACTTCTCCAACGTATTAGTTTTCTCTTCTTAAAAATTTGTCTTTAGTATCAGTTACCGTCACAGGTATTTTAATTTATTTATTATTTAATTTTTAAGAAAATGAACATTTACGTTTCAAACTTAAGCTTCAACACAACTGATGTTGAATTGAACGAACTTTTTGCACAATTTGGTAATGTAACTTCAGCCAAAGTAATTATGGACAGAGAAAGCGGCCGCTCACGTGGTTTCGGTTTTGTAGAAATGTCTAACGACGACGAAGGAAAAGACGCAATGTTAGGCCTTAACAACAAAGAAGTTGAAGGTCGTGCAATGTCTGTTTCTGTAGCGAAAGAAAGAGAAGAAAGAACAGGTGGCGGTGGAAGCCGTGGTGGATATTCAAACAACCGCGGTGGCGGTGGTGGATATTCAAACAGCCGTAACAGCGGTGGTGGTAGCAGATGGTAAAATTTTAACCAGTATATCATTTAAAAAAGAGCGTTCAGTAATGAGCGCTCTTTTTGCATTTAGCCAATTTACGTACTCGTTTTAAAGTAGGGTATTGGTAATTTTTGTCCAATAAGTCAGCCTTTCATTAAATAATATCCTTGCTTCGTTGATAATATCGCTGTAGTTACTTATTACATACCGGTGGGTAGTATTGCCGGTAGTGCCACTGATGTTTTGTGAAAAGAGCAGATCCAGGGCAGAGGTGTTTCCGAATATATCTTTCAGATCCTGAAGCTTTGCTTTATCGCTTTCGTCACCTGAAGATTTTAAAGGCTCAATATGCTTATGGAATATTTTAATGGCGATATCATTAATGGCCAATCCCTTTTCCATTGTCAAATCGTCTTTAATGGTATTCTCAAAATTTGAAAAGGTACCATCAAATATTGTAGAGAGCGTGTTACTGCTGTTATAACAGCAGTAAAAAAAATATTTATCGGGCAATAGAAAACTGTATTTACTTAAATCGCTGTTACCAATGGCAGCAAACCATTCCTTTAATAATAGAGGTCGTTCAACATTAATAGAAGGATCAAGCACCATTGTTTCAACTTCGCCATACATATGTACCTGTACCACGGGCGCCACGTGATAATTCCATTCAATTTTGTTATCAGGTGTAAGATGATTGATATCGTCAATGTACAACGTCCTGTTGTCGCCAACATACAATGCAATCGGCGGAAACAACCACACTTTGCAATGATCTGTATTAAATTTCTTCGCCAACAGCATGGACATAATTTGTGCCCGTTGCTGACAACCACCCTGCGGATAATTAAATTCTATTTCGAAATCTTTTGTAATGCTGTCGAATGCTTGCTGAATGGCGGTTAGATCATAGACGGTTAAATAAGACAAATCTGCATTCGGAAAATAAGTAGGACCCATGGCTGCATGATACGGATTTTTACCGACAAACTATCGGTTGGTTAGGATAATGAAGAATAAAAAATTGTGAGTGTATGGATATTGGGGAGGTAAAAATGTTCAAAGGTGTTAGTGCTTTGTTGCCGGTTGAAAGCGTCCGCAAATAATAAAGTTGCACGATTGGATCGACGATCAAAAATGCCGCCTTGATTATGCGGATTACAGACATCTATAACGGTATCCATTTTTAATAGCGTAAGCAATGTTGAACAAAAGTGTTTTAACGGGTATTTTCAAGAAGTGACTACGTAATAGAACATAAGCTGTTCGTAAAAAGTCGGATTTTTATTCATTCCATATTGGGTAGTTTTACTAAAAGCATATCTCAGGCAGGTAAATTTATAACAGGAAATCGGAAAAAATTTTGATCAAATAGTAATTTTACGAGGTAAAAATTGCTCCGCTTTGACCGTTTTTATACTTTATTTTTCAAAGTGAAAGATTTTTTTACTCCTCTCAATAGGGGAATATAATGGCTTGGTATATGCTAAAAAAATCCATTCAATTTGTTGATAATCAATTAGTAAAATCATATCTGTCGATAAAAATGAAAATTGTTTAAGTAAAAAAGTAGCGAAATTACTACATCATGTTTAGTACTTCTACTAACCTTTTCGACGAAAAGTTTTGGTAGTATAAATACCCGTTGTATGTTTGTGTCGCAATCGTAGTAATCATTACCCCTGATTAAAACGATTTTAACCCTAACCCAAGAAAACATGAAACAGATTATTACTCTCCTCGTTGCAATTGTAATTGCTCATTCTTCATTTGCTACTTTAAAACCTGTGAAAATAGTGTCAGTTTCAAAAGCCGCTATTTCTCTCAAAAGCAGCAACACTTTAAAAGTTACCCTAAAAAATGCCGGTAAAATAAGTATCAGCTGGAATGCCGGATATGAAACAACAGGTACTTCTTACCTGATCGAAAAAAGCATCAATGGTGGCGAATTCAAAAGAGTAGCCATTCTAATGGGAGAAAGCAGCGATGCTTATCACTTTGGTGATAATATTAAAGCAACCTCTGGCATGGTAAACTATCGCATAGTAACTATGGATAACAGTTCTGCTATCAATGCACTCGGCCAAAAAGTAGTGATTTTTTAAGTTCCGTTTTGGTAGGGCCCAACTGAATCATTGTTTAACGGCCTAAAATTTTATTACTCTTTTTATAATTATTTTACTACCTGCAATAGCAGCCTGGCAATCTATTATCTGGCAAAAAATGCTATAGCAAACAATAACAACACGTCGAATTCAATTTAAATATTAAAATCAAACACAAACTCTAAACACCCAAAAAACCACAGAAAATGGAACAAATCTACAACGCAATCACAAAACAGGAAGCCACTATCAGAAGATTCGGATTAGCACTTACAGCTGCATCTTCAGTTTACCTTGCATTATATATTATACTGGGTAACTAGGCTAATTAAAAAAATCAACATCTACAAGACAACGTAAATTTAACCCCTTCAAAACCCGGGAAACATGGAACAAATCTACAATGCAATCACAAAACAGGAAGCCACTATCAGAAGATTCGGATTAGCACTTACAGCTGCATCTTCAGTTTACCTTGCCTTATATATTATACTGGGTAACTAGGTAATTCGGCTAATTAAACAAAATCATCAACCACAACAACATAAATTTAAACCCTTCAAAACTTAGAAAACATGGAACAAATGTACAATGCCATTACACAACAGGAAGCAACTATCAGAAGATTTGGATTAGCACTAACCGCTCTTTCTTCATTATACCTTGCTTTATACATCATACTTGCAAACTAACAAATCTGTTTGTAAATAGCAGGAACAAAAGAATTAAACAAATATGGTTCAAAGCAGGATTGACAAAGTTTGTCGTTGCTGTTTTGAACCTTTTTACTTTTATAAACTTTGCTGATGTGGCCCCTGCACCCGGGCTTTAGGTATTTTGACTCTTTAGTATATGGTCAATTATTTTGATAGCATGTTCTCTTGAATTTTCAATAAAAAGGCTGTGCGTGTTCATCCCACCGCATATTACACCTGCTAAATATATCCCGTTAATATTAGTTTCATGCGTATCGGCATTGTAGGTGGGTTTTTTTATAGTATCATCAGATAGTTCAATCCCAATATTCCGCAGGAATAAAAGATTAGGCTGATAGCCAGTCATGGCGATTACCCAATCATTGTCAATGGTTATTAATCCATCGGGGGTATTGATGTCCACCGTTTTTTCATGGATAGCGGCCACCGATGAATTGAAAAAGGCTTTAATTGATCCCTCGTTAATACGGTTGATAATGTCGGGCCTTACCCAGTATTTTACTCTCTCGCCTATTTCTTTTTCTCTTACTGCCATGGTTACTTCCGCGCCCTTTCTGAAGGTTTCTAAAGCCGCATCCACAGCCGAATTGCTGGCGCCAATAACCAGCACTTTCTGAAAAGCATAAAAATGCGGGTCTTTATAATAATGCGTTACTTTAGGTAGTTCTTCTCCAGGCACATTTAGCAGGTAAGGAAGGTCGTAAAACCCGGTAGATATGATGATATTGCGGGCAGTATAATTTGCCCTGGTTGTTTGAACATTAAAATATCCATTCTCTTTATTAAGCGTTTTTACTTCCTCAAAAAGATGCAAGTTTAATTCATTGGCAACTGTAACCCGGCGGTAATATTCCAGTGATTCGTTACGGGTTGGTTTTATGTTATTGCTCACAAAAGGAACACCACCGATTTCCAGTTTTTCGGAGGTCGAAAAAAAGGTCATATTATCCGGGTAATTGTACAGGGAATTAACCAGCGTTCCCTTTTCAAGAATGAGGTATTGCAGATTTTTTTTCTTTGCTTCCAATGCACAGGCCAGGCCAATGGGGCCTCCGCCAATAATTATTACATCCAGTAAAGGGTTCATAGGTATTATTAATTCAGTTGAGCATCGGGAATTGCCGTTTCTATTTCCAGCGAATAATCTTTTACTACATTGTACAAAGTATCCCGTTCAACAGGTTTTCTTTTTACCTGCTTGATTAAAGTCACAAGTTGGGAGGTACTCATTGCGGGAGTTTGTTCTTCACTACCAGCCATAGAGTATATTTTAGTAGAATCATCAATGGTACCGTCTATGTCATTCACGCCAAAAGACAAACTCAGCTGTGCATTTTCTCTGCCGAGCATTGGCCAGTATGCTTTCAGGTGGGGGAAATTATCCAGGTAAATTCTTGCAATCGAATACAGCCGCATATCCTCCGTAATAGTTGATTCTGTAACATAACTCATGTCGTTATCCTGGTTACGGAATTTTAAGGGAATGAAAGTATTAAAGCCGCCTGTTTTATCCTGCAGTTCCCGTAATCTGCGCATATGGTCAATCCGGTGTTCGTATTTTTCAATGTGGCCATACAACATGGTAGCATTGGTGTGCATGCCTAACTGGTGTGCCGTTTCGTGAATCTTTAGCCATCCTTCGCCATCCACTTTATCGGCACATATTTGTTCTCTTATTTCAGGTGCAAAAATTTCTGCTCCGCCACCAGGTAAACTATCAAGGCCTGCATCATGTAGTTGTTTCATGCCCTCTTCAACAGAAAGCTTTGCCTTGCGAAACATGTAATCCAGCTCAACTGCAGTAAACGCTTTAACATGCAGATCGGGGCGGTGTGCCTTAATTTTTTGCATTAGTTCAATAAAGTAGGCCATGTTCATTTTAGGGTGAACACCACCAACGATATGTACTTCTGTAATTGGTTTGCCATCATAGGTTTTTACTATGTCCAGCATTTGATCAATGCTTAGTTCCCATCCTTCTTCTTTTTTTGCATATAAGCGGGAATAGGAACAGAATTTACAGCTAAACACACAAACATTGGTCGGCTCTATATGAAAATTGCGGTTAAAATAGGTGGTATCACCGTGCAGTTTTTCCCTGATGAAATTAGCTAGTGCACCTACAAAAGGCAGACTGGCTCTTTCAAATAAAATGATCCCTTCTTCATCAGATATTCTTATTTGTTGTTTTACTTTTTCAGCTATCGTTTTTAAAGCAGTATCGCTGGTTGTATTAATTAATGTGTCAATAGAAGTACTCATGTGTGGTATTTTGTGCAAAGTTACTGGAGGCTTAGCTTTAAAACAAAAGAGGATGCCTTTTGTTGGCATCCTCCTAACTATTAACTGTAGTCTTTTGTAAAACCTTTGCCGTTTATCGCTTCACAATTTTTTGTACAATTGTTTTATTTGTGTACACCATTTTAAGAATGTAAACTCCGGCGGCTTTTCCCTGCAGGTTCACAGTTATTTCGCTGTTAGCGTTGCCTTCGTACCATTTATCATACACCAGTTGCCCCGAAGAGTTGAATACCTGGGTTGCTTTTAAATTGGCCGGCGCTCCAAAGTGGTGAATTAAAAAGCTATTGCCAAACGGGTTAGGATAAACAAGGTATCCCTGCGTTTTTAATTTTTGCGGCAATTGTTTGGCGTAAATATTTACATCATCTAACCAAATGTTGTTTTGCCTGTTGCCTTTTGCAACAAAATACAGCTGAAAATTATTGTTGCCTGTAAAAGGAGTCAGGTAGCAATGAATATTTTTCCAATTGGTCTTCGCAGGTACAAAAGGAGTGAAGCTTGGATAATTTGGATCACCTGTTGTCTGCAAATCACTGCCCCATTTTTTCCAAACAGTTTTTGTTGAAATACCGCAATCTGTTGATAGTTGAATTTCAAGTGTATCAAGTGGCAGGAGCGTGGCGCCCGGGTAGTTGGCTCCCTGCTTGTAAGCCAAGGCAAAAGATAAAAATACAGAATCATTATTACTGCCGTTGGTTATCACCGGAGATATTAACCTGCTGTCAGTATATTTGGCTGAATCATTAAAATTATTGATTACGATTGAAGCATTGCCGGAGTTCGCCGCAGTGCCGGTTTTTATCCACTGTGTAGTATCATTACTGTTGACTGTACCCCAGTTGACAGGAGGAAAGCTGGTGCCTTCAAAGCTTTCTGCGAACGGAAGCACCGGTTGCGTGCCAATGATTACAAACGATCGCTTTAATGTATCATCCAGGTGATCGTAGTCACCGGTTCCGGTTGAAGTAACAGGGTTTGTGCACCAGGCTGTAAATACGTGGTCGCCAATATTTGTATTAAATGCATCCAATTGTATTTTCATCTGCTGCCCGGCTGATAGAGACACACCTGTAACGGATTTAGCAACCGGAGCTTCACTATCCACAGTATACAGCAGTGTAAAGCTTGTTATGGTGTCGATACCGGTATTGGTAACAGTTACGTCTGGCAGTATGGGGCCTGTACTGCAGGCGGCTTCAAAAGGTGCATTAATTTTTGTTACTGCAAGGTTTCTTTTGTAAAGCGCAGAAACATGAATGTTATCAATAAAAATATTGTTGCCGTAATCCGCAATGTTTTCAAAATCTACTATCATGTTTGAAGCCGCAAATGAACTATCCAACACTATCCGTTGCGGTTTCCAATCTTCTGCTTGCGGATTAATATATGCGCTGGTGGAAGAGCCCGCAGTGGCCAGCCCGGAGCCACTTTTATCAAATACCGTGACAAAGCTACTGCCGCAATCGCCGGATACTTTTACTTTTAATTCGTCGCTGGCCCCTTCGTAATTTTTATGTGCCAGGTCGAAGGAAATAATAACCGAATCAGCACCGGCAACATTAATAGTGGGGCTTTGCAAAATATCTGTTGCTCCTGTAAGGTCGGTAGAAAAATTATCCATAAAGGCTGCAAAACCACTTTTGTAACCAGGCGATTTTCTTGCCCAGGTTACAGCACTGTCGGGATTGATGATTTGCCAGTTCAAAGGTGCAAACGTTGCTCTTTCAAAATCTTCACCCAGTGGAGAAGCTACAATTGCGTTGATGGTAAATTTTTTACTGATGGTATCATTCAGCATATTTTCATCCCCCGCAGCGCTTGCACTGATTGGGTTTGCCGTAAATACTTTAATGTTATTCAACCCCGCTGCAGCGGTCAATGGATTCAGGGTAACTGTTACAGCAGTACCGGGCAAAATGGTTTGAATATAATTTTTATAAACCGGGGATGCATTGTTTAAACTATAGCCTACTTTAAATCCCGTTACAGCCTGCACGCCATTGTTACTTATTTCTACCTGTGGAGCAGCAATAATAAAAGAACATTCAGGATCGGCAGGAGAGATGATAGCAGATGCAGCAATATCCAATTTCTTTTGTTTGTAAATTAAAATATTATCAATGAAAATATTGTTGCCATAATCCCCTTTGTTCTGAAAGGCAATAATGATTTTACCGGTGGACAAAAGCGCTCCGCCAATGGTAATTTTCTGCGCTTTCCAGTCAGATGCAATGGGCGTGCTGTAGCGTAAAGTAGTGGCCCCGGCGGTGGAAAGGTTATCCCCGGATTTCGAATATACGGTGGTCCAGTTGGTGCCACAATTATTAGAAACCAGTACACTCAACTGGTCTTTTGCACCCGGATAATTCTTATGCGCCAGGTCAAATGAAATGATAACAGAATCGGCTGTTGATACCAAAAATTTAGGCGTGCGCAATTCGTCTTTCAACCCAATATTGTTTTTAGTAAAATTGTCAATAAACATAGCGCCCGAACTATTATTTCCAGGGGAGAACCTCGTCCAGCTTGCATCGCCATCAGGATTATACAACGACCATGTTGCGGCAGGGAAAGGCAGCGCCTCAAAGTCTTCTGAAGCCGGTAATGCAACACCGTCAGACACCTGCAATGATGTAGTAACAGTATCATTGGAAGGGGCCTGGTCAACTGCAATTCCGTTTACATTGAAGGTGTAAAATTTCAACACATAGTTACCTGTGGTTACAGAAAGAGAAGGAAAAGTTACAATGGTTGTTGCTCCATAAGCAAGTCCTGGTGAAGGTATCGTAACCGTGACTGGCGTTTTTGCAACACCATTTACCAGCAAGCCAATTTTTACTGAAGTAATGGAATCACTGCCGTTATTGATGATTCTCACTTTAGGGATAATGGAGCCGGGGCAATTTAAAAATGATGGATTGATAATGGTACTGCAGCCTGAAGTTTCAACGCCGGGGTTTACCGTTTCTGTTGGCATGGCATCTCGTTTGTTAACTCCGGCCGGCGCCACGGCTCCGGCAGACGTTATTAAACCCGGGCGGGCATTCAATAATACCCACTGCATGCGCTCCACCTGTTTTTGTGTAAACATACTGTAACAGTTATCAGACGTATAGTCCATATAATTCTGGTACATTTTACCGGTTAAGGCGCTGGCGCATACATCAGGCTGGATGCCGGTTAAACAACCCGATGAACTTGTACCCTGGTTAGGCGTATCGCCGATATCATTAATGGTATTGGCTTGTTCGGTTGTATTAAATAAATCAGCCGGTAATACCGTTGCGGAACCGGTTGTTTCAAGCGATCGGAAATCATCGCCACTGCACCCATCCTCATCTCCCCAAATATGAAATAATCCAAGGTAATGTCCTATTTCATGGCACAACGTTCGCCCCTTGTTGTATATGTTAATATTGCAACTACTTACGCCAAAGCTCCTAGCATTGCAAAATACACCATCTTCCCCGGCAGTACCCGATTCTGGAAATTGTGCGTATCCCAAAATGTTTCTACCGCTCACATCATTGCCAATCCAAATGTTCAGGTAGCTGGCAGCATCCCAGGCATCTGCGCCACCGAGTGACGTTCTTTTAATAGGATCTGTCAAAAGCGTAGCATTGGAGGCTGTGGAACTTTTGATTCTGTCAATACCATTGCTCAATCCTCCGTTGGGGTTTTGCTTAGCCAAAACAAATCGTATAATGGCGGAATGACCCCGGACAGAATAAAAATTGGTAGCATTGGAGCTGTCAGCATTTATACCAGCATAGTCTTTATTTAATTCGGCAATTTGAGATTGGATAACAGCATCTGTCACCAGGTAGGGATCCGGCAGCACCACATGAAAAATTACCGGAATATTGATAACACCATTTGTTCCTTGCGGACGAGAGGTGGCAGGATTAGTAATTGGTATTTTCTTTTTTTCAGTTGTTTGCTGTTGTGTCGCTGATTTTGCTGCGGCATTTTGTTCAAGATAGTGCTGCACCCTTTCCATCGTAAAACACCGGGCTATTACATCACCCGGCTGTTTTTTTTGTGCTGCTGTAAAAAAACAAAGGCAAATTGCTACAACAAGCAGCATGTTTTTTTTCAAAATGGAAAAGTTTTGGATGGTCAAATATAAAAGATATTTGTTTTCGGTTGTGCAATCAACTGATTTATTGCAATTAAACGACTGGAAGCCGGTTTTATGATATACAAATTTCTTTATTTACCCACAGGAGATTTATTGTTGCTAAATGGAACTACAAAAGAAAATGTGCAAACATTTTTTGGGGCAATTGCTAACTATTTAACTGCTTTTAAATCACCAGCGAGGCGGCTGATTTAGCAATAAATGTATATCTTCCACATTATAAAAGTTGATTGATGCAATTGCTTTTTTATCAATCAACCTGCATGCTGGCGCGTATGCAAGTTTGTATATAAAAACCGATAATTATGAATGTTAAGCTGCGACTTATAGTAATGAATTTTTTTCAGTTTTTTATTTGGGGGTCGTGGTTGCTTACTATTGGCGCTTACTGGTTTCAAACCTTGCCAAAAATTTACCCCGAAATTGACCCTGTTACCCATGCGAGTGTATGGACCAATTCAGCTTTTGGTGCACTTTTTTCTACCATGGGCATTGCATCGCTATTTGCACCTTCCTTGTTGGGTATTATTGCAGACAGGTGGATCAATGCGGAAAAGCTCTATGGCATTTGCCACATTTTGGGAGCAGCTGTACTTTTTTCATTGCCGATGGTGAAAGATCCAACGGTAATGTTTTGGGTGTTGTTACTAAATATGATTTTTTATATGCCCACACTCTCCTTATCTATTACTGTGGCATATACTGCTTTAAAAAACAAAGGCGCAAATGTGGTGATTGATTATCCGCCCATCAGGGTTTTTGGTACAGTGGGTTTTATTGTTGCATTGTGGACGGTAAGCTTGTTGGGAATCGAGACTTCGGCAGGACAGTTTTACGTAGCTTCAGCGGCGTCTTTATTTTTAGGATTGTACGCTTTTACACTGCCAAAATGCCCGCCACTGCTGCGCCTTAAGCAAAATAAATCATTGATGGATGCATTAGGTCTGACCTCATTTTCGTTATTTAAAGACAGGAAAATGGCGGTGTTTTTTATTTTCTGTTTGCTGTTGGGAGCCGCATTGCAGTTGACCAATGCATACGGTGATACCTTTTTACACGACTTTGGAAAAATTGAAAAATACCAGCATCTCACGGCAGTGCAATATCCGGCAATCATCATGTCAATTTCTCAAATTTCTGAAACGCTTTTTATTTTAGCGATACCATTTTTCTTAAGAAGGTTTGGTATAAAATACGTGATGTTTTTCAGTATGGTGGCGTGGGTATTGCGCTTCGGATTATTTGCTTATGGCAACCCTGGCGATGGCTTGTGGATGATTATCCTTTCTTGTATTGTGTATGGAATGGCGTTTGACTTTTTTAATATTTCGGGTTCTCTTTTTGTTGAAACGCAAAGTGACCCGGCGATAAGAGCCAGCGCACAGGGGCTTTTTATGATGATGACCAATGGCTTCGGGGCGGTGATCGGCAGCTCGGTGAGCGGGCTTGTTATACAAAAATATTTTACCTATGCAGACGGAGAAAAAAACTGGTTTGGTATATGGATGGCATTTGCCGGTTATGCACTGGTAATTGCCGCCCTGTTTTTGTTTGTTTTTAAACACAAGCACAATCCAGATGCAATTAAAAATATACATGACGAACCATTACTGGTAGCTGAATAAATAATTCCAAGGCATGTTGGAAAAAGAAATCCCCGGCATAGCCGGGGATTTCTTTTATTGAACCAGCATTAACTGGTCCGTATATTTTCGACAGCAACTTATTTATGCTGATCTATCTTTTTTACAAAGTTTGCTTTTGGTTGTGCACCTACTAATTTATCTACAACCTGTCCGCCTTTTACAAAAAGAATTGCAGGAATACTTGTAATGCCGTAGTTCATAGAAATCTGGGGGTTGTGATCTACGTTCACTTTTCCCACGTTTACTTTACCATCATATTCCTTTGATAACTCTTCAATTACCGGACCTATTGCACGGCATGGACCGCACCATTCTGCCCAAAAATCTATAACGGATAATTTATCTGAATCTAAAACTTCCGTCTGAAAGTTTGCATCAGTGAATTCATGTGCCATAATTTATATTTTTTTTTGATTATTGTTATTTAAGAAGTCAAATTTACATCCAAATATTTAAATGTGTTGTTATGACATATTCACAATCCAATTGGCAGTGTTGATATTATTTTGTTGCCACAAAGACACTTTTAATTAAGAAGTAAAAATTAATTAAATAAAAATCCGCATTGCTAACCTGTTACCACAGTGACTTCCACGTCTTTATTGTCTAATAGAAATACCGCCATGTCGTCATTCATGGTAAAACCTTTCTCCAATGTATACATGCCCACTTTATAATTATTTCTAACATCTGCAATGTTAAATTTAATGGAAGCCTTGCCAGGATTTGTTTTTACATTGTTTTCAATAAAATCAATAAAATTTTTATTTACAAACTGGGGTTGTACTTCTACCACAACTTGTTTAGTCAACACAGGTTTTACCGTTTCGAGCAAGTGAATTTTATTTATTTTAAATTCATACTGCTCGCTGTTATACCGGGTTTTAAATCCTCCTTCCACCACAATGATCAATCCTTTTTCCAGGTAAGCCGTATATTTTACATAGTCTTCACTCCACAACATAAATTCAGTTTTGCCACTATAATCTTCAATGGTCAGTATGCCAAAGTTTTTACCTGTTTTGGTTAACCTGTGTTGAGAGTCTACTACTAGTCCGGCCACCCGAAATTGCCTGCCCGGGTTAGCGTGCGTATTTACGGCCAGTTTAAATTCATTGTATTCCGCGAGGGGTGTGATATTATAATGCCGCATTTCGAATTTGAAATTATCCAGCGGGTGGCCGCTCATATACATACCGGTTACTTCTTTTTCAAAATCCAGTTGCTGGGCCAGTGGCCATGGTTCGCACGGTGACAATTTTGGCGGTACAATATCTGGCATTTGCAAATCGCCAAATAAAGTATTGCTTGAAGTGGCATTTTGCGATTGGTAAATACTACCAAACTTAATAATCTTTTCAAGGCCCTGTACATCGCCGGGCGCCTGGTAAAAATATTGCGCCCTGGTGATATCTTTAAAGCAGTCGAAGGCACCGGAATAGATCAAGCTTTCCAATGATTTTTTGTTAGCCGCCCTGGGGTTTACTCTTTTAGCCAGGTCATAAATGGATGTGTAAAAGCCATGCTTGGTACGCTCATCAATGATATGTTCAATCGCGTTTTCGCCAACACCTTTCAGGCCGCTGAAGCCAAACCGTATTTCACCTTTTTGGTTTACAGCAAAACCATTCTGCGACTCGTTGATATCCGGACCAAGCACCGTTAAACCCATACGTTTGCATTCCTCCATAAAGAAGGTGATTTTTTCAATACTGCCAGCGTGATTAAGTACAGCTGCCATGTACTCGCTGGGATAATGGGCTTTTAAATAGGCGGTTTGGTAAGCAACAAAGGCATAGCAGGTAGAGTGCGATTTATTAAAAGCGTATTGCGCAAATGCTTCCCAATCGGTCCATATTTTTTCCAGTTTATCTTTCGGATGTCCCTTTAAGGTGGCCCCATCTACAAACTGTACTTTCATTTTATCCAGCACCGCTTTTTGCTTTTTACCCATGGCTTTACGCAACACATCCGCATCTCCTTTACTAAAGCCTGCCAGCTTTTGCGACAGCAACATTACCTGTTCCTGGTATACAGTGATACCATAGGTTTCTTTCAGGTGTTCTTCCATGTCCGGCAAATCATACTCTACTTGTTTTTTGCCATGTTTACGATCAATATAGTCTGGAATATACGCCATAGGGCCGGGGCGATACAAGGCGTTCATGGCAATAAGATCATCAAATTTATCAGGTTTTAATTCCCGTAAATGTTTTTGCATGCCGGGACTTTCAAACTGGAACGTTCCGTTGGTATCGCCCTGCTGGTAAAGCTTGTACGCTTTTTCATCATCCAGCGGTATATCGTCAATTTCAATATGAATGCCGTGGTTTTGTTTTATCAGGTGAAGGGCTGTTTTTAAAATACTCAGTGTTTTTAAACCAAGAAAATCCATTTTAATTACACCCGCTTCTTCGATAGAACCGCCTTCAATTTGTGTTAGCCAAAGCTCAGATTCTTTAGAAGTAGCTACTGGTAGCAGGTCTGTTAAATCCTTGGGTGCTATGATGATTGCGGAAGCATGAATACCGGTATTTCTGACTGAACCTTCCAGTATTTCGGCTTCGTGTAATATCTTGCTTGGAAGATCATTCCCGGCATAGAGCTCTCGCAGTTTTTTTACATTTTCAATATCATCGCCCTGTAATGCTTCTTTTTCTTCCAGGGATTTTTCTCCGTTTTTAGCTTCCTTAATGGTGAATGGGGCATGCAGTAACCGTTTTAAATTAATACCCGGCCGCTCCGGTACCAGCTTGGAGATGGCCCTGCTTTCGGCTATGGGCAAATCCATTACCCTGGCCACATCTGCAATACTCGATTTAGCTGCCATGGTACCATACGTTATAATTTGTGCCACCTGGTTTTTGCCATACTTCTGTACCACATAATTCAGCACTTTCTGTCTTCCTTCATCATCAAAATCCGTATCAATATCCGGCATGGATTTACGTTCCGGGTTCAGAAACCTTTCGAACAGCAAGTTATATTTGATAGGATCTATGTTGGTGATGCCAATGCAATAGGCTACCGCACTGCCAGCTGCAGAGCCACGGCCGGGGCCGATAAATACACCAAGGTCGCGACCGGCTTTAATAAAATCGCTTACAATTAAAAAGTAACCTGCAAAGCCCATTTTGCGGATGATACCCAGCTCAAACTGCAGGCGCTCTTCCTGCAAGGGAGTAATAATCTGATAGCGTGCTTTTGCCCCGCTCCAGGTTAAATGTTCCAGGTATTCATCCTGGCTTTTAAAATTGGCGGGAACCTCAAAAAACGGCAACAGGATATCCCGTTTTAAATTCAGCAAATCAACCTTGCTTACAATTTCGTTGGTGTTGTCAATTGCTTCCGGAATATCTTCAAAAACCTTCGCCATTTCTTCGCCGGTTTTTAAATAAAACTGGTCGTTCGGAAAAGCAAAGCGTTTATTCTTGGTCATTACATCATCGTCGCTAAACTCCCTGAGGGCGGGGGTGGACTGCTTTTCGCCGGTATTGATACAAAGTAAAATGTCGTGCGCATTAAAATCCTGCTGATCTACATAGTGCGAATCATTACTGGCGATTACTTTTACATTGTACTTTTTTGCAAATTTTAATAATACGAGGTTTACTTTATCCTGGTCCGGTATGCCGTGCCGTTGTAACTCTACATAATAATCTTCCTGGAAAATATTGAGCCACCATTTAAATTCGTTTTCACCTTCCGCTTCTCCTTTTTTAAGAATGGTTTGCGGTACCAGGGCACCCAGGCAACAAGTGGTTGCAATCAATCCTTCATGGTATTTATGAATGAGTTGCTTGTCAATTCTCGGATACTTGGAATACATTCCTTCGATGTAACCCAGCGAAGTAAGCTTTACCAGGTTTTTATAACCGGTATCATTTTTTGCCAGTAAAATCTGGTGGTGCCGGGGATCTTTTTCTTCTTTACTGAATGTTTTTCTTGTACGATCGGTAGTAATGTAAAACTCACAGCCAACAATGGGTTTTACTTTTAAAGAGCCATCGGCATTTTTGTGGTTGTACGCTTCCTTTACAAATTCAAAAGCGCCAAACATATTGCCGTGATCGCTGATGGCGAGGGCGGGCATGTTATTGGCAATGGCTTTTTTATATAAATTCTTGATGGAGGCGGCGCCATCCAATAATGAAAACTGTGTATGAACGTGTAAATGAGAAAACTGCATGTCGAAATTTAAACTGTAATTGTTGACTGATTAAACTTTTAAATAACTCATCGCACTGCAAATTATAAGGCGCCTGATAAAAGCAATGCAGTACAAGTGTGCGACGCAACGATGCTACTTTACATTGTTGCAGCCCGGACAAAAAGATTTTAAAAACCGGATAATCAATGTACAAATATCGTCAACAATAATCTGCGTTACTAATTCGTTTTTCCACAGAACCTAACAGTTCGATTGCATGATTGTGAGCAAAGCTTGCATTTAATCAATTTTGGCTTTATATTTGCAATCCAGTGAAAAATTATTAATAATCAGTTTGTAGGACAGGACTCATAGAAAAGTAAAGCTAAACAGCGTATTTAAAAGAAACAACAGAAGATTAAATAACACAAGATTAAGTCGTGCATACGCCAAACCAAAAGTTTACGTATGAAATACTTATTTTTTGTTGCTGTTGCCATTGGCATAGTTTCAGGAACATCTACAGTTATAGCCCAAACCAGTGTTAACCTGGAAAGTGTGGCTAGCAAAGGAGGGCTCAAATCTTCACCTCGTTTTATTGAAAGCATTGAAATTGCGCCGGAAAAAATTTCTGATAACCTGCCAGCAGACAAACAGGTTGAGTTGGTGGAAACATCTGCTACAACACAGTTTTCAGCGGCCAGTAGTGATATCGAAAAGTGCTCGGCATTGCAATTTAAGTATGCTACACTGATGAACAGGGAGGTTGAAACGGTTAACAACGCCACTTTGTATAATTTTATAGATGAATGGTGGGGCACCCGTTACCATTATGGTGGCAACGATAAGAATGGCATTGACTGTAGTGCTTTTACTGGACGGCTGGTATCCAATGTTTACGGAATTGCTTTAGCGAGGACGGCGGCAGACCAATACAAGCAAACGGAAAGAGTTAGTATGGAAAATTTAAGTGAGGGCGACCTCGTTTTTTTTAATACCAGGGGCGGCGTTAGTCATGCCGGTTTTTATTTGGGTGATGGTTATTTTGTTCATAGCAGCGTGAATGGCGGCGTAACCATCAGCAATTTAACTGAAGGATATTATAACAAGAAGTTTATCAGTGGCGGAAGGCTTTGTAAATAATGGATAAATTTTTAATTGATAATTGATAATTTTTTAATTGATAATAGCGGCTTGAAGATCGGCTGTCTAAACCCATATTTAACTTACCACGGAGCGTTTACGCTCCTTTTTTTATGCCTGTTTTTTTTATGAACGTATTCCAAACCGGCAAAACATCTGAGGATAATTTTAATGCCACTGTGCCTGTTGCGTATATTGCTATAAAGCAAATGCTGCGGACAAACAAACCTGCAAAACCATGGATTGAACTAAACAATAGGTGGCATAGGTAAAAAGAGATCAATCCTAACAGGATGGTATATAGTGTTTGCTTTGTAAAGGGCTGCAGGTTAAACCTTTTTTGTAAAAACCAGTACCGGATGGCATTATACAAAGTGAAGGAGAAAAGATTAGCTATTGCCGGTCCTAGTATGCCAAAATAGTATTTGGTTAAAATATAGTTTAGCGGAAGTGTTACTACCAATAAAATGATCCCGGTAACAAATTCAAATCTCCATTTGGTAGAGGTAGCAATAATCTGGCTGTTGACGCCGGTGCCCATATCTACAATACGCATTAGTCCTATAAAAAAGAAAACCCACTGCGCCTTGATATATCCCTCTTGCATATGAAAAGTGACAACAGCATCGGAAAAATTCATCCAGATAAGAGAAAACATACCTACTGCAAATATCAATTGGTTGATAGAAGACTGGCGATAAATACGGTTAATCCTGGGCATATCTTTTTCCTTCCAGGCATTTGATAAAGCCGAAATGGAAGATGATATAATGCCCCGCTGAGGCGCCTGTATAAGGCTGGCAATATTTTGTGCAAGGGTATATATCGCTACCTGGGCCAGTCCGTTTTTAACAACAGATGCAATCAGGATAGAATCAAATACAGAGGCAATGGCAAATACAAGAGAACCCCCAAATACAAAAGATATAAGGGTAATAATTTTCTTGAAAAATTTTTTTGAAACGATGCTAACGGTAAAGGTTAAATGAATGTAACCTTTTACCAACAGGTAAATTAGTAATATGAATGCGATGCCCAGGTAAGTAAATGAATATACTTTGATGAACATATCGAATTTTGCAAGCAGGCCCGCAAAAGTTAGTATAATCAGAATGGTGGTAAAAAGGCGGAACTGCACTTCCCTAAGAAAATTGGTAAGTACAGATTTTTTTAATTGCCATGCATAGCTTTCTAAAATTGAATAAAGTGTAAGGCCCAGCCCAAATGGGAAAATCCAGTAATAGTATGCTATTAGTTCAGGAGAATTTTGACCAAATTTCCGGATAATAGTATCCTTAAAATATATGCCGCTGATAGCCACCAGACAAAAGCCAAATATGGAAACAACCAGGGCCCATGTAAGAATATCATTTCTTTTCTTATCTAGATTAGCATTATAATAAGGATAGAACTTATGGATGTAGGCCGGCATACCCAGGTTGGCGAAGGAATACATAAGGGTAGCGATGGCGATAAATATTCCCGTAAGGCCGTATTGTTCTTTGGTGAACCCTCCATCTCTTGTAAAGAGGTACGTATTTAAAAAGCCAAGCGAAAAGCCAAAGTAAACCATCAATGAAGAAATAATACTTTGCCTCCTTATCTGACTCATACAAATGTTTGTGCGCTAAATTAATCTACCTTTTTTGTAATGATATAAAAATTTGGATCAACAGAAAATTGATTATCTCCATTGGGAGATACATTTAACGTTTGCCACCTGGTTGAAGGTTTTATCCAGCGCTGACCTTTGAAATTAATTTTTAGTGGCATTTTAAATCCGGGAAGGCTGTTTGTGTAACGGTATTGCAGCGTGTACCCGTTCTGTTTATACTCCAATACAGGTACCTGCGAGGTTCTTAAATATTGGTCAAACACTTTGCTGAAATCAATCTTCGACTGGGAACTGATGTAGTTTTCTATTTGTTGGGTGGTAACTGTTTGATGATAAAATGTTTTGTTTAATCCGCGTAAAATCTGTTTGAATAAACTATCGTTGTCAATTACCTGGCGGATGGTGTGCAGCATATTACCACCTTTATAATACATGTCGCCACTACCTTCTTTATTTACACCATAGGCCGCAATAATGGGTACATCGTTTACAATTCTTTTCCTGGTGCCAATTACATAAGCGTCGGCGGCTTCTTTGCCATAATAATATTCTGTAAACAAGGTTTCACTGTAGTTGGTAAAACTCTCATGTATCCACATATCTGCCAGGTCTTTGGATGTAATATTATTGGCAAACCATTCGTGGCCGCTTTCGTGCACAATAATAAAATCCCATTTTAATCCCCACCCGCTGCCGCTTAAATCTGTACCATGATACCCATTCTGGTAGCCGTTTCCATAGGCTGTAGCGCTTTGGTGTTCCATACCCAAATGTGGGGCGTCAACCAGTTTATACCCATCCTCGTAAAAAGGGTAGGGACCAAACCAGTATTCAAAAGCCTTCATCATTCTGGGTGCATCCTGAAACTGTTTTTTTGCTTTTTCAAGGTTGGAATCCAGCACCCAGTAGTCCATTGTAAGGGCACCTTTTTCGCCCTTAAAAATTTCGCCAAAATGAACATATTTGCCAATGTACGGAATGATGCAGTAATTATTGATAGGGTTAACCACGGCCCAGTCGTAGGTTGCAGTGCCATCACCATTTTTTATGACTTCACGTAGACGCCCATTGCCTACACACACTAAAGTGTCTGGAACAGTAATATGCATTTCAGCGCTGTCCGGTTCGTCGCTTTGAATGTCTTTGCAGGGATACCAAACACTGGCGCCAAGGCCTTGGCAGGCAATGCTAACCCACGGAGTGTTGCTTTTATCTTTGGCCCAAATTAAACCACCATCCCAAGGCGGACGTTTGGCGATGGTTGGTTTGCCATGATAGTAAATTGTTATTGAGTTTCCCGTTTTTGTTCTAACTATGGCATTAAATATAAAAGAAGATTTTACAAAATAACTACTGCCATCTTTTCTGATGTGTTTATAATTCGGTTGAATGAAATGCTGAAAATCTTGTAAATCACCAATTTTTACACTATCCAAAATCAATGGTTCCTGTAAATCAATTTGTATTTCACTACCATATTTAAGGACGTTAAAATTAATAACATCATATCCACTAATTGTACTATCCTCAATATTGAATTTTACATGCAGATCATATTTGGTTACATTCCACCAATCTCTGCCTGGGCCATTGCTTCCACGCAACGTATCCGCATGAGTGTAGATTTTAGTTTTTAATGAAGATTGGGCCATGGTTTCATTACAAAAAACAATCGCCATACAGAAAGCAAGTATTAAGTTCGAATTCAATTTCATTGCATAAATTTATGTAGAATATTATAAACTGATGACGCTAAACGATTATCCACTATCCATTAAAAAATTATCCATTGTTTCCTATCGATTATCCATTATAATATTATCCATTCTTTTTTTCGTCTCCTGTAAATCACATCTGCATCCCGACAAAAAAATATTTCATTACAACGAACAAACAGGTATCGCTTCGTTGGATCCGGCTTTTGCAAAGAACCAATCCATCATGTGGGCCATTCATCAATTGTATAACACATTGATTGAAGTAGATTCAGATATGCATTTAAAACCTTCGCTGGCCAAAAGCTGGGATATCTCAGCTGATAATATAACCTTCACGTTTCACCTGCGTACGGATGTTTATTTTAATGACGATGCTGCTTTTACAAATGGCAAAGGAAGATTGTTAACTGCTGCCGATGTGGTATATAGTTTTAACCGAATCATTGATAAAAATGTGGCCAGTCCGGGTGCTTGGATATTTAACAGCCGTATTGATACAGCCAATGCTTTTAAAGCGGTCGATGATTCTACATTTCAATTAAAACTGGCCAGGCCTTTTCAACCTATATTGGGTATTCTCAGTATGCAATATTGTTCAGTTGTTGCCCCGGAGGCCGTTGAGAAATATGGCAATGAATTTCGCCGGCATCCTGTTGGCACCGGCCCTTTTGCCATGGTTGCATGGGAAGAAGGACAGGCGCTGGTGTTGAAAAAAAACGTGCGGTATTTTGAGCGGGATAACAACGGTATAGCCTTGCCGTACCTGGATGGTATTAAGGTGTCTTTTTATGACAGCAAAGCCACAGAGTTCCTGGAATTTCAACAACACCGGCTGGATTTTATAAATGATATTGAAGCCTCTTTTAAAGACGAGATATTAACCAAAACCGGCAACCTGAAAAAAGAATGGCTGGGAAAATTATTATTGCAAAAACATCCTTATCTCAATACAGAATACCTGGGCATTTTAGTTGATAGCGCCAATGACCTGGTGAAAAATTCGCCGCTGCGGTTACAAAAAATACGGCAAGCCATCAACTATGGTTTCGACAGAAAAAAGATGATGCTGTACCTGCGCAATTCCATCGGTACCGCCGCTGAAAGCGGGTTTGTTCCTGCAGGCTTACCCTCCTTTGATTCAGTAAAGGTGAAGGGCTATCATTACGATGTTAGCAAGGCTAAGCAGCTACTGCAGGAAGCAGGTTTCGCCAACGGCAATGGCCTGCCCGTTATAAAATTATTGACCATACCGGTATATGCAGACCTGGCTGCCTACATAGCCAATGAACTGCAGCAAACCGGTATTAAAGTACAGGTAGAGGCCATTCAAAAGAGTTTATTACTGGAGCAAACATCCAAATCGCAGGCATTATTTTTCAGGGCAAGCTGGATTGCCGATTATCCCGACGCAGAAAATTACCTCGGAGTTTTTTATGGAAAAAACCCGGCGCCACCGAATTATACCCGCTTTAAAAATGCCGCTTATGATGCACTGTATGAAAAGGCAATGGCCGAAAAAGATGATACCATGCGGTATCAACTTTACCAGCAGATGGACCAGTTGATTATGGATAATGCGCCGGTAGTGCCATTGTGGTATGATATGGCCATTCACTTGGTGCACACCAATATTATAAATTTTGAACCTACCGGGCTAAACTTATTGGAGCTACGCAGGGTAGATATTAAGAACTAATGGGACAAACCAAATAGCTTAGTTGTAGTAAAAGTTAGCCCTGACAACGGTTTAACATTACCGTTCCCTCACATCAAAATGCAACTGTTATGAATGATATTACCGCACATGTATTCCGCCTTACACCTGGTGAAGACCTGAAACAGCGTATTGAAGAAATGGTAACGGAAAAACAGATACAAGCCGGTTGGATAGGTACTTGTATAGGTAGCTTAACCCGCTACCAGCTTCGCTTTGCCAATGCAGCCGCAATAACTTCCGGTGCTGGCTATTTTGAAATTGTATGTGTTGCCGGAACTGTTTCCTGTAACGGGTCGCACCTGC
Source organism: Chitinophagales bacterium (assembly GCA_038210625.1). Lineage (GTDB taxonomy): Bacteria > Bacteroidota > Bacteroidia > Chitinophagales > Chitinophagaceae > Ferruginibacter. The sequence goes on along the minus strand of JBBQWL010000011.1, from coordinate 38,978 downwards.
ACATGGCTATCAGTGATGGGAACGGTAAAACAATTGGCGGCCATTTATGTGATGGTTGCATTATTTATACCACTGCAGAAGTTGTCATTGTTAGCAGCAATAAACATGTTTTTTCAAGGGTACAAGATGGCTCAACACCATGGCCGGAATTACAGGTGAAAAATATTGAATGAGCGCTGCAAATAAGTGGGGAATTTTTTACCTGTCCACTGGCAGAATAACGATGATACATCGTGGATGAACTTGTTGTCAGATTTTACCCTGTTACATTTAAAAATAAAAAAGCCAGCCCGGGGATAGCGTTAGCTTTAGTATACGCTTGTATAAAGAACGTTAAACATGTATGGGCGTGCAGCCGTTGTTTTGCAGGCACCATTATTGATACAGGTTGAAATTTACCTATAGCCTTTAGTAAGGTTACAGTTAGACAATTACCTGGTAAATTTTAATACAGCACAAATTAGAACACCCATTATGATTCTTATTGTTGATGACAGGCCTGAAAACCTATTTGCGCTGAAATCCATCTTAGAATTACATTCCTTTCCAGTTGATACGGCATTGAGTGGTGAAGAAGCGTTAAAAAAATCGCTCAAAAATCTATATTCATTAATTATACTGGATGTGCAAATGCCGGGTATGGACGGCTTTGAAGTGGCTGATTTACTGGCGGGTAATAAAAGCACGATGGATATTCCATTGATATTTTTGTCTGCAGTAAACACAGAAAAAAAGTTTATCACAAAAGGCTATTCTTCCGGGGCGATTGATTATATCACTAAACCTATCGACCAGGATATACTGCTGCTGAAGGTAAAAACATTCCACCGGCTGTACGAGCAAAACAGGGAATTAACCCTGGCCAAGCAGCAACTGCAGTCGGAAATAGATGTACGCAAAAAAGCACAGCAACAGGCCCAGGAAAAAGCCAACGAACTCAATGGCATCCTGGCTTCCATTCCGCAGGTAGCATTTACAGCAACTGCTACAGGTAAAATTGATTTTGTAAACAGCCAATGGTACAATTACTCCACGTCGTTTGATACGTTTCCTAAAGTACATGCCGAGGATCCATGCATCATTGTTGAGTGGAAAAAAATTCTTCAATCCAAACAACCAAGGCAACTTGAAATACGCATCGCTAAACTGCAATCCAAAGAATACAAATATCACCTGCTAAGCGTTGTGCCGGTTGTAGAAAATAATGAGATTGTAAAATGGGTGGGCACATTTACAGATATAGAAGAGCAAAAGCAGGCGCTTAAAACCAAGGATGATTTTTTATCAATGGCCAGCCATGAATTAAAGACTCCGTTAACCAGTATCAAGGGTTATGTGCAGTTATTAGAGAGTATGCCACATGATGAAAACACTACAACTTTTCTTAAACGAACAACTACCCAGGTGCATAAGCTGGAAGGGTTGATCAATGACTTGCTGGATATTTCCAAAATAGACAACGGCGAACTTAAATTCGATTTAAAACCTATCAATTTTGAAGAACTGCTGGCCTCAACATTGGAGATGCTTCGGCATATACATCCTGATATAAAAATAATTCATAAGGGAGAGGCGGACGCAAGAATACTTGCCAACGATATCCGGTTGGAACAGGTAATCATCAACTTTATAAGCAATGCGGTCAAATATTCACCGCAAAGTAAATACATTGAAGTGCTGACAAACCTCACCCCTGCAGGGCAATTATATTTTGCCGTGCAAGATTGGGGAATCGGGATTTCGGCTGAAAATCAAAAAGATATTTTTAGTAAGTATTACCGGGTATCTGAGGCAACCTCCTGCGCCCAGGGGCTGGGCATGGGACTTTACATATGTGCCGAAATACTAAAAAGACACGGGGCAGATTTTGGTGTAGTAAGTGAACCCGGCAAAGGAGCGCTTTTTTATTTCAATATGCCCATCATCAATAACTGATAATTTTTCATTTTTTTAATTTATACTGTTGTATGCAACTTTCGTTGAAACGAAATCTCCTGGTTGGTTTTGGTATTTCCTTACTGATTCTTATTACCAGTTCTGTAGCTTCCTACATCAGTATCAACAACCTGCTTAAAAGTGCTGCATTGGTAAATCACACCAATACGGTAGTGCAAAAGCTGGAGCAAACTTTGTCTGTTATGAAGGATGCGGAAACCGGGCAGCGGGGTTTTTTACTTACGGGCAAAGATGAATTCCTGGAGCCGTACAGTGGGTCTTATGAGCAGGTTATAACGTTGATAAAAGATATAAAAATCCTAACAGAAGACAATGGAATTCAGCAGGAGAAAATTGCGAAACTAGACCAGATTATCAAGAAACGGTTTTCCAGGCTGCAAGCCTTAATTGATGAAAAGAAGGCTAATAAGCCATTGGAATTATCCGATTTGCAGGCGGGCAAATTTTTTATGGACACTGTGAGGATAATAGTGGGGAACATGACAACTGACGAGAATGTTTTGCTTAAATCCAGAACGGATAATCTCACCAGTTTTTCTTCCAACACACCTGTGCTGATAATTGTTGCAGCAATACTGGCCATTATTATCACTATACTCTTTTATTTAAAAACAAACAAGGATATCACCATCCGGACCAAACTGCAGGATGAATTGGTTAAAAAAGATGCAGCCATTAGTCACCGGATTAATATGATACAAGCTGTCTCGGAAAAAATATCGAATGGCGATTATAGTATACGGGTAAATGATGTGGAGGTAGATGGCCTGGGTAATCTTTCAGGTGCATTGAATAAGATGGCGGCGTCGCTTGAAAAATCTTTTAATGAACTGGCAGATAAGGAATGGTTGCAAACGGGTGTAGCCAGGTTAAATGAGGCCGTAATTGGAGATGATAACCTGCATAGCATTGCACAGAAAATAACGGCGTGTATTGCCGAATACAGCAACAGCAAAGTAGCGGCTTTTTATATTCGTGAGAGCGAGCACCAGCTAAGACTGGAAAATGGTTATGCCTTGCAGGGCGATACGAAACAAAAAATTAAAACCGGCGAAGGATTGGTTGGTCAATGTGCGCTGTCTAAAAAGCAACTGGTGTTAACTGATATCCGGGGGGAAGATTTTAATATTTCCTTTGCTTCGGCAGAAGTAAAGCCAGTGAGCATAATTGTATTTCCCGCACTGTTCGAAAACAACGTAAATGCGGTGATCGAATTGGGAGCTTTGCACAATTACAGCAGCCGGGAACTTGATTTTTTTAAACAGCTAAGCGAAAATATCGGCATTGTTATCAATACCGTGCAAAACCGTCAGCGCTTGCAGGAATTGCTGGAAGAAACACAATCCCGGTCAGAGGAGCTAATGTCGCAGCAGTCGGAAATGGAACAGATTAACAGCGAACTGGAACTGCAAACGCAGCAACTACAAACCTCTGAAGAGGAACTGAAAGTACAATCAGAAGAACTGATTGAAACCAATACCTTATTGGAAGAAAGATCTGCTGCACTGGAGCAACGCAACCAGCTGGTAATGCAGAAGAATGCGGAGATCGAAAAAAAGGCTGAGGCCCTGGCTTTGTCAACAAAATATAAATCGGAATTCCTGGCCAATATGTCCCATGAGTTAAGAACACCGTTGAACTCAATTTTATTATTATCCAGGCTGATGTCTGAAAATAATGAACATAACCTCAGTGCAGACCAGGTACAATACGCCCACGTGATTGAAAGCTCGGGCAAAGGATTGTTGCAGTTGATAGATGAGATATTGGATTTATCCAAAATAGAATCGGGTAAAATGACGATTGAACATTTGCCGGTAAACATTCACGATGTTACTGATGGCTTGAATGCCTTGTTTGAACCGGTTGCAAAACAGCAGCAGTTGAAGTGGGAAATAAAAGTGGGTGCAGAAGTACCGGCAACGATTGAAACAGACAAAATGCGGCTGGAGCAGGTATTGAAAAACCTGTTGTCCAATGCATTTAAATTTACTGCTAACGGATCCATTAATCTTGGCATAAGCATGGATACTAACAGGCCGGGCTTTATTTGCTTTATTGTAAAAGATACCGGTATCGGCATCAGTCCGGAAAAACAGGAATTAATTTTTGAAGCCTTTCAGCAGGAAGACGGTTCAACCCGCCGTAAGTATGGCGGCACCGGGTTGGGACTTTCTATTAGCAGGGAGTTAGCCAAATTGCTGGGCGGCGAAATTACGGTGACCAGTACACCCGGCGCAGGCAGCGAATTTGTATGCTGCATACCTGCGGAAAAAGGTAAAACAATTGCGGATATAATGAAGGAAGAAAAGCCAATGACAGTCCGCCCTGAAATTCAACCTTTTGCTCCCGATAAAAAAAATGCGGCTGACGAAAGGTATAATACCATTGTTATTCCTGAAGAAATTCCTGATGACCGCGGTAGTATTACCGCAACGGATAAAGTTATTCTTATCATTGAGGATGACATCACATTTGCAGCGGCTCTGCTGGACTATGCAAGACAAAAAGGATACAAGGGAGTAGTTGCGGTAAGGGGAGACGTTGGTATTGAAATGGCGCAAAAGTATCTTCCCGCCGGTATACTGCTGGATATTCAACTGCCGGTAAAAAACGGTTGGGAAGTAATAGACGAATTAAAGGATAACATTCATACCCGCCATATTCCGGTACATACAATGTCTTCTTACGAAGTAAAAAAAGAAAGCTTGCTAAAAGGAGCCGTTAATTTTATAAATAAACCGGTTGCCTTCGAACAGCTAAATACCATCTTTGAAAAAATAGAATTTATTTTAAGTAAGAAGGAAAACAAGGTATTGATTATTGAAGAAAATAATAGACATGCAAAAGCATTGGCCTATTATCTTGGCACTTACAATGTACATACCGCTATCAACCAGTCGGTAGATGACAGCATCCGTTCGCTTCATAAAAAAGAGGTGGATTGTGTAATACTGGATATGAGCATTACCGATAAAAATACCGATGTGTTGCTGGAAAAAATCAGGAACAATGAAGGGCTGGAAGACCTGCCGATTATTTTGTTCACAGGTAAAAGCCTCTCGCAGCCGGAAGAGTTTAAAATAAAAAAATATGCGGATGCCATCGTGCTAAAAACAGCTAATTCGTACCAGCGTATTTTAGATGAAGTAACGCTGTTTCTTCACTTGGTGCAGGAACAACAAAATAAACCTGCTACGGCAAATTTTGAAAAATCGGTTTTAAAGGAAAATGTATTGAAAGGAAAAAAAGTATTGTTGGCCGATGATGATGTGCGCAATATTTATTCTATGACGAAGGCACTGGAAACATACCAGATGAATGTAATACCAGCCATGGATGGCAAGGAAGCTTTGCAACTGGCTTCAGCAAACGAGATTGATTTAATACTGATGGACATGATGATGCCGGAAATGGATGGGTACGATAGCATCAGGGCGATCCGCAAAAACCCCGTATATAAAAATACACCCATCATTGCGGTAACGGCCAAAGCCATGGGCGGCGACAGGGAAAAATGTATAGCGGCAGGTGCTTCTGATTATATATCCAAACCGGTAGATACAGATCAGTTGGTATCTCTGCTGCGGATATGGTTATATGAAAAAGGATACTGATAAAAACATGACTATGCAGCAACAAAAAATATTGATAGTAGATGACGATGACCGCAACATTTTTGCATTAAAAGCTGTTTTAAAATCAAGGCAATTTAATTGTGTTGCTGCCTCTGGTGGCTTGCAGGCCCTGGAAATGTTACAACAAAACAAAGATGTTACAGTGGCGCTGATAGATATGATGATGCCGGATATGGATGGTTATGAACTGATGGCAATTATAAAGAAAATACCTGCTTTAAACCCGGTGCTGCTGGTAGCAGTAACAGCACAGGCAATAGCAGGAGATAAAGAAAAGTGCATTGCTGCCGGGGCAGACGATTACATTGTGAAACCGGTAAATGTTGATCTGTTGCTGGATATTTTGAATGGTCAGGTAAAACAACAGCTATGATTGCTACAGGCCAGATGGAAGAATTGCTGGAGAATATCTTAAGCCGTTATGGCTATGATTTTACGGGTTATTCAAGGGCATCATTAAAACGCCGGATAGACGGCTTTTATGTGAAAGGCCGGTATACTTCGTTTGCAGATATGCAGCGCAGGCTGATGGACAACAGCAGTTATTTTATGCATTTTGTTGAGGAGATTACAGTGAACGTAACAGAGATGTTCAGAGACCCGGCTTTTTATCAAACCCTGCGGGAAAAGATATTGCCGGTGCTGGCGACTTATCCCTTCATCCGGATTTGGCATGCAGGCTGCTCCACCGGTGAAGAAGTATATTCCGTGGCCATTTTATTAAAGGAGGCCAACCTGTTGCATAAATCAATTTTATATGCTACGGACCTTAATCAGTCGGTAATTGAAAAGGCAAAAACCGGAATTTATCCAATCAGCACCATGCAACAAAACTCAGCCAATTATATAAAGTGTGGCGGGAAGGAAGATTTCTCCAGTTACTATCATGCAAATTATAACCATGCAAAATTTAATGCGGGATTGGCGGAAAAAATGATTTTCTCCACGCACAATTTGGTAAGCGATTCCTCTTTCAATCTTTTTCAGTTGATCTTATGTCGTAACGTACTGATCTATTTTGAGCGGGACCTGCAAAAAAAAGTGCTGGAACTTTTTGATCAAAGCCTGGATTCACTGGGCTTTTTGGCGATGGGAAGTAAAGAATCGCTTCGGTTTTCTTCTATTGCCGGCCATTATCAGCAAATTGAAAATAAAGAAAAAATATGGCGGAAAAACCGGTAGCAAAAACAAAGCAGCTCATCATTGTAGGTGGCTCTTCGGGCAGCCTGGAAGCCTTGCTGAACCTGTTGCCGAAACTGCATAAAAAATTTACCATCCCCATTATTATCGTATTACACCGGAGTGGCCAGTCTGATACGGGTCTTACAGAATTGCTTTCTTCAAAAACATATTTGCAGTTAAAGGAAGCCGATGAAAAAGAGTTATTGCAACCCGGCTGGATTTACCTGGCACCACCAGACTATCATTTGTTACTGGAAGAAGATGGTTCGGTTTCGCTTGATGCTTCTCAAAAAGTAAATTACTCCCGGCCTAGCATAGATGTGAGTTTTATTAGTGCTGCTGCTGTTTATATGGAAGGCCTTACAGGTGTTTTATTGTCTGGCGCCAATGCAGATGGCGCTCTTGGAATGCAGGCCATCAGCCAGTTTGGTGGCAGGAACATTGTACAGGATCCTGCAGAAGCAGCTGTAAGTTATATGCCGGAGCAGGCTATTCTTTTATGCGGAAACGCAGACGTAATGGGGGTTGCCAAAATAGCGGCGTTGCTTAACAGCATAGCAATGGATTGAAATATGTTGCGTTGATTTCCATCACTAATTTTGAGGACCTCCCTGCAAATAAAGATTACTTTTATACCGGACTATGTCCTGAAATTACTTCTCAATCCTATAATGTTTTTCTTTAACCTTCTTATTATTATGGCACTGAATAATGCAACACCCGGCGTGTACATCGAAGAAAGAAATGCTTTTCCTAATTCAGTGGTGGCCGTAAATACTTCTGTGCCGGTATTTGTTGGCTATACAGAAAAGGCAGTGCGTAATGGCCAATCAGTAAAGGGAAAACCGGTACGTATTGAATCTCTCCAGGAGTATATGGAATTTTTTGGACGGGCATATCCGCATAAATTTACGCTGGCAACTGGCTCAATAAATCCTTTTAATCCGTCTTTGCTTACCAGCCCCGTTCAGCAATTTTATTTCTTTAATTGCATCCGGCTCTTTTATCTAAATGGAGGCAACACTTGTTACATTATGAGCGTTGGAACATATGGCGGAGAAGACGGGGGCCCGGTAGTAATTGAAATAAAAGCAGCGGATTTCTCTGACGACGTATTTGCTGCTCTTACAAAGGAGTATGAACCCGCAATAATTGTTGTGCCCGATATTATAGCGACCTGCAAGAACGATCCTGCAGGTTGCTATGAGGTATATGCCAGGGTATTAAAATATTGCCATGACACACAAAGCCGCTTTGCTATCCTGGATGTAAATTATAATGACGTACAAACAGATGTAAGCAATTTCAGGGAAAACATTGGTACTGACTACCTCAATTACGGAGCTGCTTATTATCCCTGGTTGAATACAGTAATTGTTGACGCAGGCGAAATAACCCTGGCCAATCTTAACTATCCATTGGATCAGTTAAAAACACAATTGCCAGAGCCGGCTGCCGGCAACGTTTTTGCGCTATGGGATGCGGTTACTGAAGCTGATACTGAGGAACAAAAAGAAACTAAGTATTTACTGCTGCACAAAAATTTGCTCGCTGCCAGTACGGTGTATGGTGAAATAATAAATGAAATAAGAGCAAGGTTAAACCTGTTACCACCTGCTGCAGCAATCGCTGGTATTTATACCATGACCGATCAAACCCGCGGTGTTTGGAAGGCGCCTGCAAATATTTCATTAAATGGTGTAACAGGCCCTGTTGTCAATACATCGCACGAACAACAAGAAGAAATGAATGTAGATCCGGTGACCGGTAAGTCAATCAATCTGATCCGGAGTTTTCCGGGCGCTGGTACGCTGGTGTGGGGAGCAAGAACCCTGGATGGCAACAGCCAGGACTGGAAATATATCAACGTACGAAGAATGATGATCATGATTGAACAGTCGTTGAAGCTGGCACTTAACCCTTATGTTTTTGAACCTAACGTTGCGGCTACCTGGTTAAATATAAAAGCTATGATGGAAAATTTTCTCCTTAATTTATGGAAACAGGGAGCACTGCCCGGAACTACGCCCCAACAGGCTTTTGCTGTACAGGTTGGTTTGGGAACAACAATGACGGCCGCCGATATCCAGGAGGGCTATTTACGGGTGTTGGTACTGGTAGCCGTTGTGCGTCCGGCTGAATTTATTCAAATAGCACTACAGCAACAACAGCGGCAGGCAGTCTGATTAAGCCGTACTTTTTACTCCATCCATTTTTATTTGTTATTTAAAATACTTCCAAGGTCAGCCGGTGAGTAATTAATTGACTTTAGTGTTTTATGATCGGTTTCGCGGAACACCAGGTATAAAGCTGCTTCTTCTTTGTAGTAAGCTTCGCTTTGTTCTTTTGCGTTATAATGCGCAATTGTTTGGTGTGCCTCTTCCAGCGAAGTGCAGGCCTTGCTCATATTCGAACGGTGTACTTCATCAAATAATTGTTTGAATTTTTCTCCCAGTCCAAATTCCAAAATCGCTCCGGCGAGCACATATTGAATATCACATAAAGCATCCGCTACTTCTACCAGGTCATCATCCTGTATAGCTTGTTGCAGCTCTTTCATTTCTTCCAATAAAAGTGATACCCGTAAATCGCAGCGTTGTTTGGACGGGATACCGGGCGTATCAATTACGGGGTGTTTAAAAGTGCGGTGAAATTCGGCTACCTGGTTCAATGGAGCGGCTTCGTTCATGTGTAGTTTTTTTTGAATGAAAATAACCCGCTGAAATTAGTTTATTTTTTGTTTTACCAACTGGAATTTTATTAAATTGTTTTGCCGGTAAAGAGAATGATTTTTTGCGGCGCCATTGATCAATTTCACTCTTAAATAAAGCGGGCTGAGTCATGGTATTTGTATGATTGCAATAACCAAAACGCTGTGGTATTTGCATCAGCAGAATAAGCTACATTTAAATAAAATTAGTGCATGAAAGCTGTGTATTATGAAACCTTTAAAGGGCCAGTCACCATTGCCCAACTGCCAGACCCTACACCTGCTGCCAATGAAGTAATCATTCGCGTAAAAGCAAGCGGCGTGTGTCGCAGCGATTGGCACGGCTGGCAGGGGCATGATACAGACATTCATTTGCCACATGTACCCGGGCATGAGTTGGCTGGCATCGTCGTTGCCGCCGGCAGTTCCATACGTCGCTGGACAACAGGCGACCGGGTGACAGTGCCTTTTTGTATTGGCTGTGGCACCTGCATACAATGCAGTAACGGGCAACAGCAGGTATGTGATAATTACTACCAGCCCGGCTTTACAGGGTGGGGATCTTTTGCTGAATTTGTGCGCATACCCTATGCGGATGATAACCTGGTGCGCTTGCCGGATGCCATGGATTTTGTAACTGCTGCGGTACTCGGTTGCCGCTTTATAACAGCCTGGCGGGGCGTAACGGCGCAGGGCGCATTACAGGCAGGCAATTTCATTGCCGTTCATGGATGTGGCGGGGTTGGGTTATCAGCCATTATGATTGCCGCTGCTGTAGGTGCTGTGCCCATTGCCATTGATATCGACGATGCTAAACTGGCATTTGCAAAAAGTATTGGTGCGGCATTTACAATCAATGCCCGTTTGGTAGTGTCTGTACCTGAAAAAATTATGGAATTAACCAAAGGCGGCGCCCATGTTTCTGTAGATGCATTGGGTAGCCGGGAGACATGCGGCAATTCCATACGTTGCCTGCGTAAACAGGGTAAGCATATTCAGCTGGGTTTGATGGCGGGTACCGAAGCAAACCCTCCACTGCCCATGGGGGAAGTGATTGCCAAAGAACTGCAATTGATCGGCAGCCATGGAATGCAGGCGCACCAATATCCTGCTATGCTGGATTGGATAAGCTCCCGAAAAATGCAACCTGAAAAATTATTGGGCAAGATCATTACGCTGGAAGAAAGCTGCCGGGAGCTAACCGATTTAAACAGCTTTAGAAATACCGGTGTTACCGTTATACAATTTGATTGACTACTTTTTTATTGTTACACCTTCCGCCTTTCTTACAACATATCAGTGGCCAATCCATCCTCGCCTGTTGAGTGCAAAAAAGGCAGGTACAACCTTTTATTCTAATTCCCCCGGTAGGTTATTTCAAATTTAATCAGCTGGTCCTTTCCGCAATAAATTGGTACGCATTATGTATAACCACGATTGTAGCATATAGAATTAAAATTTATCCTTCACTTTTTAAATATTTATTTATGCAATGGCTCGGAAGAAGAGGCAGTACCAATGTTGAAGACCGCCGTGGTTTATCTGGTGGCGGAATAGCTACCGGTGGCGGTGTAATTGGTGTAATCATTTACTTACTGTATTCGCTCCTGGGCGGGCAGGCAGACCCTTCACAAATGCCTGTTTCGCCAGGGTCGCAGCAGGCGCCGATGTCGACTGAAGAGAAAAGGGCAGATGATGAAAGAGCAAATTTTGTGAAAGTTGTTCTGGCAGATACAGAGGATGTGTGGAATAAAATATTTGCAGATCACGGTGAAAAATATACGGAGCCTACACTGGTTTTATACAGGGATGCGGTCGCATCAGCGTGCGGTAATACAAGCTCAGCTTCTGGTCCGTTCTATTGTCCGGAAGACAGCAAGTTATATATAGATCTTTCTTTTTACCAGGAGATGCAGGACAAATTGCATGCACCCGGCGATTTTGCTATGGCTTATGTTGTGGCGCATGAAGTAGGGCATCACATACAAAAATTAAATGGAACGGCACAAAAGATAAGCCGGCTACGGCAACAGGCCTCAGAAGCAGATGCCAATAAGTATTCAGTGATGCTGGAATTGCAGGCAGATTTTTACGCCGGCGTTTGGGCGCATTATGATCAAAAAATGAAAAACGTATTGGACGCAGGAGATATCGGCGAGGCATTGAATGCAGCCAATGCAATTGGCGATGACCGTTTGCAAAAGCAGGCAACTGGCACGGTTGTTCCGGATGCTTTTACCCACGGTACTTCCCAACAAAGGATGTATTGGTTTAAGAAGGGCTATGATACAGGAGATATTAACCAGGGTGATACTTTCAAAGGAGAATGATGCGCCTGTTTCCTTATCTGCGAAAAAAAATCCCCAGCAATTTAATGGTGCTGTTGGTGAGTAGGAATATTTATAGGCATAATTCTTTAATTTCTTTATTTATATAAACAATCTAAATTTTAAAGTATGGATAAGCTCGAAGTAAAAGGCAAATGGAATGAATGGAAAGGTAAACTCAAACAACAGTATGCGGAATTATCGGATGATGATCTTGAATATGACGAAGGAAAAGATGATGAATTTTGGGGACGCATACAACAGAAAACAGGTAAGGCAAAAGATGACCTTATCAAATGGCTGAGAGACCTTGGCTAATTACCAGGGAGTGGTTGTTATGGAACAAAGAAAAAAGGAGAGCATATTCGTTCTCCTTTTTTATTGCGTAAAATATTTTGCCAGTTACCATTCTATTACGCGGTTATTTACATGTTGTGTGGTGGCCGATAATAAAATAAGTTACTGCGCCAGGAATTAATTTCAACAACCATGTTAGTCTGTAAGCAAATTTTGTTGCCGTTAATTTCCTTATTTTTAACTGCATGTATTTGCCGCGTTTTTAAATTAAGTGTATGAAAAAACTTTACTTAGCTGTAGCATGCTGCTTTTTGTTTTTATTCGTGCTGACGGCGCAAAACAGGGCAACTCCGGAGGTGAGAAAAAACGTTCCGATGGATTCTATCGTGTTAAGTGATCCCTGTATACTGGCAGATGCTAAAACAAAAATGTATTACATGACCGGTAGCGGAGGCCTGCTCTGGAAAAGCAAAGACATGAAGTTTTGGGACGGTCCTTATACAGTTGCGAAAACAGATTCCAATTCGTGGATGGGACCTCATCCAATGATATGGGCCGCGGAACTTCACCACTATAAAAACAAGTATTATTATTTTGCCACTTTCACCAACCGGGCCGTAAAAATTGATACGGTGAAAGGAAATGTAATAGAACGACGTGCCTGTCATGTGTTGGTCAGCGATCAGCCGGACGGTCCTTATGTACCCATGAAAGACTCCGTTTATTTGCCAGCCAATAAGCCAACATTGGATGGAACATTTTGGGTGGATACAGATGGAATGCCTTACCTGGTGTACTGCCACGAATGGTTGCAGAACCTGGACGGAACTATAGAAAAAATTGCGTTGAAACCCGATTTAAGCGGCACGAGCGGCGAAGCAAAACTACTATTCCGTGCAAGCGAAGCGCCCTGGAGCCGGGAGAAAGATGAGCAAGGCAATGATCGTCCCAACAAGGTGACTGATGGCCCCTACCTGTTTCGTACAGCGACAGGGCGGCTGGGCATGATATGGACCAGCTGGATTTATGATGTATATACTCAAGGCGTGGCTTATTCAGCAAGCGGTACATTAAACGGACCATGGACGCAGGAGAAAGAACCTATAACACCGCCTAACTATGGCCACGGCATGTTGTTCCGGACGCTGGATGGAAAATTACTGATGTCTTTACACAGCCATAAAAAAGTAAATGAACGTACAGTAAGGGTGCCTCATTTATTTGAAGTGGACGTATCAGGCGACAAATTAGTGGTTGGCAAGCCATACCTGCCTTAATACAAAATCCCTTGTCAATCAGGTTGATAAAATTCAAATACGAAAGCATATTTTGCAACCAAAACAAATCACAAGAATGAACCCTTTTAAAAATACGCTCTTACTTTTTTGCATCATTGCCTGCGGCCATGCAGCCGCACAAAATAACCTGCACAAGCCAGGTAAACTAAAAACAGAAAACCTGGTGATGGTTGCATTGGATGGCATGCGCTGGCAGGAGATTTTTGGCGGCATTGATTCATCCATTGTACGCAATGAACTGTATACAAAAGATGCAAAGGCTATCAACAAATTGTTTGCAGCTACAGATCCATCAGAAAGAAGAAAAAAACTACTGCCATTTTTTTGGACCAATATTGCGGCGCATGGCCAATTATATGGCAACCGTGCATTCGGCAATAAGGTAGATGTGGCAAATCCGTATAAGCTTACCTACCCTGGTTTTAGCGAAACGGTTACCGGCAATCCCGACACATCCATCCATTCCAACAGGCTGATAAAAAATAATAACATCAATGTATTTGAATTCCTAAACCGGCAAAAGGGGTACACTGGCCGGATAGCTACTTTTGCCACCTCCGAGCTTTTTCCGTTCGTATTAAATAAATGGCGGAACGGGCTTATTGTAAATGCCGATACAGATTCGTTGCCCTACAATACTCCGGAAATGCAGATGCTGAATGATATGGAAAAACTTGCTGCAAAACCCACCACCGAGCGCCCGGACCTGCTGACTTATTTTGCTGCGAGAGAGTACCTGAAGGTATATCACCCCAAAGTTTTGTATATAGCGATGGGAGAAACGGATGCCTTTGCACACGATGGTTTGTACGACCAATACCTGGGTGCCGTTCATGCGGAAGATGCCATGATAGCCGACCTCTGGAACAGGTTGCAATCAATGCCGCAGTATAAAAATAAAACCACGCTCATTATAACCTGCGATCACGGTCGCGGCGACAAAATAAAAGACCAGTGGACCGATCACGGCCCAAAAGTGGAGGATTCAGGTAATATGTGGTTTGCTGTAATGGGCCCGGACACAACACCCCTGGGCGAAGTAACTGAACCGATGCAATTATACCAGGGCCAGTTAGCCGCTACCATGGCCAGGTTTTTAGGGTTTCACTTTACCGCACCGCAGAAAATTCTTCCACCAATAGATAAAGTATTACATTGATTCTTTCATCCTGAAACAACTACCATTTAACACCTTATACCAACAATTGTACAATGAAACCTCAAGCCATTTTTCTGTGTATCATCATCAGCCTGTTTAGTTTTACTGCTGCAGCGCAATCCAACTTAGACAGTATTCTATCCGATTTTCATAACCGGCCAGACCGCATATTGGTGGCATCACACCGGGCCACCCATTTGGTGTTTCCGGAGAACTCCATTGCGGCAATGAAAGAAGCTATCCGCATAGGCGTTGATATCATTGAAACAGATGTAAGGGAAACAAAGGATGGTGTGCTGGTGTGCATCCATGATAAAACCATTGACAGAACTACCACCGGTAAAGGAAAAGTAGAAGACATGACCTTTGCTGAATTGCAGCAGTATTTTTTATTGTTTAACGGTAAGCCGACACGTGATAAAATTCCTGCGTTTAAACAGGTACTTCAACTGGTAAAGGGAAAAATAATGCTTGATATAGATTATAAAGCAGATGGAGACAGGGCAGCAAAATCAACCACCCAATTGCTGCGGAAAATGAAAATAGAACAACAGTGTCTTTTCTTTTTGTACGATTATAAAGATGCCGCAGCATTGCATACAATGAATGCACACCTGCAGTTTATGGCCCGTACTTATAACAAAGCGGATGTAGATAGTGTATTACAAATGACGGTCGCCGTGCCGGTTATTCATGGTGATGCGGATTTTTATACAGACAGTTTGATGGCACAAATAAGAAGTGCAGGGAAACGAGTGTGGATGAATGCCCTTGGTAAATATGATACCATGGAAGCAGCAAAAACAGCTACAGGATTTGATGCAATGCTTACAATGAAACAAACCAATGTAATACAAACAGATTTGCCTGAAGCGCTGCTGGCCTACCTGCGGGAAAAAGGATTGCATCGTTAACAAACAAAGGAGAAAACTGTTTTTGTGAGATTATTGTAGAAACTAAACTTAAGGTCATCAATCAATAGAACCACCGCCCGCTCTGTGCATCCCACCTGCGATTATGCTTACAATAAACAACTGCACTGCATGAAATAATAGGAGGGGGAGCAAGATTAGTCCTGAGTTGGCAGCGCCTGCAAACAACACTTTTGCCATAACAGAACCATGCACCAACGATTTTTTTGAACCACAAAAAGTAGCGGTAATGCGATCCTGGCGGCTAAATCCCAGGGCGTTTGAAACCAGGGTTACAATGCCATATACCAGGAAAAACAAAGCCGTCACCATTAGCAGCAGCAATACTAAGGAAGGCATAGAAAAGTTTGCAAATACCCCAGTATAAAAAGACTCGCTAAAGGAACAATATACAATCAATAGTATCACAGACTGGTCAAATAATTTTAGCCGCTTTTTGTGCAGCGCCGCCCATTGGCCGAACTTTTTGTGCAACAGTAAGCCGGCAATTACAGGAAGCATTACCTGCAACAGTAATTTGCCAATCACATGGCCAAGACCCACATCCCCCCTTTGATGATCGATAAAAAAACTCATCCAGACAGGGGTAACAAATATGCCCAGTAAGCTTGAAATGCTGGCGTTGAATATGGCGGCCGGGATGTTGCCGCCTGCAATAGAAACCATCACTACAGAAGAGGAAACCGTAGAGGGCAATGCTGCAAGAAAGAAAAAGGGTAACCAAACCTGTGCTAAAAATGCAGTTGCAAACAACGGTTTGCACAAAATAATAATAACCGGAAAAAGGATGAAAGTAGCAATATGGACCACGAGGTGCAGCCGGGTATTTACCAACCCCGCTTTTAATTTTTCGGGACCCAGTTGTAAGCCGTAAAATAAAAAAATCACGGATACGCCTGCACCGGCAATATCATCCAGGTGAAAATAACTTTCTTTAGTACCGGGGTAAGGCAAAAAATAAGCTATCAATACAACTGCAAATAATGCAATAATAAAATTGTCAACCAGGGTTCGCTTCATAAATATACTTTTCAAACAAATTTGTGTTTTAAAAGCAGTAATCGTGTAAGTTACTTTAAGTACAACAATTTTAAACTCCTTTAATTTGCCGATACAATTCAAAAAAATCTTTTGTAAGACGGCTGTAATAATTATATTGCCTGCTGATGTAGCCTATATTAAATTATATCAACCATACACTGTTATGAAAAATGCAACCATGATTTTGCGCATCCTGCTTGGATTTATTTACCTGGTTTTCGGCCTGGATTATTTCCTGCATTTTATTCCTTATCAACCTATGCACACGGGCAGGGTAGAGGCTTTTAAAGAGGGACTAAGAGGCACGGGCTATTTTTACCCCATGATTAAATCAATACAAATAGCAGGGGGTTTATCTTTATTGATAAATCGCTATGCAGCTTTTTCAGCGGTGGTGCTTTTTCCCATCAGTTTAAATGTACTGTTGTTTCATACCATCCTGGTACCATCCGGTTGGTTGATGGGTGTTTTTTTGATAGTACCCAACTTGTTTTTGGGATATGCCTACTGGAAATATTATAAACCTATGTTTGTAAAAAAGCCTGTCGTGTAAAGTATTCAATCTGTTAAGTGGAAGCTTAACAATTTGTTGCAGCCGCTACATGGCGGCAATCCCTTCCGTTGTTATTGTTTGCGCTGTTTTTGATAACATCAAAAAAGTGGAGTGAATAGCAGCGGGCAAAAAGGGTGCTGTTTATTCTGTCAGCTTTTGTTTTTCTTCCTGGCTGGCATATTCATCCTGGTGTTTTGGCAATGTTTTTACTGTGCATCCTTGCAATGAAATGAAGGAGGAACAGGCATACAGGCCGATGAAGTTGCCCGAAAAAGTATAGTCCATTAAAGTAAGTTTTACTACACCATCAATGGCCAGTTCAATGTAATTACCATATCGGATGAGGGCGAAATGAAATGAACGGCTTTGATTGGTTTTAAAAACGCCGGACTGTATATCATGGAAAACAAAATTCTCTCGTGTATTCAATGGGTTAAATCCCCAGGTACGAATTTTTACCAGTCCATTTGTAACATCAAAGGAAATAAAATAGCCATTGCCATCTGCATCAATATCACTTACCAAACCTACTTTACCCATGCCCTCCACGGTCAATATCCCTTCCCAGATAATATTTTCAGACGGCTTTTCAAAACAAAATATTTCATAACCACTCCTGGCACCGCACTGCCATTTATCCGGTTCAATAATGCAGGCAGCTGTAGGGTTCCCCAATGTTTTTTTCGTGATTGTAAAGTCTGCCTGCACAAATGTTTTTTGCACCATTTGTTGCCAACGATAATAGCTTTTTAACAGCAGCCGTCCCTCACTATCTGTGCCCAATTCTTTTGGTGGCGGCAGTACCCTTAATGCGTTTATTTTACCATACGCATAAAAGAAATTAAACACTAGTAAATGTTCTCCATCCTGTAAAGTACGGGCAGCGTAATTTCCCTGCGGCAAAATTACATCGGCATTGAAAGAATGATATTCTCCAAAAAAATCAGTGGCAAACCAGTACCGTACTTTTATATCTTCTCTTATAGATCCCAGTAAGTAGAACCGGCCGTTCAGTTCAAAAACGCAGGGACACTCTATATCATCATACACCATCGGGTATAATAAAGGTGGCATCAGTTCAAAAATATCATTGGTAATTTTTACCAGCCCTACACAACCTCTGCGTGATACCGGACCGGCAAGAGTCCGCGTTGCAACCAGCAGGTACACTTCTCCCTTATGTACAAACCTGAATGGATCACGAAAACTGAGCCATGTCCTGGGGTTGGTTTTATAGGTTTCATAAAAAATTCCTTTAGGCTCAATGGGAAAAATATTTTTCCGGTTCTTTGTCCAATTAATCAGGTCAGTAGATTCCGCAAAGCCGATTCTTGAAACTACGCCACGGTCTTTTCGTTCCAGCCCGGTGTAGTACATTTCAAATTTTTTGTCCACTTCAACTACATGCATGGTCCACAACATGTCATCATCCCATTCGCCGGGATGCCCTACAAACAAGGCGTTGTTTACCCTTCTCCACGACATGCCATTGGTAGAAACAGCATGTGCAATATAATCGTGGTTGGGGATGATTAAGTGGAATAAATGATACACGTTATTATGAAGAATCACGGTAATATCTCCAATTTCCCAATCACTAAATCCTGAACCTGAATACATAAGCTTTTTTATCGGTTTTAAAAAAAAGTAAAATTAACCTTTGGACTGATTTTCGCGGGATTTAACAATTGTTAAGCCAATGTTAACCGCTGATATATATGAAAGAATATTACATACAATTGTATAGTCCCCACGGTCTGATTCGTTTTAATGATCCGGAAATTGGAAGGGATAAAGACACAGGAGGACAGGTAAAATACGTGCTGGAAATGCTCGAACATCTATCGCAACATCCCCAGGTACGAAAGGTGGACTTGTTTACCCGTAAAATAATTGACAAACGGGTCTCTTCTTCATATGAAAAAGAAGTAGAAATCGTAAATGAAAAGGCACGTATCATAAGAATGTCTTGTGGGGGCAATATGTACCGGCAAAAGGAAAGTTTGTGGGATTACCTGGATGAGTTTATTGATAAAACAATTCGTTTCATTGATGATGAAGCCGACTTTCCCGATGTTGTACATGGCCATTATGCAGATGGCAATTATCTTGCCGGACAGATAAGCGAGATATTTGGCATACCATTTTTAGCCACCGGGCACTCATTGGGTCGCAACAAAAAACGCATCTTGTTGCAGGAGGGTATGACTGAGGAAAAAATGGAAGAGAAGTTTAACATGGAACGGCGCATTGCAGTGGAAGAAAATGTGCTTAAAGCGGCAGACGTGTTGATAGTGAGTACCCAACACATAATAGACACCCAGTATGCTTTATATGATAATGCAAAAACTGCCAGTTATAAGGTAATTGCCCCGGGTGTGAATGATGAATTGTTTTATCCTTTTTACCGGCTGGATATGCCCTCTTTCAAAATGTCGATGGAGCAGGAACAGGCTGTGTACCGTATTAACTCTGATATCGAACGGTTTTTGTTCAATCCCGCAAAGCCGTTGATTTTATCTATTGGCCGGGCAGATAAACGTAAAAATTTCGAGGCCATTATTCAATCCTACGGCCAGGATAAGGAGTTGCAGGCAATGGCCAACCTGGCCATTTTTGCAGGGGTACGTAAGGATATTTCTCAAATGCCCGATGATGAAAAAGATATACTCACCAACCTATTATTATTGCTGGATAAGTATGATCTGTACGGTAAAATGGCGATCCCAAAAAAGAACGACCCCAAACTGGAAGTACCTGAAATTTACCGTGTCGCAGCCCGAAAAAAGGGAGTATTTGTAAATGCCACACCCGGAGAAAATTTTGGGCTAACTATTGTGGAAGCTGCCGCCTGCGGATTGCCGATTATAGCCTCGCCCACCGGGGGGCCAAAAGAAATACTGGAACAATGTGAAAATGGGTTGCTGGTAGATGTAGAAGACCCCAAGGCCATCGCAGAAGCGCTTAAAAAAATCATCTCTGATAGCCAATTGTGGGAAAAATATTCTACAAATGGGGTAGTTGGCGCAAATCAATTATATTCCTGGACTTCCTACGCCAACAAATATATAGAACTGCTAAACGAACTTTTTCATAAAAAAAGTATGGAAGAAGAGAGCCTGCCCCACAAGACCGCTTATGGTAAAAAATTAGCGAATGCGGAATTGTTCATCATCTCCGACCTGGATGGCACCCTGGTAGAGGGCAACAATTCGGACGGACTGAAGGAGTTTACACAATGGATATCGGATCATAAAGGGCGGGTAGTATTTGGAATTGCCAGTGGCAGAAACAGGTATGTTACAGAAGAGGCATTTGCACAATATAATTTACCAAAACCAGATATTTTAATCTGCTCTGCCGGTTCTGAAATTTTTTATACCGATCAATTTATTCCAGATAAAGGATGGGAAAGTCACATCAATTATCATTGGAAAAGAAAAGAGCTGAAGACTGCGCTGGAGAAATTTCCAGGGATTTATTTGCAGGAGGATGACGCACAATGGCCTTTTAAACTGAGCTTCTATGTAAAAGATGAATTTGATGAAGATGCCATGGCTAATCTATATAAATTTTTGGATGACCATAAGCTAAGGGCAAGGGTACTGCTCACTGATAATAAATACCTCGACTTGCTACCATTTCGCGCCAGCAAGGGGAGTGCGGTGAGGTACCTGAGTTATAAATGGAAGATGCCGCTGGAACATTTTATTACCGCCGGCAACAGTGGTAACGATAAGGATATGTTGAAGGGAAAGGCCAAAGGGATCGTTGTATCAAATTACAGCGCAGAAATGGAAGACCTAAAAAAATACCAGTCCATTTATTTTACAAAAAATCCAATGGGTACCGGCGTGCTCGAAGGCATTCATCACCACATTGCCAAAGAACAATTGTTAGGCAGTAAATATTGAACGAGATAAAAAAGATACAATGCGCCGCCTGGTTTATAGGTGGCGCTTCCTTTTTAAGCCAATCCGTATGTATGAATTTTTGTAGCATCAATTAGGAGACAGGATAAGTTTACAAATTCAGTGTCTGCACCTCCCTGCACAGAAATTAATTGTTTGTAGAACCATTGATTGATACTTGCTAAAATCAATATAAATTATTAATACATTTACAATTCAGCAAGATCCTTTCAGCAGCTACTTAAATTGAATTATGAAAATAACCCGCCAGCTTTTTCTAACCATTTTTCTTTTTACCGGAAGCTTACTCAGCCACCAATTTGCGCAGGCGCAACAACAGGAATATTTTCCCGATCCTGATACGGCCATACAGCACCGGTTGGAAGAATGGAAAGATTTAAAGTTTGGCTTGCTGATGCATTGGGGACCTTACAGCCAGTGGGGCGTTGTTGAGAGCTGGAGCATATGCCCTGAAGATTTAAGCTGGGCTACAGGCGGCAGAAAGCCAGGCGTGTCTGATAATTATAATGATTATGTGAAGGCATACGAAAATTTACAAACCACTTTTAATCCCGTAAAATTTAACCCTGAAAAATGGGCTGCGGCTGCTAAAGAAGCGGGCATGAAGTATATGGTGTTTACTACCAAACATCATGATGGTTTTTCTATGTTCGACACGAAGTATACCGATTATAAAATCACCGGTTCTAAAACGCCGTTTGCTGCTAACCCAAGAAGCAATGTGACCAAAGAAATATTTTCGGCTTTCAGAAAAGAAAATTTTTGGATTGGCGCCTATTTTTCCAAGCCCGACTGGCACAGCGATTTTTACTGGTGGAAGAAATTTCCGGCAGCGGATCGCAATCCCAATTATTCCATAAAAAAGTACCCGGAGCAGTGGAAGAAGTTCACCGACTTTACGCACAACCAAATCAACGAATTAATGAGTGATTATGGAAAGGTGGATATTCTTTGGCTGGACGGCGGGCAAGTAAGAAAAACAACGGATGAAGAGATTAAGCGTTACCTGTCCGATACAGCCGAAGGCTCCAGGTGGGCCCGAAATCCGCAGAGCCAGGACATTGATATGCCACGCCTGGTAAGGGAAGCGAGGGCAAAACAACCAAAGTTAATTGTGGTAGACAGGGCTGTGCCGGGGGAACAACAAAACTATCTTACGCCGGAGCAGCACATACCGGCAAATGGCTTGCCTTACCCATGGGAAACCTGTATGACGATGGGTAATAGTTGGAGTTACGTGCCTAATGATGTGTATAAACCTGCCGATGAAATCATTGAGAAGTTGGTGGATGTAGTCAGCAAGGGCGGTAATTACCTATTGAATATTGGCCCCGGTCCGGATGGAGAACTGGACCCTAATGCTTACCAGCGCTTAAAAGAAATTGGCACATGGATAAAAGTGAACGGAGAAGCAATTTATGGCAGCCGCAGCTATTCCAGTTTCAGCGAAGGGGAGTCCATCCGGTATACACAATCAAAGGATGGTAAAACGCAGTACATTTTCTTTTTCAATTATCCGGAGACTGCGCAGGTGCTCACAAAAATTCAATTTGCAAAAAATGCCAAACTTCAGTTGTTGGGAAGTAAATCAAAGTTGGTGTGGAAGCAAAAAGAAAATGGCGTGGAAATAAATTTGCCGGCTGCTTTAAAAACTGTTACAGCTTATGTATGGGTTCTAAAAGTAAGCAGTTGAATTCATGAAAGGCATCTCCTTTAAATGTTACCGCTAACAGGCGCCTGTATCGTTTATTTTAACGGGAAGGGAAATGTATTATCACAACACTCTTTTATCTGCCTGCATCATAAGTCGTTGGCACAAATAGATAGATTACCCTGAGTTTTTATTGTTCACTTTTTACCATTTATTCAATCTCACCAGCGGCTTTTCTTTTTTGTTGAAACCACCAATACAAGGGCACACCAGTTAGCATCAACACCATTCCAATAACAGCTTCTCTTGGGCGGGCGATAATGGTATTTATAAATAAGGCAGCACAAAATAAAATAACAATGGCTGGCACAACAGGGTAGCCCCACACTTTATACGGCCGGGGAGCATCGGGCATCTTTTTTCTTAAGATAAAAACGCCGAGCGTAGTTGCTCCATAGTAAATAAAAACCGCAAAAATAATCATGTCTGTAAGCTGGTCAAAAGTGCCGGAAAAAATTAGCAGGATGGCCCATATGCATTGGTACAACAAAGAGTTGCCCGGCACCTGCGCTTTGTTCAATTTTGCAGCTGATTTAAAGAAAAGCCCTTCCTGCGCCATGGCAAAATAAGGTCGGCAGCTTACCAGTATAGTCGCATTGGTACAGCCTAGCGTAGTAACACAAATAAGCAGCGAAATCAGCAATACTCCTGTATTACCGCCGAAAACACGTACCGCCTCCACTGCTGCAATTTTATTACCCGCTAAGTGAATTTGTTCCAGGTTTTCAACTGGCAGTAAGGAAAGATAAGCTGTGTTTACCAGCAGGTAAATAACGATCACAATTAAAACACCAATGGCAATACCCCGCGGCAGGTTGCGGTTTACGTTTTTAATTTCTCCTCCTACAAATCCAGTGGATGCCCAGCCCTGGTATGCCCAGAATGCTGCAAGCATAGCGGTAAACACGGCACTAAAAGTTACCGTAGATCCGTCGGTTGTTTTTAAGTCAAAAACACTGCTGATATTTGAGTGCGGACTGGCGAATCCAAAGATGATTATCAGCAGGATACCAGCCAGGATCAGGATCATTAAAGCCGTGCTAAATCCTGCACCGGCCTTAATACCGGCACTGTTAATCCATGTTAATAAAACAATCAGCACAATGGCAGTAAGCTTTACATTTAAATCAGTAAACGGATGAAAAATACCGCCAATACTGAGGTTGGCCCATTGTGGCAACAGCTCAGGCAAAGCTATAATACTGTTCAATGATTCGGCAAATACATACGCCAGTGATGAGATAGCCGCAGTTTGAATAATGGTAAAAAGCGACCATCCAAACATAAAAGCAAAAAACTTATTGTAGATTTTTTTATAGTACACATATTCACCACCGGTATCGGCCAGTAACCCTGCCACTTCAGCGTTGCTTAAGGCGCCCATTAAACTTATGAGGCCTCCCAGTACCCAGCAAATAAGCACCCAGCCCGGTGAATGTAATTCTGCCGCCATAGGCGCTACTTTTTTATACACACCTGAGCCAATAATATTTCCTGCAACCAGTACAATAACAACAGGTAATCCAAGCGAACGCTTTAGTTGATCGGGTGAACGCATGTAGTTCAGTTTTAGTTAGGTGAAAGATAATAATTAAGCACGTGCTTTTAAAACAACTTATTTCTTTTGTTGGCGGGAAGAAAGGATTACGGAACCTTACTTCGGTACAGCATGCCGAAGTAGTTCCTGCGTCCACAATAACAATAGCGTAAATGAACTGCCTCAGTTACTTTTCAAACTTTTGTATTTATCTTCAGCGAAGGGCATTCAATCAGCTGAATGCAATCATTTAAAGACATAAAAACAAACCAGATGAGAAAGGCAATTCGTTTTCTTCAACCAGTTCAACTATTATTAGGGATCATCATCCTGGCAACAATTTTTTCCTGCACCAGCGCAACCAGTAACGGGCAAAAAGAGCCAGCAGTGGACTCAGTAGCCGCTAACATAAAAATGTACACCCATGTGTGGGATGAGATCGTTAATAAAAGAATGCTTGACAAATTCAATGATTCTAATTTTACGAAAGATGTAGTGATGCATGCCAGTCCTGCTGACGTGATTGGTATTGACAGTGCAAGGGCTTATTATGCCAATTATTTAACAGGGTTCTCCGATATTACTTTTACCATTAAAGACGTGTTTGGAACGGGCAATAAATTGGTGAAACATTGGAATTTTAAGGGAACACACACCGGCATATTCTTTGGCATACCGGCAACACATAAAAAAGTTGATATAGATGGTGTAACACTGTTTCGGATGGCGGAGGTAAGATTGCGGAAGAAAGAGACTTTCTTGACAATTTAGAATTTATGCAGCAACTGGGACTAATTCCGAGGTAATAAATTTTAAAGAGACGATAAGAAGAAGTCGTGCCATTTTCAGCATGATGAAAATTTTTCCAATCGTTTTTTTACAAACCTATTACTCCAGTATTGGAGTATTTTTAAACTTAAAGAATTTGAAAAATAAAAAGGAGCAATTGCATGATCGCAATTGCTCCTTCAATATAATTGTATAGACGGATATTTTATTTTTTCAATTCTGCTATTAATTCACCTGCAGGCCGGTCAATCAAACCACAATTTGCTGGCTGGTTAACTGAAGACAGGGCTTCGCTTGTTTTAGGTTCGTCCGTTTTAACGGCCAGGTCGTTTAAAGCGGCATACCTGGTTCGTTCTTTTTTGGTTAACGTTACCATACTTCCGTTTTGTTCATAATAAAAATGCGTAGCTATAAAATGCTTTACATGGGCTCTTGTTTCGGCCGGTAAAAAACGCTGCATTTTCCAGAACTCGCGGCTGCCGGATTGTTTGATTGCTTTGTAAACATTTCCTGCACCACAGTTATAGGCAGCCACTACCAGCAGCCAATCATCAAACTGTTTGTACAATTCATTAAAATAACCGGTAACTGCCACGGAGCTTTTGTAAACATCCCTGCGTTGATCGGTTTTACCATTCACCTTTAAACCAAATGTTCTGGCGGTTTCAGGCATCAATTGCCAGATACCTGCGGCACCGGCAGGGGAAGTAGCGCTATTCTTCAAATCTGATTCTACAATGGCCAGGTATAATAAGCCTTGCGGCAGGCCACTTTTAACCAAAATTTTTCGAATGGTTTTAAAATTGCCATTGTTTCGCTTTTGTATGATGTCCAGCATTTCTGCATTTTCACCAAGGTATTGAGCAACAGATTTCCGCATCACCGGTTGCAAAGGAATGATTGCAAGCTGGTTGTTTACGGCTGTTTTTGTTGCCAGTGAATCGTGCGTCAAATAAGGTAGCAACAATTCGGTTTGGGGCTGGGTATGTGCCTGGCTTAGTAAAAGGACCAGCATACTCAACAGACCAATTTGTCTACATATTGTCGTTGTCTTCATTGTACTGTTTTTAGTAAAGAAATACTCATAGGAAATGGTTTTCTCTTTAAACAGTTTTTCGATAAAGTGTTGGGAGGATATTAAATATTGAGACTCAGTTAAACCCTGCCATCGTGTATGTGGCTTCTTTGAATATCTTGTGTCGGGTAGTGCAAGGCAAAAATAGGGCTAGTTTTTCCAAAAAACTGCAAAAGCGCAGTGAGTAAAACTACGCTGACAAACTAAGTTGCTGATTATCAAATTATTAACTTTTCCACACCGAAAAATTGTCAGGCCGTTAGCCAAATAAGGTCAAAGTTGTTGCTTAAACTCACAATATGCTGTAAAACAATTAGTTGTGGAAATATACATCGACTTGCAGACTCCAATGGCATAAAACGTCACCAGGATCTTCCTGTTTCTTTGAAGGTGCAGCTAATTTTAGAAAGGAAAGTTTAGCGTCCGAACCAGCATCATAAACGCGACCAGTTTATTTATCTTTGACCTCTACTTTACTTAAAAATAAAATGTTAGGATATGATTACAACAAAAGGATATGCAGCACAATCACCGGAAACCGACCTTGCGCCATGGAGTTTTGAGCGTCGTGAAGTGGGTGAACATGATGTGCAGTTTGATATTATGTATTGCGGAGTTTGCCACAGCGATCTGCATCAAATAAAGAATGACTGGTTTCCGGGGATTTTCCCGATGGTTCCGGGCCATGAAATAGTTGGTAAGGTAGCCGCCGTGGGCGCCCATGTAAAAAAATATAAAGTCGGCGACCTTGTAGGCGTTGGTTGCCTTGTAGACAGCTGCCGTACCTGCGAAAATTGCCAGGAAGGTCTTGAACAATATTGTTTAAATGGCAACTCGCAAACCTATAACGGGCTGGAACAGGATAAGAAATCACCTACTTACGGCGGTTATTCCAATACCATTGTGGTACACGAAGATTTTGTACTAAGCATCAGTGATAAATTACATCTTGCTGCGGTAGCGCCTTTATTATGCGCAGGTATAACTACTTACTCTCCATTGAAATACTGGAAGGTGGGCAAGGGCCACAAACTGGCTGTAGCAGGCCTCGGCGGATTGGGCCATATGGCTGTAAAATTTGGGGTAGCTTTTGGTGCTGAAGTTACGGTGTTGAGTACTTCACCAGAAAAGGAACAAGATGCAAAAAAGCTGGGAGCGCATAAGTTTGTAGTAACAAAAGATGAGCAACAGTTTAAGGCTGCGATGGGCAGTTTTGATTTTATCCTGGATACGGTTTCTGCCAAACACAATATCAATGACTATTTAGGATTGCTAAGAACAAATGGTGTGATGATTTGCGTGGGTGCGCCTTCAGAACCTTCTCCCATTTCAGCCTTCGCCATCATCGGTGGCCGGAAAAGCCTTGCAGGATCAGGCATCGGTGGTTTGCCCGAAACACAGGAAATGCTTGATTATTGCGCCGAACATAACATCGTTTCGGACATAGAGATGATTGACATTAAAGACATCACTGCAGCCTACGACCGTATGCAAAAAGGAGATGTAAAATATCGTTTTGTAATAGACATGGCAACCTTATAACATTCAAAAAGCTGTTACCTATTGTGGCTGGCCCTGTGCCGGCCACAATTGTTTTAAGGTAATCAAGTGCTGGTTGGCAGTTTCCTGATTAAAACCTTATGAGGCTATTCTGATATGCTCTGCAATACTTACTTAAATTTGTTTAAACAAAATAAAAAATGAATGTTTGATCTGAAAGACGTTAAGGAAGCGCATACGAGAGTTAAAACTGGCGCAGATTTCCCAAAGTATGTACAAGAGCTTATCACACTTGGTGTAAAAAAGTATAACACTTATGTCAATGATGGGCATACCATATTTTTTGGAGAGGACGATTATCAAATTCAATCGGAAAGGAAATATGCTAAACTAACAATAGCAAATATTAGTGATAAAGAAAGGTTCAAACATTTTTTAAAAAGCCACCAGCGGGGGCAAACAGATTACCCAACATTTTGTAATAATGCAGCCGCAACCGGCGTAGAAAAGTGGACCGTTGATATGAGCCAAATGACCTGTACCTACTACAATAAATTGAATGGTACAATGCTGGAAGAAAAAATTCCAACGCCCTGATTTGCTTCATGCGGGGCGCCTGCAATTTTGCGGATAACAGTTTGAAACAAATAACAGGGGCACTGTTTTATCAGGGATATCATTGGTACAAAACCGGCCGGTGACGTTGTTTGCAAACGGCAGTTATTTTGCTGGCAGCAATCTTAGCCTCAGCGGCTTTTGGGCCTGGTGGGAAAAAATAGCCATCATGCTGCCGTACGATTATGAGCCGGAAGAGACAAAGACCTCAGCCGACAACTAAAAACATCAACAAAACAATGTGCTGCAGGCCTCTGGCTTTATTCCTTTGTTACCACCTATTGCCGTAAACAAAAACACCGCGGCCGGTACCAAAGTTCAGGCGGCTTGTAACCAAAAATCAAACTCTTCCAAAATCATCCTATTTTGCGGCTACATTTATATGGTGCATTTCATATCTAAACCAACATGAGTTTATACGTTTTGTTTTTGGTACTCACTGCAGCTATCCTTCACGCCTCATGGAATCTGCTTGCGAAAAAAGCAAAAGGTAAAACGCCTTTCATCTGGCTTCAATATGTCGTGGCTAATCTGTTGTATTTACCGTTTTTATTTTTTCAAACAAATCATGCGGATACTATTTTTTCACAGCCACTCTTATGGTTTTCTTTAAGCAGTGCTGTGTTGCATCTCGGGTATTTTACCGTGTTACAAAAAGGGTACAGAAATGCCGATCTTTCGGTTGTATATCCACTTGCCCGGGGATCAGCACCGCTGCTTTCGTTTATAGCCGCTATTTTGTTGCTTCATGAAAAATTACAACTGAGTTCAGTAGCCGGCTTGTTACTGATTATAGCAGGGGTTTTAATCATCACGGGGCTAAGTTTTAAAAAGGAAAATAACAGCCAAATAAAAGCAGGCATTATTTACGGAATATTTACGGGCTTGTTTATCGCCTTATATTCTTTTAACGATGCTGTTGCCGTAAAAACCTACGCGGTGTCTCCATTGCTACTCACACTTGCCACCAATCTTTTTAGTGCTGTGTTACTTTTGCCTTTTGTGATGTTGCAAAAAGACGAATTGAAACGGGAAATAAAAGTGCACAAATGGATCATCATAGCTATTGCCGTATTAAGCCCTGCAGCCTATATATTGGTATTGGCTGCATTGAAATATGCGCCATTATCGGTTGTTGCGCCGGCAAGAGAAACAAGCATTTTGTTAGGCGTGTTGATGGGATCAAGCGTATTGAAAGAAGGCGATGGTAAAAGAAGGCTCATTGCAAGTGCGTTAATATTGGGTGGTATCATTGCATTGAGTTTGAGTTAGCAGAAATTGTGTTCTCCAAAAAAAGCAAGTATTTTATTTATCGTCCTGGCCAACCGCTTTATTTTTTATTCCCTGTTATGTCGGAAAAAAGGTTGCGGTCTGCGTTATGTGCAACTCTAACTTCTCGTAATTCAGAAGATACTTACCTTTATTGTATAATTAACCTATTTATGAAAACTATCTTCTACACTTTTTTGATTGCCTTTTGTCTTCTATTGTCATGTAAAAAATCAGAAAAAAATAACCATTATAATACCGCAAATACTAAGGTAAAAAGCGTTTTATATGGAAGGGACTCTGTAGCACCGTTATGTTACCCATGTGACCCAATAATAACTCAAAAGAGTGAAGGGTTTGTTTATGATAATCTTGATCGTTTAAGAACAAGATTTTTAATCACTTCAACACTCTCTAATAATCCCATTAGGATTGACACAACGGAAACGTTCGCATATTCATATTCAGATAACAGTTCATTAATAGCAGGCTATGTAGATCAAATAACAGGAAGTATTCCAATCAATCATATTTTACTCTATGATTTGCAAAAGAGGTTACTAACAGATTCTGTAACAAATCCGCAGGTAAGTAATAATAAAGTTTCTTATTTTTCTTATTTACAAGACACGATTATCGAATTTGAGAAGCAAACATTTCCAATCGGAACACAAGTCAAAATTGACACTATGGTTTTATCCGGTTCTAATATTTTGCAAGAAAAAATAAACTCATCTCTTTCTTTTACGGAACTTAGTTACACAATTACCTCTGATAGAAACCCATTCAGTTATATAAATAATTTTTCAATTCTGGCATCAGATTATAAGAATGGAAGTAACTCAGATTTGTTTTCCATTTATACTCCTCAAAATATCACTTATAATATTGCTTCCCAAACGCTGGTAAAATATTGGAACGGATCTTCACCAATCACTCAATACACGGTAATGCTTGCAACAACTTTGGATTCATTAGGAAGGGTAAATAGTATTTCGAATAGATCAAGAAGGGACAAAAAAACAATTTTTAGCTATTATTAAATTGCCGGACTGCACACAACATCAGGGATAATAGGCGATAACCCTCGAAAATCACTCCTGGTTTTAAATAATTCTGGGCTGTTGGTTATTATATGTTGCCACACGCCTTTCAGGATATAAACTTTCCCATTATTTGGCTACGACGTTTTGGGGTTAACATTGCTTACTTTACAACATCTTTCATCCCTTTGCACATCTCCTGTATACGTTCAAAGCGATCATACGAATTGTCAAGCTTGTTCATTTTGATCATGATGTGGCCGGGTGATTTTTGCATATAAAATTTCGAACCATCATTCAGTGTGAACTCTGCATCCGTTTCTGTATTGACGAAGGAAATATTGTTTTGCTTACCAATCTTTTCGTTCATATACAGTTCCGCGGTTCTTGTTTTGTTTTTGCTGAACCAGGCATCCATTGAATAAGAATCGTCGTTGTTGGTGTAACTAAAGCTTATGTTTTTGTGGTTGTGCCAGCAGGAAGCTAACACCATGCACTGTAGTGCAGCAAAAAGCATGATCAACTTTTTCATAAATTTTTTTTCTGGTAAATAAATAGATAGCCGCTATACCGGATGAAGGTTTCGAATAAAGTTGAGTGGGTATAATACCTGTTGAAGTGGTACAAATCTAGGCATAGAAAAACCTGCCCATCCTTTTATTATATAAATGGCCTCACTGTTACAGGAGTGGATTGAAAGAACTTTTTTACCAGAGCAATTGCCGGAAAGAAAGCAATGTAGTCGGTACCAAAGGTCAGACCGTATTGCTTTGAAAAGTTTGCTACGAAATAAATTCCTTAAAAGGTTCGCCTGAAACAGGATGTAAAGTTGGTTTTGGTAAAAGCCAGATGCGTTGCTTTGAGGCTTCGTATTTTTCAGGTTCATTGTATATCATATCCCAGGTGTTGCCATCGGGATAGCCGCCGGCGACCAAATAACCAGTAGAATCAGCAATAGAAAAGTGACCTACACCAGCGGGAATGATGATCGCATCGCCTGCTTCCAGGTGAAATAGTTGACCATTTTGTCCACCAATTTTTAAATGTACTTCCCCCTTGCAAATACCCAATACTTCATGCGTGGAAGAATGGTAATGGTCTCTGCTCTGAATAATATCAAGCCAGTTGTTCCCCCAGTTATTTTTCTTAAAGGTGCCCGGAAAAATATTCTCCAGGCCCTCGCCTTTACAAACCTGTGGCATAACAATCACTGGATACCGGCTATTGGGTGTTATACCGTCATCCTCAAAAAAGTATACTTCTTGTTTCATGCTATAGAATTTGTAGTTACTTCAAGCCGGTTGTTATCAGGGTCAAGGGTTTCAAATTCATAATAGCCATCACCTGTTTTACTTGGCCCACTCAAAATTGTAAAGCCTTCATTTTGCAATTCCATCGCCTTATCATTTACTTCCTGCATGGTAGGTACACCGAATGCTAAATGAATGATGCCCAAATGCTGCGCCACAACAGTATCATTTAAATTGCCTGGTATTTCCGGCTTTTGCATAATTTCTACTCTTGCGCCGGTTTCAAAACTCAAAAAATAACTCTTAAAATTTTTTGATACGTTGTGATATAGGTCATTGGATACAGCCCCAAAATGGCGGCAATAATATGCTTTCAGTTTTTCAATGTCTTTTGACCAAATGGCCACATGTTCCAGTATCATCCTTTAGTTAGTTTAAACTGTTAACCAATTTTTTTACGCTGGGGAGAATTGAAATTAGTACAACAAACAACAATAAAACAAAACCAAAAGCAGGCCGCATTCCATACGCTTCTGACAGATAACCGATCACCGGCGGACCAACAAAAAAACCCGCATAGCCAATAGACGAAGCAACTGAAATACCCAGCGAAGGTGCGATGCCTTTTATATTTCCTGCCGAGGAGAATACAATAGGTACGATGGTAGAAAGGCCTGTTCCAATTAAAAAAATTCCAGCATAGCAAACATACACATTTGTAAAACCAATCATAATACACATACCTGTTGTAGCCACAGCAGCATCAAATACCAGCATATTAAATTTGCCCCATTTATTGATAAAGTAATCACCAACAGTTCTACCCAACGTCATGGCAATGCCGAAAGTGCCCAATGCCCAGGAACTTACTTCCAGCGATTGCCCGATTGCCTTATGAGCAAAAATAGCTGACCAATCCACCATCGAACCTTCACCTGTCATACAGCACAATGCCATAATACCAAATGGCAAAATCACCTTAAAAGTTTGCAGCGTAATGCCTGTCGAACTTTCTTTTGTTGCCGGAGCGTCTTTTATTAAATGTTGTGCACACCAAAGTAACAGCACCAACGCCATTGCAACTACATACAGTAAATGATGGGTTAGAGAGATACTGTTTTTTGAAAAGAGGGAGCCCGAAACGGCACCCAACGTCATACCAATACTAAATATGGCGTGAAACGAGGAAAATATAGATTTGCCCCACAACCGCTCTACTAATACGGCTTGTCCGTTCATGGTAATATCCATACTGCCGGTACAAATACCAAATACAAAAAACATCAATCGGACAGTCCAGATATTTTGAAACATAGCAATGAACGGTACACTCAAAATAAATAAGGCTGACCACAAAATAGTCATTTTAGCTGAACCAAATTTTGAGGCCAGCCAACCCGAAACGGGCATGGCAATCATAGAACCTAAAGCAATACAAAAAAGCACAGTACCCAATGCTGCGTTGTTGATGCCAAACTGTTTTTGCAATTCCGGAAGCCGGGAGGTCCAGCTGGCGTACAAAAAGCCATTGATTAAAAACAAACCCGACACTGCTATCCTGTTTTTTATAAGTGCTGTCATCTAAAAAATTTTACAAATGCTGTTATCCGTATTTATGCTGTAAAAATAGCCTGCCTTTACCGTAGAAAATGTCAGTACTTGTTCCAATGTCTATACTAAATTTGCTGCTAATAAAAATAACAAGCGTTTTATTAGCATAAATAGTGAAAAAACTTTTTAAAGAAACCATTGAACCCAATGCTGCGTATTCATTAACCATCCATAATAACAAAGGCCTTGATACCTGCAATACTAAAAGCTGGCATTACCATCCTGAGATTGAACTGGTGTGTATTCCTGAAGGAAAGGGCCGCCTGAATATTGGCAACAAAGTGTTTGAATATACCGATGGCGTAGTGATATTGATGTATTCCAATATCCCCCATAAAAGTTTTGACAATGATTTTGAATGTGAAGATTATCATGAAATTGTACTACAGATTGCGCCCGAAAAAATGACCCTCTTAAATTCCGGTTTTGCAGAATTTATGTCCATCCATCATTTACTGCATGCGGCAAAGGAAGCGGTTGTGTATACATTTGATAATGATAAAAAGGAGCTGGTTGATTTATTTCATAGTATAGTAAAAGCGATGCCGGCAAAAAAATTATTGCTTTTTCTTGAACTATTGGAAGGGCTTTCTCAAAAACAATTTTGTGTATTGGGCGTGGAGTCGGGCTATAATTTAAATACCACCCAAAGCCAGCGAATAGAAGCCGTGTACGATTATCTGGCCAGGAACTATACAAAGGAAATTGATACCGCCACAGTGGCAAAAATGGTATCCATGACAGACTCGTCTTTTTGCAGGTTTTTTAAACAGCATACCGGTAAGCCCTTTAAAAAAGCATTGCACGAATACCGGGTAAATAAAGCCTGCAAGGCACTGGCCTTTACCGAAAAAACGGTTGACCAGGTAGCCTATGAAGTGGGATTCAATCATACCCCATTTTTTAACCGGGTATTTAAAAGTATCATGCGTGAAAGCCCTTTGAAATACCGGCAGATGCGGCAGGGGTAAGGTTGACTTGGTGTTTGTGCAGATAGTTGCCTGGGAATTTTTTGGGTGGAAGACACGGAGGGAAGAAGGACACAGACCACGGAAGCAAAAACCAACTCAGGGCATGAATAAACTTAAGTTCAATTTTTTAACGACACAAAGAAAAAGAATGAAAAAAATAGGATTAACTCTGTTGTTGTTTATTAGCTACAGTTTTACAACGGCAAAAT
This sequence comes from Chitinophagales bacterium, assembly GCA_038210625.1. Classification (GTDB taxonomy): domain Bacteria; phylum Bacteroidota; class Bacteroidia; order Chitinophagales; family Chitinophagaceae; genus Ferruginibacter. Next base: position 4,373 of record JBBQWL010000011.1, on the reverse strand, counting down.
GTCAATACAAAATTGATTCAATTGATGCGTGTTGGATGGTAAGGCATAAGTTGGATCTGAGACTAATTCAAAACAATGCTAAAACCATTTTTAAAAAGAGTAGTGATAAATGTGTGTTTACTTTGATTGATAAAATTGCCGATAGTGGCGTAAAGAAAAATAACCTCGAATATTTTAGGACTTTGTCAATTTTTTGCCAAAAAAGTGATGGTTATGTTTCTGAATATTTATGCGAAGTATTGCGAAGATAGTTTTTTGAAAGCTTCAAATCAATTTTTAACTATTTGAGTGGGGGCGAACATAATTCTACGGAGGCTTTTGAAAAGTTATTGGTTGAAGGAATTGGTATTAGAATTAATGATTCGGAAGATCCAATATACGGGAAGAAAAAATTTAGCACATTTATCAAATCTCAGAAGGTAAAATTTAAAATGTCAAAAAAACAAGTTTTATATTTAGATAGGTTGGAAGAACGTGTTAATAAATTTATTATTGAAGATCACTAGAATAGGATAAACATTTCCAATGGTGCAGGAATGAAATTTACTATTAAGTACATCCGGTTGGCAGAAAACTCGTATGGTGTAAAGAGCTTGTAAATTAATTTGTTTAATTTAGTATTTAATATAACAAAATCATGGAGTCTTTGACATTAAAATCTGAAATCACCAACACTTTTTCACGTGTAAGAAATTTTTCTTTTGAAGAAAAGAAAGGTTTTTTAAATGAAGAAAAAGTAAACATACTTTTAGATGCTATACTGGAATTCAAAAACCTGTTCATTGAAAAAACTGTAAAAATAAATTCAATAAATGAAAGGATTGAGCGATTAACCTGGTTGAATGGTGTAGATGAAGAAAGCCTTTTATTAATGAATGATTTGATTGCATCGATTAAAGATGCTCACTCTACACTTATCAAACAATATGTTTCCCTAAATAATATTCGCTCTAAGGGAATAGCAAAAGATGAAATAAGTAAATTCAAAAATGCCATAGATGATTTGAAAGAATCTTATCAGGATCTAGAATCAGTCTTTTTCTTTTTGCCAGAAATATCCGATTTTAAAGACACTACAAAACAACTGTCATTAATTTAATGAATATCTATTGCCTTGCTGAGTTTAAGGTTGAGTTCGAAAAACTTAAATCTAAAAACTCCTACAATTCTATTGAGGGTGATATAATAGATTATTTCTTTGGCAAGAGCGTACAGGAGCTCTGTTCGGGCTCCCGGCTAAATAATAGCATTGATACTCCCTATATTAAAAAGCGAATTAACGGGAAAGGAGGTTTTCGATTCTACTTCCTTTTAATTATCAGGGATGAAAGCGTTTTTTTGATGTTTGTTCATCCAAAAACCGGGTCTTTGGGCTATGAGAATATAACAGACGATTCAAAAGCATACCTCTATAAAAAAGTGCTCGAATGCATTAAAACCAAAGAATATTTAGAGCTCACACTTAATTCAGAAATGACAAAGATTGTCTTCAAGAAAGTCCAATAATTTCGACCCCAATATTTGAGTTCTCATCAGAGCTCACGTTTTCAATGTATAAATTACAATCTGGTGCGTTTAGTTATACAGTAAAAAAGTTTCTTTACCAGAAAAGATGTAATGGTATCGGCTCATGCTCTTATTCGCAGCAATGTATCTTTCAATGGCTTTGGGCGAAGGCGCTGTAAATAGTCACGTTATTTGTTCGATTAAATCTACAAATAGCCCTGTCAGTACGCCTTAAAAATTATGTTGAAGTACACTACCAGTGTTAATTAAAGTGTAGTATTTTTATAGGCATGCAATAACGATCAGTTAAAAAAATGTCATGAAAAAAGTAATTTGTAAACCTTTCATAGTAGCGCTGCTGCTGGTTTTACCATTGTGTTATTTATCAGCCCAGCAAACCGCAAAAAAAATATTACATCAGCAATTTAATTTAATTCCTCTACCAGCTAAGGATACACAGTATTATGAGATGGAATCAACATTACAAAAGCACGCCTTGGATGGAACTATCCAGGGAACAGATGTCTATCGTTTATTTCTGCGCTGTGTGCCTGCTGCTGCTAACTCTTCAAAAGGGGATGAATATACCTGCCTGCGGTTTACTGTTAAAATAGATACGGCTCCGGAGGTATCGATCCCTTCACTTGCCAACTGGAAATATTATTTTTCGCTGTCCGAAGATCCTGGTGATAAAAAGGGAGACGTGCTGGGTATTGACCACAGTAAATTTGAAAAACTTTCGGACCAGGATGGAAAGAGCCTGGCTGTTGAAAATACCTATCATGTGTACAACGCCTTTATAGATTTTCATACCATGAGTGTTTTTGCAGAAAAGACAGCAAACGACAGTGGCGTTCAGAAGTTGAAATATATTGGCGATAAAATTGTGCATGCGGCATCGTTCTCTCAACCAAAGGTAAGCTCAGGGAGCAATATTGGAGAAGGGTCTTATTTTAAAAATGGGGAAATAACACTTTCTTTTAAAGGGCTTGGGTTGATCAATGATAAAAGCTGTGCCATCATTGAATATGATTCCGGAAAAAGTTCTTTTTATATGTTGGTGAAACCGATGCCAACTATGGAAGTGCCCACCAAAGGCAGCTCTCATTATTGGGGGGATATCTACAAGGACCTTGCTGGTGGATGGATACAAAAAGCAGTGCTGCATGAATTAGTTGTAAGTGAAACAACCGTGCCCGGGTTAAGTAATAAAATAAATAGTGTGATTGAAAGAAGCATTCTAATAAAGAATGTAAATCGCTTTTAAACAGAAAAATCTAACAATATACATTCCTGTTAAAACCCGACCGTGCATCAAACCATAAAACGGCGAAAGTGTCTGCAAACATCCTTTGATTTATCTTGACTTGTGATTAGGGCATTTATAATTAAATTAGGTACCACTTTTTGTGGCAATACAAAACCAAACGAAGGGGCTGCCATGAATATTGGCCAGATAATCAGGACTACCATTACAATAACGCTGGTGGCTTTGTTAATTTCAAGCTGTCATAATTCAAATAAAACGACCATGACTGTTCAAACGAATAACAACAATGAAACGAAGCAGCATAGCACTAGCGGCTATGCTGCCGTAAACGGATTGAAAATGTATTATGAAATGTATGGTGCAGGTAAACCGCTGGTATTGATTCATGGCGGCGGCTCAACCATTCACACAACTTTTGGGCGGGTAATACAGGAGTTTGCAAAAAGCTGCCATGTAATTGCGGTGGAGATGCAGGCACACGGCCACACAGCGGACATTGACAGACCGCTAAGTTTTAAGCAGGATGCAGATGATATCGCCACTTTGTTAAAGCAATTAAACATCAGCAAAGCGGATATCTTTGGTTTTAGCAACGGCGCAAGCACTACACTTCAGTTCGCCATCCGGCATCCTGAAATGACGAACAAAATAATTGTAGCTTCTACTTTTTACAAAAAGGCAGGCGCTCCTGGCTGGTTCTGGCCGATGATGTCTACACCAACATTTGAAGGTATGCCTCAACCATACAAGGATGCTTTTTTAGAAATCAATCCTGATACCAATGCGCTTCACCGGATGTATGAAAGAGATATTGCAAGGATGCTGGACTTTCCAGATATTTCAGACGATGAAATCAAATCAATTAAGTCACCTGCATTGATCATTCTTGGCGACCGGGATGTTGCAACGCCGGAGCATGCCGTGCAAATGCACCGATTTATTTCCAATTCACGACTCGCCATTATTCCTGGCGGACATGGAGATTATATCGGAGAACTAACAACCCCACAAAACAGTACTTTAATCGCTGCAACCATTTCTATGATCAATCAATTCCTGGACGAGCCGTTGGCGAAAGATCAATAACAATCCGGCACAATAGAAGGAAGGTTAATTATGCAACCCCTGTTGAACAGCAGTTACGATCATATAAAATAAGCAACCAGATGAATTTTTATCAGACAGAAATGAACCGGATCAGGCGTACGCTTTTTTCAAACGAGGTACAATTGGAGACGGCTATTCGAATTAGAAATTTTATTGAAGATAACTTTGAAAAAGAATTGAACCTGAATTTGTTATCCCGTACCCAACATACGTCAAAATTTCATTTGCTTCGTCTTTTTAAAAAGTATTACGGCCTTACGCCCAAACAATATTTAATAAACAAGCGCATAGCCGCATCTAAAAGCAACTTGAAAAAAGGGATGCCGGTTGCCGAAACCTGCTTCTCCGTTGGATTTGAAAGTCCGTGCTCATTTAGCACTTTATTTAAAAATAAAACGGGTCTTACTCCGGTTGAATTTCAAAAAAGAGCAACTTTCGCAAAGTGATTATAAAGTGGGTGCAGGAACTTCGGGTACTAAACAAAATCGAT